>JAADHO010000034.1 GCA_013151775.1 Deltaproteobacteria bacterium | reverse complement strand
CGTGGAGGCGCAGGCGCGTCTCGACGTACGCCTGAACGCCCGCGCGGACGCCGCGCGCCGAGTGGCCACGGCCCTCGAGCGTCTCGTCCCCAACGCGAGCTGGTCCGAGCGTCGGCGCACGGCCCTGGCCATCGGTGAGCTCAGCGCTCGCTTCGGTGGCTGAGCTCGGTCAGGCGGTCGCGCCCGCGAACACCGCCTAACAGCTGAGGGGCCGCACCTCGTAGGCGATGGTCGTGGTGCCATCCGTCACCTCCACGCGGTAGGTCTCCCCAGCGACGGGGCTCCAGCCATCGAGCCTCCAGGCGACGGTGGGTGAACCGTAGCCACCGGTGAGCGGCACGCTGGTCGCCGAGAGGGGCGCGCCGTCCGATTGCCGAGTGATCACCACGGTGACAGGGCCGCGGAAGCCGCCTCCTCCCAGGGACCACTCGATTCCGCGCATCAACGCGACGGGCACGAAGCCCGCGGGTGGATAGGGCACGATCTCGGGAGAAGGCGCGCCGACGACGCTTCCTCCGGTACCGATCACCTTCAGGCAGGCCGCCCCGCCGTAGGAGCTCCCCCCGTGGTGAATCCCCACGCCGACCTCCCCCAAAGGCGGATACAGACACCAGCGGCGATGGCCCAGAGTGCTGTCGTTGCCTCGATCCACGATGAACATGTCGATCAGACTCGGACCGCTCTGAACGCCCCAGGCGATGTTGCTCGCGCCTGCCCCGGCGGCGCCCTCGGGCGTGTAGCAGAGGGCCGAGGGGTCGGGCCGATGGGCCGCTAGTCCAGCCGGATTCCAGGCCGACGTGACCGAGCAGAGCTGCGCTTGGAGGTTGTTGGTCGCGTTCTCCGCAGACACGGGAGCGAGCCCGGTGAGCCAGCGAAAAAAGCTGAGCCTGCGGACGGCGTCGTCCCTGCCGGCGCGCGTCAGCGTGCCCGGGTCGCACATCGTCGCTCCGTCGATGTAGTAGCCGGTCGACACCGCCTGACTCGCCCGGTAGCGCGCACAGACCTCTGCCTCGCTGTGGGTCGCCGGGTCTCCAATCGTAGGGGAGACGCAGTCCGTGCCGGCGGCCTCGAAGCCCTCGGCGCAGACGCAGCTCCCCGCGACACAGCGCGCGTGGGCCATGCAGCTGACGCTCGCGCAGGGATCGGCGGAGCCACTGTCCACGGGGCCGGTATCGGCAGGGCCGCTGTCCATCGGACCGCCATCGGCGGGGCCACTATCCGCTGGCGCGCCATCGCGTGCGCCGTCGACGAGAGCGCTGTCCATGACCGCCGCATCCACTTCGCCCCCATCAGAGCGCGCCTCAGCGTCCGCGGGGGGCGTCCCCAAAGTCCCCGTGCACGCACAGAGGAAGAGCGCGAGCAGCGACGTGGCGCCAACGGCAGTCAGGCGTCGAGCCGTGTTTTCGCCATGCTCCACGCGGGCGAGGATAGCACGACTCCGCGGTGCGAGGCCGCCGTGCCCAGCAGTGCCAAGACGTCGGCGGCGGGATTCGTGCTAAACTCGCCGCTGTGCAGACTTGGCCAATCCCCGCCTTGATGGTTGTGCTCTCGAGCGGGTGCTACCTATCGCACCGCTTGCCCGAGGACGCCGGCCCGCCGCCGGACGCGTCTGCGGACTCCCATCCGCCGCAGGATGCGATCGCGGATGCGCCGCGGGATGCGATCGCGGACGCGACCGCGGACGCCCTTCAGGACACATCACCAGATGCCCCTCCCATCGACAGCGGGCCTTGTGACGCCGGACCGATCGAGCCTGGCCTCGAGCTCTCCGTCGATATGCTCTTCGTCGTCGACAGCTCCCGCTCCATGTCGGAGGAGCAGGTGGCACTGGGGCGAGAGTTCCCACGCATGGTGCGGGCTCTCGCGACCGGCGACCTCGACGAAGACGGGCGGCCCGAGTTCGAGCCCGTCACCGATCTGCGCGTCGCCGTCGTGACGACCGAGCTCGCCACGGGGGACGTGGAGATCCCCGGGTGCACGCCATCGGCCCTCGACGGCGACGACGGAGTCCTGCGGACGCACGGCTACTTTTGGCGCGACGAATGCGTTCGCGGCTATCCACCGTTTCTCGAGTTCCACGCGGAGACGAGCGACGCCGAACGCTTCGTGGCCGACTTCTCCTGCGTCTCCCAAGTGGGCACGGAGGGCTGCGGCATCGAGCAGCCTCTCGAAGCCGCGCTAAAGGCTCTGACGCCGTCTACGTCAGACATCACGTTCCTGAACGGTCGAGGTCGACGCGACCGGGAGAACGCCGGGTTCGTCAGAGACGACGCGATCCTGGCGGTCGTGATCGTCACGGACGAGGACGACTGCTCCGTCGCCGACCCAGCGCTCTACGACGTCACGAACGAGGAGTATCCGTGGGATACGATGCCGCCAAACCCCCGCTGCTTCGCCTATCCAGAGGCCCTCATGCCGACCGAACGCTACGTCGAGGGGTTCAGGCGCTTCAAAGAGGCGGATCCCGATAGCTTCTTCTTCGCCGCCATCGCCGGTGTCCCAGCCGACCTGGTCTCGGACCCGACCGCCATCGACTACGACGCCCTGCGCGCCGACCCGCGGATGCAGCGTCGCGTGGATCCCGAGAGACCGGACCGACTCCTCCCAGCGTGCGATATCGTCGGGATCGGCTACGCCGAGCCGGCGCTCCGCATCGTGGACGTCGTCGAAGGCCTGGGAGAGAGCGCCACGCTGAGATCCATCTGCGATGCGACGTTCACCGAAGCCCTCGACGGCATCACCGCACAGCTGGGCCGTGTGATTCGCCGCCGCCGCTGCCGATGAGGCGGGAGGCGGCGCTCCAGAGCATGCGGTTGCCCGGACCTCTTCCCTCACGCCGGTGAGGCCGCCGTGGACTGGGCCTGCGTCTCCGCCTTGCGGCGCTCGAGCGTACGGTGGCGCACGGCGCCCCACAGAGCCGCGCCGATGGCGCCAGCGTAGATGGCGTCCTCGTGCGTCACCACCTCGCAGGCCACGCGCCTGTCCTTGGCGATGCCCTCGATCACGGCGGCGCGCAGGCCCTCGTCCTTGGAGAGCCCGCCGGTCATCACCACCTTCTCTTGGATGTCGGCGGAGCGCAGCAGACGGATCAGCCGATCGGCCATGGAGAGGTGGATGCCCTTGAGGATGTCGTTTCGAGCGATGCCGCGCGACACCATGTTGATCACGTCGGTCTCGGCCAAGACGGCGCAGATCCCGCTTGGCTTCTCCGGGTTCTTCGACGCCAAGGAGAGGTCTCCCACCTCGTCGATGGTCACGCCGAGGTAGCGCGCGATGTTCTCGATGAACTGACCGCTGCCCGAGGCGCATTGGCTGGTCATGCGATGACCGAGCACCTTGGCCCGGTCGTCGATGCGAATGGCGCGCGCGTGCAGCGCCCCCACGTCGAGCACACCGTGGGCGTCGGGCACCAAGAAGAGCCCGCCGCGGGCGTGCGTCGTCATGCCGTAGAAGTGTCCGCGTCGAAACTCGACCATGGAGCCTTCACCGGTGGACGCGACGTAGGCGACCTCCGACTCCTGAAGCCCCGCGTCATCGAGAGCGTGCTCGAAACAACGCCTCGCCACGTCCTTCGGATCGCGCCTGCGGATGCGCTCGTGCACCTTGGCGAGCAGCGTCTCCTCGCCTTCGCCGACGCGAAAGAGGGCGACCTTGATCGAGCTCGTGCCCACGTCTACGCCGCCCGTGTGTAGCTTCGTCCCGTTCATGCTCGCACCTCCGCGCTCTCTTCTGTGGCCGCACTGGACGCCGCCAAGATCTCCTCGGCCTCGCGCTTGGCGAAGTGGGCCGCGCCGAGCGCGCCCATGTAGATGGAGGCCGGTGAGATGTTGATCGTCCGGTCTCCGTAGTTCTCGTGGATCAAGTCACGCAGCGCCTTCACGGCCGCCTGATTGCGCGCCACACCACCCGTGAAGGTGAACTCCTCCTCCACGCCACCTGAGCGGGCGAGGATGCTCATGGCGCGCAGGATGATGGCGCGGTGCAGTCCGGCGAGGATGTCCTCACGCTTCTCGCCGAGGCTGAGTCGTTCGCGCAGCTCGGCGCCGGCGAACACCGTGCAGGTGGAGGAGATCTTCACCTTCTTCTTGGCCTTCTGCGCCAAGGGTCCGAGCTCGTGCACGCCGAGGTTCATCTCGTCCGCGATGTAGCCGAGGTAGCGACCGCAGCCGGCGGCGCAGCGGTCGTTCATCTGGAAGCTGGTGACGATGCCGTGCTCGTCCACCTGAATGCCCTTGGTGTCCTGACCGCCGATGTCGAGCACCGTGCGCGTGCCCGGATACATGATGTGAGCGCCGAGGCCGTGGCAGAGGATCTCCGAGCGGATCTGCGCCTTGGGAAAGGGCAGACGCGCGCGGCCGTAGCCCGTCCCCACGGAGCAGGCGGTCTGGAAGGGCCGATTCAGGAGATCATCGATCTGGCGAATCGCCGCGTCGCGAACCTGATCATCGGCCTTGGCGTAGCGCTCGAGGGAGCGCGTGAGCGCGGCCTTGGCGTTGCCCTCGAAGCTGAGGTCATCGGGCTCGTTCTCGACCACCAAGATGGCCCTGTCGAAGACGCCCACGATGCTCTCGTAAGGCAAGGTCTTGGGGCTCGACTCCTGCTCCGCCAGACGCTGAAAGAGCGAGCCGGCGATGTCCCGAAAGAACTCCGATTCACTCGGCGCGGCGAGCCCCGAGAAGAGCCTCTCGGCGTCCTCCCGCATGGCCACCATCATGCGCTCGATGGCGGCCTCGAGGTCGGCGTTTCCATGGGCCAAACGCAGGCACTCTCGCTCGAGGGTATCGAGCTGACGCGTGTGCTGCCGATAGCGGAAGGAGCGCCCCACGGAGGCGCCGAGCACCTTGGCGTGGGACGCGAGCACGTCGTCGCTCTCGAACGACTGCCTGAGTCGACTCATCTGTGCGTCGACAAAGGCCTCTGTCTGCGCAATCTCGCAGGCTAGATCGTAGTTGCTGCGGCTGTTGGTGATGCCGCGCCCGAGCACGCGACATTCGTCGTCCAAGACCACGGCCTTGGTGGTGGTCGACCCGAGGTCGATGCCCACGTAGCAGGCGTCACTCATAGCACAGCCTCCATGCTCTTCGCGCCACCACCGGTCTTGCGCTGAGCGAGCATCTGAAAATAGCTCTCGAGTCGATTCTTGATGTTCGCCGCCGAGAAGTAGCGCGGATCCACCAGATCACTCTCGATGAATCCACCGGGCACGCCCGTCATCTTCTCCACCTCGCGCAGCATCAATAGCTGCCCCGCGCTGAAGGAGTTGCAGGACTTGACGGAGTGAGCGATGAAGCCATCCGCCTCATACTCCTCGCAGTATTTTGCGATCAGCTTGGTGCGCTGAGGCAGGTTCAGGTTCGTGTAACAGCCGAGGCAGTAGTCGGCCATGGTGCCCATGATGTCGTCGGGATCATGGCGGAAGCCCTGATCGTAGAGTCCGCCCACACGCGTGTAGGTGCTCGCGACGCACACGGCGCCCTCATCGGCGAACATGCTCCAGAAGTCGCGGAAGCTCGTCCAGTTGGGCGGACCCTCGACCACGATTCGGAACTTTTGATCGTTGAGCTGCCCTCGCGGAGTGATGGGTCCCTCGTGGGCGTCGATGCGCGCCTGCACCTCCTGCCGCAGCAGTCGGTAGTAGTCGACGCCTTCTTGGGTGCCGCGAAACGCGGTGAAGATGGGTCCGATGTAGAAGACGCCACCGAAGTATCCGTCGATCGGCGACGGTCGATGCTTGGCCGCCTCCCACGTCCACACCAGATCTTCCTCCGCCTCAGCGGAGCGCACGAGCAGCTCCTTCAGACGATCCCGATCGAGCTTCTTGCCTGTGAGCTTCTCGAGCTTTGGTACGATCTCGGTCTCGAGCTGCTTCACCGTGTAGTCGCGCATCTCCTTGGTGATCTCGCCGTCGCCCTGATAGGGCACGTGCAGCATGGCGACCTCGGCCTTGGGGAATCTCTCCTTCAAGAGCTCGAACCACTTCATGAAGGTGAAGCAGCCCGTGTAGGAGAGCAGCAGCATGTCGGGCTCGGGGATGGGCTTGCCCGTGGGCCCAATTCCCTGCTCCATCATGCCGAGGTCGCACTTCACGTAGGTGCAGACATCCTCCGAGTGACCCGACTTCTCCGCCGTGGCGATGTAGTCGCGTGAGCGCTTGCGCATGCCCGACTGAAGCGCGTTGATCTCCGGCAGAACCGGCAGCACATCAAACGCCGCCAGCAGCTCCGCGAGGTTGCCCGGGACGAAGGTGTAGACCACCTTCTTGCCGTCCTCTTTGGCCGTGGCGAGTTCGTCGTAGTAGCCGCTGATCAGCTCCTTCTGCCGGATCATGGAGGGTTCCTTCGGAATCTCCTTCTCGTCCTTCTTCTTCTCGGTCATTGCCCTTCTCCTATCTAAAACTTCTCGTGTCTGCTGCGCATGGGCCGTCGCCTTCGGCTAGGAGGCCTCGCTCCACAGCTTGATCGAATCCGTGAATGTCCCCGCCTGCTCGAGGATCGGATGGAACTGGCCGTTGTTCTCGGCGTACTTGAAGGAGGTGTGGGCGATGCCCGCGCGCTCGAGGGCGTCCTGCAACATGGGCTGCTCGAGCAGCGCCGGGTCGCAGAAGCTCGGCGCCGCGAAGATCACTCCCTCGGCCTGACGCTTCTTGGTGAGCTGCACGAGGTACTCGCCCTTCACCTCGTCGGGGACGAAGCGCGAGGGCATGCTGCGCGCGTGGTCGAACCAGCTCTTGGCCAGCGTCGTGAAGGGGTCGCCCTCGAGCTCGAGGTCATCGAGGATGAAGTGGGCGCCGAGCAAGAGATCGTCGTCGACGATGTAGCAGCCGGCCTTCTCCAGGGTGCGAATCAAGCCGATGGGCGGCTGCTCGCAGAAGGAGCCGATGACCACCACGCGGGCGTTGTCGAACTCGGGGCGCGAGCTCGCGAGAGCGGCCTCGTAGTACTCCTTCACCAACGCATCGTGGGCGTCCTGCGGCATCTGGAAGCCTGCGCGCATCAGCACGTAGAGCTCCGAGGTGGGGACCTTCTCCGGCGAATCCGAGCGCAGGTCGAAGAGCTTGCGCATCAGACGCCGGCTCTCGTTGCGCTTCTCGATGGCGGTGCGCAGCGCGTCGTCCGTGACCTCGACGCCTGAGATCTTGCTCAGGTCCTTGGCCAGACGCCGCAGTTCACCTGCGTAGAACACGCCGCCGACCTCGGGGTCGTGGTTGTGCGGCACGTCGAGGTAGTGGACGAGCTTCTCGGGGAAGAGCAGCTTCCACATGCCCGAGAGGTTGCGGATCACGTCACAGGTCGCCGGGAAGATCATGGCGTCGAGGCTGTCGAGGCGCCCGGTCAGACCCATCTCCACCACGCTGCGTGGCAGATGGCAGATGTAAGACTGGAAGTAGGCGTCGCCGCGGATAATCTCCATCTCGCCGCTGCCCACGACGCCCACGGGCAACATGCCGGCGGCGTCGATCACCTCACGGGGTGTGTAGACGGGGAGATGCCCCGCCGCGTGTCCGCCCGTCTCTTCGCGCCACTTGGTGACCTCGCCCAAGTGGTCATCCAAGGCGATCTGCTCGCATTGTTCTGCGATCTGCTCAGGTGTTCTCATCGTGTGGCCCTTCTCCATCGGCTGATCTTCCGTCGCACGTCAGGCGTTCTTCCAATTGGGTACGCGGCGCTCGAGGAAGGCGGCGATGCCCTCCTTGGCGTCGTGCGTCTTCATCAGCTGATCGAGGTACAGGTGCTCGAGGCTGTCGAGACGCGTGTGGAGCGCCTCGTCCCAGCCGGCCCGCGCCGCGCGGGTGGCGAAGCGCACAGCCACGGCCGAGAGCTCCAGGTAGCGGTGCGCCCAGCTCAGCGCCTGAGCGCGCGCCTGCTCCAGCGTGTCGCTCAGTCCATCGACCAAACCGACGCGCAAGGCCTCTTCGGCGCTGACGATCTCGCCCAAGGTGACGAGCCTGTCGACCACGGGCTGCGGCACGCGCAGGGGCAGCACGGCGGCGGCCACGGGCGGAAAGACTCCCAGCGTGACCTCGGGCACACCGAGCTTCGCGTCAGCCGTGACCTCGATCCGGTGCGCGGCCAGGGCGAGCTCGAGACCGCCGCCGAGGCAGCGCCCCTGCACCACGGCGATCACCGGCAGCGCGCTCTTGGCGATATCGCGGAAGAGCTGATGAAAGGCCGGTAGCATGCTCTCGACCTCACCGGGCACGTGCTCGGGCACGCTGGCACCGAAGGAGAAGTTCGAACCTTCCGCCGTCAGCAGGATGGCGCGCAGCTCGGCGTCCTCGCCCAGCTCGGCGAAGGCGCGCGAGAGCTCGCCGATGGCCTCGCGATCGAGCACGTTGCCCTTGCCCGCCGTGAGGCGAAGCTCCGCCAGGCGACCACCCTCGAGGCGTTCGATGGAGAGGGCGCTCACGCGTCGCTCTTGGCGGCCAGCGCCGCGTCGTCGACGCCCAGCTCCTTCAAGAGGGAGTCGTCCCAGGTGCGGCCCGAGGCCAGCATCTGACGCAGGGCGAAGAAGTCTACTTCGCGCTTGCCGCCGGGCTTGAGGTGGAAGGCGCGGAAGCCGGCCTTGGCCTCGGTCATCATGTTCAGGGCGAGCCAGGCGCGGTTCGTCTCCTTGTTCTTGTCCCAATGCTCGAGCTTGTGCTTGCGGATGCCCTCGATGGTCTTGATCAGGCAGTCGGGCATGGTGGCCGTGAGTCGCGTGACCAGGCTCTCCACCGCCTCGTCGAGCTTGCTCAGGTCGACCTCGCCCTTGGCCAAGAGCGCCTTGGCCGCGTCGCGCGCAGCGCCCGAGACGGGCTCGCCGTAGACGATCTCACCGCTCGCCGGATCGATGTAGCGGTCGGTGATGGCCATGGGGTTCGGCACGAACTCGCCGTCGACCTTCAGGGCGGGAACAATCTCGGTGAGCAGGCCGACGCGCTTGGCCTTGTGTGCGCTCCACATCTCGCACAGCGTGCAGCTGACCATGGCCAGCTCGGCGCCAACGAAGAGCGGCAGGAAGTCGGTCGAGCCGCCGTCGGGCGCGGAGCCGTGCTTGGGCCCAGCCTGACCGAAGCGCGCGAGGTCCTGCGCGACGGAGAAGTCACAGGCCATGCCGATCTCTTGGCCTCCGCCGACGCGCATGCCGTTGACGCGACAGATGGTGGGCTTGTCGCAGGCGAGGATGGCCGAGACCATGTCGTTGAAGAGGCGCATGTAGGCGCGGTAGCGCGACGGATAGCCGGAGTAGTGCGTGGCGTACTCGCGCGTGTTGCCGCCGGTGCAGAAGGAGCGTGAGCCCTTGCCCGTGAAGACCACGGCGCTGACGCTGTCGTCCACGCTCGCGCGGCGGAAGGCGAGGATCACCTCCTTCACGGCCTCCGTGCTGTAGCTGTTCAACTCGCGCTCGTTGTTCAGCACGATCCAGGCGGAATACAGGCCCTCCACGGGGCCGCCGTCCGGACCACGCACGGGGCGCTTCTCGTAGAGGATGTGCTGAAACTCGTAGGTGGGGACTAGCTCGTGCTCGGACATGACGGACTCCAGGGGGCTCTTGGGCTCGGCGAATCGGTGAAGGGCGAAAGGAAAGACTAGGGGATCAGCACAGCGCGACGGCTGAGGCTGTGGTTGCGCAGGGCGTCGAGCACGTCGTTGACCTCGTCGAGGGGTCGACGCTCGAGGAAGGGAGTGAGGGCGACCTCGCCGCTGAGGGCGCGATCGACGACGCCGGGATAGAGCGCGGGGTCGCAGCCCCAATTGCCGTGGAGATCGGCGTCGAGGGCCATGATGTTGCTGAATCGCAGCTTCACCTTGGCGGGCGTGAAGCCGACCACGGAGAGGGAGCCGCCGCGGGAGAGCAGCGTGAAGGCCAGTTCCTGCCCCGCCGGGTGACCGCTGGTCTCGAAGACGCGCACGGGGGCCTCGGCGAGTCCATGCTCCTTGGCGTAGCCGCGCAGCTGCTTGCGCACATCCCGGGCCTCGCGATCCTTGACGTCGATCACGTGGTCGACGAAAGGCGCCAGCGTCTCGAGGCGCGCCGCGTCCACGTCGAGGGCCACGACCGTGGCGCCCACGGAGCGCGCGAGCTGAGCGCCGAAACCGCCCACGCCGCCGGTGCCGACGAACACGGCGAGGTCTCCCTTGGCGAGACCCGCGCGCACGATGGCCTGCCAGGCGGTGGTGCCGGCGTCGGCCAGAGGCGCGAGCTGCCAGGCCTCGAGCTTCGCCTCCCCGAGCACGCCGTCCTGATTCGGCTCGGCGTCGAGGGCGAGCAGGTCACGGCTCGGCACATAGCAGTGGGAGGCGAAACCGCCGTCCGCGTCGTTGCCGGGCATGCGGCCCTTGGGACAGGCCGTGGCGCGGCCGCGCGCGCAGGCGGCGCACTCTCCGCAAGGCGACACCGCGGGAGCGAGCACGCGGCGACCGATCAGCGCGGCGTCATCCGAGGCGAGCACGCGGCCGACGATTTCGTGACCGAGCACCAGAGGCAGGGCCTGCTTGGGCGCGACGTCTCCGTCGGCGAAGCCCAGATCCGTGTGACACACACCACAGGCGAGCACCTCGAGCAGCGCGAAGCCCGCGGGCGGATCCTCGAACGTACGCGCGCGCTCCACCAGCGCTTGCTTGGGCTCTTCCAGCACGAAAACACGACCTTCAACTGCCACGGGCACCTCCAGGTGGATCAGAAGTAGGCGTCCGGGTCTCGAATCAAATTGATCTTGATCAACGCCGACGGGGATCGGATGAGCCTGCTCACGCCGACCCACCCGAGGCGGCAGGAAAGCGGCTTTTCACCTGCTTTTGCGCGCGTGTGGCGGCTCACGCAGAACGCGTGCGCCCGCTCACGGGGAGCGCGGTGAGGCAGGAGCGCGCTCGTCCTCGTCGTCCAAATCCAGGACCGGAGACCAGGGCGCGGACGTGCCGCGGAGATGCTCCCACAGGGCGCGAGCGATGCCGGGCTGCTCGTCGGGTCGACTGAAATCCCAGCTCGCGCTGCGGATCGCGAAGGCCGTGCCTTCGGGGTTGGTCTCCTCGGGCCAGCGCCGCGGGATCGAGGTGTAGGGCGTGTAGTCCGGCGTGGAGGTGAAGAGGTCGTACATGGGCGCCGCGTTCTCCCAGTAGGCGTTCAGCGGCCGGTCCACGCCGAGGATCAGCTGAATCGTCCGGAAGATGCTCGACTCGTTGTAGTGCACGCTCGAGACGTGACCGCGCTTCACCCAGGGCGAGATGACGTGCAGCGGGGCGCGGTGATTGTCCACGTGGTCGCCGCCATTCTGCGGGTCGTCCTCGATCACGAAGATCAGCGTGCTCGGCCAATAGCGGCTGTGACTCAGGGCGTCGACCAGGTCGCCCACGGCTTGATCGTTGTCCGCCATCATGGAGCGCGGCGTCGGTCGGCCCGCCTTGCCGCCATAGGTGTGGTCGTCGGGCAGCACCACATAGCTGAAGGTCTTCAGGCGACAGCGCTGACGCCACTCCCGCTCGAGGAACGCGACCTTCTGCACGTCCCGAATGGCCAAGCTGTAGACCAGGCCGGGATAGCGAGGGTGGGGGAAGGCGGCGCGCGAAGCGACGATCTCTCCGAAGTTGTCCAGCGCGATGTCGTTCTCCACCAGCCAGTCGAAGACGCTGCCCTCCTCGGGATAGCCCAGGGGATCGAAGATGCCCTGAGGCGGGATGCCCCAATAGGAGCGGCCCCAGGTCGAGAGCCACGAGCGCTCGACGAAGTCGGTCGTGCGACCGTGGGTGGTCCAGATGTGGCCTTGCACGGACTGCTCCGCGAGCGAGTAGTAGTTGTCGCCGATGGAGAATTGGCGCGCCAGCTCCTGCGTGTTGGGAAAGACCTGATCCGTCTCCTCGGCCGGCACCAGGGTCAGGCTCGGATCTCCGTTGCCCATGGGCGCGCCCGAGGCGTCCGTGAGGTTGCCGAGGTAGGAGTCGTAGGTCTTGTTCTCGCGCACCACGAGCACGACGTGCTCGATCACGGAGGACGGCCCCTCGCCCGGGCGCGGGATGGGGAAGTCGTAGTCAGCCCCCGCGGGACAGCGCACGGCGCCGAAGCGCGTGGCGCGATCGTTGTTGGTGGAGACCTCGAGCTCCCAGGCGGCCAGGTCGGCGTCCGTGACGTCCGCGGCGGCCATGATCTGCAAGCTGCCGCCCACGCGCGCGGTGATGCTCGCGCTGCCCGGCGAGGTGTTGGGTCCCGTGCCTCGATGCTTGCCGTTGAGCACCAGGATGCGGCCATCGTCGAGCACGCTGACGTCGGTCGGGTACCACATGCTGGGCAGCCTGCCGACGCGCACGAAGGAGCGGCCTCCGGGCTCGAAGACGTCGATGGCGTCGTCCCCGGAATTGACGACATAGAGCCGACCCGCGGCGTCGAAGGCGCCGGCCGCGGGCGCCGCGCCTCGCGTGGCCGTCTCGCTGTGGACCCAGAGCGTGTCCTTCAGGCTGCGAGAGGGCACGTCGATCACGCTCAGGGAGTCGCTGTCGGAGTTGGCCACGACCAAGGTGGCGCCGTCGGGCGAGAGCGCGAGCCCCTCGGGGTTCTTTCCCACGGGGATGGGCGCGCCCACGCGACGCGCGACCAGGTCCACGGGCAGGACCGAGAGCGTGCTCCACGAGGACACGAAGGCGGTGGAGTCGTCCGGCGTGACGACGAGGTCGTAGGGGTAGCTCTCCTCCTCGAGCGGGATGCGCGCGAGCTCGCGGTCGGCCGCGGTGTCGTAGAGCACGACGGCGTCTCCGAAGAGCAGAGTCATGGCGAGGGTGTGACCGTCCGAGAGCATGCGCATGCCGGCGACGTAGCCTTCGTTCGTGGTCGGCTCGATGGCGATCGCCGGCGCGTCGGTCAGGGCGCCGGTGGCGGTGTCGAAGTCGTAGGCCCAGATCAGGCCCGTGCCGCCGCCCGAGGCCCAGATCTTGTCTCCCGTGGGGCTGGTGACGATGCCGAGAAAGAGCGCCTGCCTCTGTCCATTGAAGACGCGTTGATCCACCACGGTCGCGCTCTCGAGGTCGACGATGGAGAGCTGCTCCTGCCTCACGCCACCGTCGGTCACGAGCGCGAAGCGGCTGTTGGGGATGGGCACGACGCGCATGGGGAAGCCGGGCAACTCGACCTGCATCCCCAGCTTCGTGACCCGCCGCGCGCCGGGGACGATGAAGCCTCCATCTCCGTCGTCGCCCACGGGCAGCAGCGCCGCGTCGTCGAGGATCTCCGCCACGCACGCGCCCGCAACGGGAGCCGGAAAATCCTCCCGCGTGGCCTCACAGGTCGCGACGGGTCCAGCGTCCGCGTCGATGGGGGCGTCGCTCGAGGCGTCGCCCGCGTCCAGACCGGCGTCGCTCGCCGAACCTCCACCGCCACAGGAGCCCAGAGCGAGCGCTGCGAGAACCACGAGCCGACGAGTCATAGGA
Source organism: Deltaproteobacteria bacterium (assembly GCA_013151775.1). Classification (GTDB taxonomy): domain Bacteria; phylum Myxococcota_A; class Polyangia; order Polyangiales; family Houyiibacteriaceae; genus JAADHO01. The sequence goes on along the minus strand of JAADHO010000034.1, from coordinate 613 downwards.
TGACCTCCAGAGGCCGCAGGGTAGGACATGACATGGCAGGGAAGCCAGCGACCTTCGGGTGAGCTGCAGGTGACAGCGAAGACGCGCGCACACGGCGGGCGTGGCTAGCCTGCACATGCCGGGCGCGCTACATTGGACGCATGGTCGCCATCAAAGCTACGGTGGAGAACGGTCGCTTGGTCCTCGACGAGCCAACGAGTCTCCCCGAAGGCACAGTGGTGGAGCTGGTACCCAACGAGGGCTGGGACGCGCTGGAGCCAGCGGACCGGCGCTTGCTGCACGAAGCGCTCGATGCATCCGAACAGGATGTAGAAACGGGTCGCGTGCGCTCCGCGGATGCCCTGGTCGCCGAGCTTCGCGCCAGTGCGAAGTAGGAATGTTCACACTCGAGATTGCAGCACGGGCTATTTTGTTCAGTCGCTGAACAAAATCGCGATTCGCCGGTGACATCAACGGCTTGCAGATGTCGTGCATGCGCGCGAAGCCGGCATGTCTACCGACATCGGGCTCGGCAAGACGCGTCGGAACGTGTCAACGAGTTTGAGACAGCCATGATGAGAAATCTATGAAGCGATCGCGGCACGGAAGGCCGTGTCGGGCAAAGGGCTGAGGG
>JAADHO010000147.1 GCA_013151775.1 Deltaproteobacteria bacterium | reverse complement strand
CTGTCGCCCACCATCACGCCGCCGGAGCCGCCACAAGCCGAGAGCACGATCAGAAACCAGCAGAGTCGAGACGTCATGCACGGGAAGTTGCCAACGCGGAGAGTCGGACGCAAATGCGCTCGGCCTACGAGCTGCTCGCTGACCGCATCGGCGCGAGCCTGGATTGCCGCCGAGCACGGCCGACACTAGGGTGCTCTGCGTGGGTCATGGCATCGAGGAGCGAATCGCGACGCGGCAAGAGCGCGTCCATATCCTGACGGGCGCCGTCTGCAACAACAACTGCATCTTCTGCATGGAGGAGGATCGCGAGACGCGCTACGAGGTGAATTCGCAGACCACCGACGCGAGCGTGGCGATGATCCTCGAGCGCGCCGCGATGACCGAGGAGATCTGCTTCACCTCGGGAGAGCCCACCACGAACCCACGCCTCGCCCATTGGGCGAATATGGCGAAGCGCGCGGGCGTGCCGCGCGTCAGCGTGATGACCAACGGGCGCGCCCTCAGTCATCGACCGTCGCTGCATCGACTGATCGCGGCTGGTATGAATCGTTTTTATGTGTCCATCCATGGACATGAGGAATCGCTCCATCGCTCGCTCGTGCGCACGCCCGAGGCTTTCGAGCAGACGGTGGAGGGCATCCGCAACATCACCAAGGAGAAGCGGCGTGGTATCGAACTTCATACATCCACGGTGATCACGAAGCGGAACCTGCCGCATCTGACGGAGATCTATCGCTTCCTGCGCGAGCTCGGCGTGGATCAGGTGGTGTTCAACGTGATGCAGGCGAACGGTCGCGCGGACACGCACTTCGAGAAGATCTTCCCGAGCTACACGGAGATCGCGAGCGCGGCTCGCGTCTTCTTCGAGGCACAATATCAGCTCGAGGCGCAGGTCTCGGCCTTCCTCGTCGACATCCCCCTCTGCACCACGGAGGGAATCCCGGACTTCAACCGAGGCTATGTCGAGAGCTACACCCACTACGAGCCGCCCAACGAGGCCACGCGCCTGCTCGGGCTCGGCGACGAGCGCATGACGGGCGAGGGCAAGCACAAGCTCGTGGTCGTGAAGCGTGAGGACCTCGACCTGATGGAGCGCGAGAAGCGAGCCGAGTGCGCGACGTGCCGCTACGAGCCCAGCTGCGAGGGCGTGTGGAAGAACTATCTGAGTCGCTGCGGTTGGGACGAGATGCAGCCCATCGTCGCTACGAGCTGAGCTTCAACTCAGGCGCTTCTTCAGCTCGGCTACGACCCAATCGCCCGTGGCCTTGGTGCCGAGCTCTCCGCCCACGTCGCGCGTGACATGCCCGCTCTCGACGGCGTCCTTCACGATGCCCGAGAGCAGCGCCTCATCTCCCTCGTAGCCGAGATGTGTGAGCATCATGCCGACGCTCAGCACGGTGGCGAGGGGGTTGGCGATGTCCTTGCCGGCGATCGGGGGCGCGCTGCCGTGCACGGGCTCGAACATACTCACGGCGCCGGGCCGGATGTTGCCGCTCGCGGCCATGCCCATGCCGCCTTGGAAGCCGGCGGCGAGGTCCGTGATGATGTCGCCGAAGAGGTTGCAGGTGACGATCACCTCGAACTCCGTCGGATCCTGGATCAGGTAGAGGCAGAGGGCGTCGACGTAGTAGTGCTGCCGCTCGAGCTCGGGATACTCGGCGCCCACCTCCTCGAAGACGCGCAGCCAAAGCTCGTGGGCGTGACGCATGGCGTTGCTCTTGTCGGCCATGTGCACCTTCTTGGCGCCGGTCTCCTTGGCGAACTCGAAGGCCGCGCGGATGATGCGCTCGACACCCTTGCGGGTGTTCAGGTCCTCGTTGATGGCGACCTCGTCGGGCGTGCCGCGCTTGAACTGACCACCCATGCCGACGTAGATGCCCTCCGTGTTTTCGCGGAAGACCGTGAAGTTCACGTCGGCTGCCGTGCGGTTCTTCAAGGGCATGAGCCTGTCGCTGAGGCAGACGACAGGGCGCACGTTGCAGTAGAGGTCGAGCCCAAAGCGCAGGCCGAAGAGGATGTCGCGGGCGTGCTCGAGACCGGGCACGCGTGGGTCGCCGAGGGCGCCGAGCAAGACGGCGTCACACTCTTCGCGGATCACACGCTGCGCCTCCTCCGGGAAGGTCACGCCGTCGCGCAGGTAGCGGTCTGCGCCGAAGTCGTAGTGGATGAGCTCGAGGGGATAGCCCTTCTGTTCTCGGAAGACGTCGAGGATGCGCACGCCTTGGGCGACCACCTCCGGGCCGATGCCGTCTCCACCGATGATCGCGATCTTCTTCGTGCGGGCGCTGTCTTCGCTCATGGGCTGCGACTACACCGACTCGCCATGGCGGGTCAACGCGCTGACTCACGCAGCGGTCAGGGGCTCGCCGGCTCTCGCTCGAGGCGACGGGATCGCTCGTACACGGCTGCGTTGGCTTCGATGGTGCGACGCTCCTCCGCCGCGCGCGCGCGCTCCGTGTCGAGCTCCTGCGTGCGCCAGACCAGGCCCCACCAATCTCCGGGGGCCAGGCGATGAAAGTGCAACGTGGCGCCGCGCACCGTGTGGACCACGACGTCGAGCTCGTCCCCATCGACGCGCTCTGGTGCCGCGAGCTTGGCCGCGAGGGTGGTCCGGCAGGCGGAGTCGCAGCGCGCGGCGAAGAGCGCGGCCGCGTCATCCGCGCGAGCCGCGTCACCAAGCTGCGCCAAGGCGGAGGCGCGCTCGGGCTCCGGGTACTGCCTTCGGATCACGTCGGCCGCGGCGCGTCGATCCTTCACGATGGAGACCATGGCGTGACGTGAGCGGGCGTCGATCACTCGGAAGAGACGCTCGGGCGCGTCGGTGCGCAGCGCCTCGGCCATGTAGCGGATGCTGCCCTCCACTTCGCGCGGATCGGAGGCGCCACCGCAGGCTCCGAGGCCGAGGGAGAGGAGGAGCGGGAGCAGAACTCCCAGACGATTCGGACACCTGCTCATTCGCACACCTTGACATGGGGACGCTGAAAGGGTGAGCTACGACCCGAATGACGGCGGCGAAGAACTCATGAATTTCATCGCAGCGGGACTCTCCGATGTGGGCCGAGAACGGGACCACAACGAGGACAGCTACTGCATCCTGCCCGAGTACCGGCTCTTCGTGGTCGCGGACGGCATGGGCGGACACAGCGCGGGCGACGTCGCGAGCAAGATGGCCACGCACACGGTCGCCTCCTTCTTCGAGGCCACATCCCAAGAGGACGCCACCTGGCCCTTCAGCTTCGACCCGCAGCTCTCGGTGGACGAGAACCGCCTGCTCACCTCCATCAAGCTCGCCAACAAGCGCATCTTCGAGGCCTCCGTCAGCAACCCCGAGGTGCAGGGCATGGGCACCACTATCGTCGGCGTGCTCTTCCCGGCGGACTCGGATCGCGTCTACATCGCCCACGTCGGTGACAGCCGCTGCTATCGCGTGCGCGATGGCGAGATCGTGCAGATGACCAAGGACCACTCCTTGGTCAACGACTACCTCTCCGTGATGCCCGACATGAGCGACGCGCAGCGGGCGGAGATCCCCACCAACGTCATCACGCGCGCCCTCGGCATGCAGGACGCCGTCGCGGTCGACCTTGGCACCGACGAGGGACGGCCCGGTGACTGCTACGTCCTCTGCTCCGATGGCCTCAGCGGCATGATCACGGACGAGGCGATTCGCGACGCGGTCGTCGAGTTCGGCGAGGACGTCGAAGGCTTGTCGGTGCAACTCATCGCCTCTGCAAACGAGGGCGGCGGCGAAGACAACATCACAGCGGTCCTGTTCCGCATCACCGAGTGAGCCCCATCCGGCGCTGACGCATCGGCGCCCCCAACCTTGGAGACGCCGGCAGGCGCCCCGGAGTGAGACCACTATGGCCAAGTTCGAGATTCGGCATCGCATCGACTGCTCCGCAGCCGACTTCTGGGAGAAGATCTTCGAGAATCAGGAGTTCGACACAGCGCTCTACGTCGAGGCGCTGCACATGGACTTCGAGATGCTTAAGTGGGACCCGGAGACGGGCGAGCGCAGCTCTCGCATCGTGCCCAACCTGAACGCACCCAAGGCCGTGCAGAAGGTGATGGGCGACAGCCAGACCTTCGTGGAGACGGGCACGTACGACAAGGCCAAGGGCATCTACACCTTCGACGTCACGCCGAGCACGCTGAAGGGCAAGCTCTTCATCAGCGGCGTGATGCACATGGAGCCGGACGGCGATGATCACTGCTTCCGCGTCGTGGACTTCAGCATCGAGGCGAAGATCTTCGGCGTCGGCAAGATCATCGCCAGCGTGATCGAGAAGAGCACGAAGCAGAGCTACGACAAGAGCGCGAAGTTCACCAACGAGTACCTCGCCGCCGGCCGCGCCGGCTGATCCTCGGGCCCAGCCACGGCCGCGGAGCGGCTTACGTCCTCGCCGCGACCCTCGACGTACGTCCGCAGCTGCGGGCGCGCTCGCTCCTCGACCGCGTCTGAACCCGAGGGCGGGGCGCCGCTGGCCACGGCCGCGGAGCGGCTTACGTCCTCGCCGCGACCCTCGACGTACGTTCGTACGCCTTCGGCCCGCAGCTGCGGGCGCGCTCGCTCCTCGACCGCGTCTGAACCCGAGGGCGGGGCGCCGCGTGCGATTCGACGCCGGGTTCTGCGGCGGACAAGTCCGCCGGCTACGGCGTGATGGTGTCAGCCCTCGCGGGCGGCGCGGACTTGGTTGCGGCCTCCGTGCTTGGCCGCGTAGAGCGCCTTGTCCGAGGCTTCGAAGAGGCTGGCCGAGTCGTCTGCGTCTTGGGGGTAGGTCGCCACGCCGACGGATAGGGTGACCGTCAGATTGCCGAGCTCGGTGTGGAAGACCTCCGCCTCGAGCGCCTCGCGGATGCGGTTTCCGAGCTGCACCGCGCCGCGCGTGTCGGTCTCCTCGCAGAGCACGCAGAACTCCTCGCCGCCGAAGCGTGAGACGGTGTCTGTGTCGCGCTTCAGCCCGCGCAGGATCTCGCCGAGGCGCTTCAGCACCACGTCGCCCGTGGCGTGCCCGTAGGTGTCGTTGACGCTCTTGAAGTGATCGATGTCGGTCATCAAGAGCGACACCTTGCGGCCGAAGCGCTGCGCGCTGCGTCGCTTCTTCTCGAGCTCCTCGAGGAAGACGCGCTTGTTCAAGCAGCCCGTCAGTCCATCTGTCGTGGCGAGCTCTTCGAGCCTGCGTACGGCGGCGGAGTTGGCGAGGGAGACGGCGATCTGGTTGGCGAGCACGGTCAAGGTCTCGCGGGCCGAATTGCCGAAGGCCTGGCGCTTGTGCGCCGCGAGCACCAGCGTGCCCGTCGCCTCCTCACCGACGATCAAGGGCAAGATCAAGAGCGAGCCCATGCCTCGCAGGTTGGCGCGGCGGGTGAAGACGGTCTGCTGGCGCGGATCGAAGTCGCAACGGTAGGGCAGGTAGTGTCGGTTCTTGACCACCATCGCCGTGAGCGAGGTGTTGTCTCGAAACACCAGCCCGTCGATCTCGTCCGCGCGCTCGCCCGTGGCGCGCTGAACCTCGTGCTTGCGCGTCTCGGCGTCGAAGGTGGTGATGGCCGCGAAATCATAGGGCGCGATGTCGGCGATGGCGCCGAGCGCAGCCTGCATCACCGCTTCGTCGTCGAGGGCAGCGCCGAGGGCTTGCGACGCGCGATGCAGCTGCGCCTGCTCGCGCTTGGAGTGCTCGAGCTGCACGAAGACGCGCTCGTTCTCCATGGCGCGCAGCAGATCTTCGACGGAGGCGGAGAGGATCTCCTCTTCCTTGGCCGAGAACGGTCGCTCTTCCGTGCGGTCCGCGCACAAGACGCCCACGATGCGGCCAGACTGCATCACCGGCACACCGAGGAAGTTCTTCACCTCGATGCCGCCCGAGTAGTAGCCGATGCCCTTGTAGCTCGACTTCAGGTGCTCGAGGTTCATGGGCAGCTGACGTCGAACGACGGCGCCGAGGACGCCTTCGCCCGCGGCGAAGGGTCCGGACGCCACATCCTCCGAGTCGGCCACGAGCTCTGCGATGTGAAGCCGCTCGCCGCTCTCGTCGAGCAGCAGGAACACGCAGGTGTGTAGCTCGAGGGTGCGGTGAAGCAGGTTGAGGGCGCGGTAGAGCTGGTGGTGCACCTCCTGCACGCTGGAGGTGAAGAGGCGCTCGTCCGTGCCACCGCCGCCGCGGCTAGGCGCCGAGACCAGGCGGAACATGCGCGCGTTCTGACGCACCTTCTCGCGCTCGTCCGAGAGCTCGCGCTTCGAGCGCTCCCGCACGCGGGCGATCTCGACGCGCGTGAACACCAGGTTCAAGACCCCGAAGAAGAGGATGAAGAGCGCGTGCAGGCCAAAGGATTTCGGATCCTGCTGGCGCTCCGTCAGGAAATGAATCGGCGCCTCGTAGGCCACGGCGAGCAGCACCATCACGCTGCCCGCGGGCGCGTGGGCGAAGGACGCGACGAAGGCGACCAGCACGTAGACCATGGGATAAAGCGGACCCGAGAGACCGCCATAGAGCTGAACGGCGGCGTGCACGGCCACGAGCAGCAGCAGGCCCAGCTCGAGATCGCGCCATGCGAGTCCAGCGCCGGCGGACTCCGCCTTGAAGCGCGAGGAGGCTCGGCTGGCGAAGATCACGCCCCAGGCGACGGCGACGGCTCCCTGCTCGAGGCTCGGACCAGTCGAGGCCAGGTGAAATACGCCCAGCGGAGGCAGCAGGCCGAAGATTGCCGCCGCTACGAAACCGAACGCCGCCCGGGAAGACTTGCGGAGCTTCAGCGTGGCGTGGACGAGGGCGCTCATGGCTATCTCGTGGGTACGCCGAGGGAGCCGCGTCGGGCAAGAAACTGTCGACTCCTGCCACTCGACCCTACACCTCGGGTGAAGGCTCGCGGAGCGCGTCGAGGAAGGCGCGCGCCTTGAGCTCCGTCTCCTCGAGCTCGCGTGCGGGATCGCTCAAGGCCACCAGCCCGCCGCCTGCGTCGTAGCGCACCTCGCCCGCGCGCTCCACGGCCGTGCGGATGGCCACCGCGAAGTGAGCGTCGCCGGCGTGGCTGATGTAGCCCACGGCGCCCGTGTAGACGTCGCGGGAGAAGCCCTCGCGCTCTTCGATGGTGCGCATGGAGCGCAGCTTGGGTGTGCCGGTCACGCTGCCCGGTGGAAACGTGGCCTCGAAGACGTCGACCAGACGCACGTCCTCTCGCGTCCGGCAGCCGACGGTGGAGACCAAGTGGCTCAGACCGGCGTAGGGCTCCACGCTCAGCAGATCCGTCACCTTCACGCTGCCCACCTCGGCCACGCGTCCGAGATCGTTGCGCACCAGGTCGACGATCATCGAGTGCTCCGCTCGCTCCTTGGTGTCGGATCGCAGGCGCGCGGCCTCGTCGTCGTCGTTCTGCCCGCTGCGAGCGATCGTGCCCTTGATCGGCCGGCATCGCAGCGCGCGACCTTCCCAGCCCAGGAAGCGCTCCATGCTGCGCCCGAGCACGCGCTCTTGCCCGCTGTCGAAGTAGAAGCCGAAGGGCACGGGGCTGGCCCGGCGCATGGCCAAGAACAACCCCAGCGTCGAGCCCGAAAAGCGCGCGCGCCAGCGACGCGCCAGGTTCACTTGGTAGATCTCCCCCGCCGCGATCTCCTCCAGAGCGCCCAGGATCGCCCGCTCGTGCCGCTGTCTGGAGGTCGCCTCGAGCTCGCTCAGTCTGAAGTCTCCCGGCTCTGGAAGCTTCGCCGCGAGTCTGCTCTCGAGTCGCCCACAGGCCGCGGCGTCTTCGCCGACGATCCAGGCCTCCCCCGATGCGTGATCCAGTGTCAGCGTGGCCTCGTAGCGCGCGAAGCAGAGGGCCCTCTGGTCCGCCGGCCGCCGGGCTCGGAGTGAAGCGTCGAGCCCCGCGTCGTACGCCACGTAGCCCATCCAGCGCGGCGCGCGCCCGAGCTCTGCGTTCACGGAGTCGGTCGTCGTCAGGCGAGCCAGGGCGCGAAGTGGCTGAGCCTCGCTCAGTGGCACACGCAGCCACTCCACAGGGTCGCTCGCGAGGTGCGAGAGTCGGCCCTCGGACCCAGACCCGTCTCCATCCAGCCAGACGAAACCGGGCCGCGCCCCGAGCGCTCGCGCGGCGCGCTCCGACGCGATCCTGCTGAGCTTGCGCGCTCTCATGCTCGTCTTCTTGCCCGTGCGCTCCCCTGGCCGCAACCTCTCCTCGATGCTCGGCCCGCTCGCGGACATGCTCGCTCCCTCGCCTCGCTGCGGCACGCTGATGGCGCTGTGTCTCCTGGCCGCCTGTAGCAATTCGCCGCCGCCTTTGGTGCTCGACGTCCGCGTCGTCACACCCGCGGGCCAGAATCCAGTGGCGGGAGGCGGCTTCGACACCGCGAGCGTTCGTCTGCGCGAAGGTGACGCCGAGCTCCGGGAACTCACGGCGCCCGTCTCCGGTGGCCGCTTCGACTTCACCATCTCCTTCTCTGAGCTCGATCCGGAGATCGCTCTCGGGCTCGAGCTCAGCGGTCCCGCTAACCGCCTGATCGGCGCGCCTCCGGTCTTCCGGCCCGTCCTCTCGGGCGGTTCCCTGGTGATCCCCATGGGCGCTCCGGGCAGCTGCGAGTCGCTGGCGGGCCTGGCGCTAGACACGCCGCGCGCGGATCTTGGTTTCGCCCAGGCGGGCACCTTCGCGCTGACCGTCGGAGGACGGAAGGACGGCTCCGTGGAGTCCGATGGGCGCTACCTCGACCTGCTCCTGCTCACCGCGGGGCCCGCCTTCGATCTCGGCCTCTCCTCCGGTCCGACGCGCGCCGCGGCCTACTCGGACGACGCCATCCTGCTGCTCGCGGAGGATCAGACGTCGCTGCTCGCTGAGGACGTGCTGCCGGTGATCCTGCACGCCGGCGCGGGGCCCTACTCGGCCGTCGCCTCGCGCCCCGGAGGCGGACTCGCGGTGGTCGGCGGCGGATCCGCAGACGCTCCCGTCGCCGGCGTCTCCTACGTCGACATCGTGGGGACGATCGAGCGTCTCAGTGAGCTGACCACGCCTCGCTTTCGACCCGCCGCAGCGCTCGTGGGCGACCGCGTGTGGGTCGCCGGCGGCGCCTCGGGAGCGGGCGCGCTGGTGGAGGTCATCTCCCCGGGAGTCGCGCCTCGCGTGCTGGTCCCGGACCAAGGCGATGGAGTTCGCCTCGGCGCCGCGCTCTTCGTGGATCCGCTGAGCCCTCGCGCCCTGTTGCTAGGCGGCGTGGACGCGTCCGGAGGAGCTCGCACGGACACCTGGCTGATCTCCTGCGCTGCGGACTGCTCGGCCACACCGGGTCCCGTGTGGGATCAGGCGCGTGACGGCGTCGTCTACGTGCCCGAGGCCCGCCTGCTCGTGGGCGGCGATGGCCCCAGCGCGCTGCTCGAGCGCGTGGTCTTCGACACCGGCGGAGCACGCATCGAGGCCGCGGGTCGCCTGGTGCACGCGCGCACGCACGCGGCCGCCCTGAGCCTCGCCTCGGGCCTGCTCTGGGTCGTGGGCGGCGAAGACGACGCGGGTCTGCGTCGAGACGTGGAGCTGTGCTTCCCGCCCGAGCTGCTCGCGCCCTGATCGCATAGGTCGTCGCCTCGTGTCTCGCGGAGGCCGCGGTTGATTGAGCGCAACCGAACGCCGTCCCGGGGCGGACGCGTTCCTCGCCCTTGGTAGGCTGCCGACCATGGGAGACGACAGAGCCATCGATCCGCTTCCACTCGAACCGGAGGATTGGGAAGATCAAGCGACGATCGCGTCGGAGCCGCCCGGAGCGGACGACGCGGATTGGGACGAGAAGCTCACGAGCGTCCGTCCGTCCGCCGCTTCCCCGGAAGAGTTCGATCAGCAACCGACCGAGAACCGAGTCCCGATCTTCACGCCTCCGGTCTTCCGCGATGCGGCGCCCACGCGGCGGCCTCGGAGCAGCCTGCAGCCCGTCGACATCGGTGGCTCCTCCTTGGTGCTGCCGGGGGATGGCGATTGGGAGGACGCGGGTCCGACGGAGGTCGAGCAGTCCGGGGCGCGAGCTGCTCGGCGGGCCAACGCGGTCGGCGGGGGACGCGCTCCGCAGACCTTGGATTTCGAGACCCGCTACGCCTTCCGCCGCCTGATCGGCAAGGGTGGCATGGGCGAGGTCAACCTCTACACCGACAACACCATCGGTCGGGATGTCGCCATGAAGGTGATCCGCGGGGAGCATTCGCGCGGTCAGGCCAGAGCCCAGGCGCGCTTCGTGCGCGAGGCGCGTGTGCAAGGTCAGCTCGAGCATCCAGCGATCGTGCCCGTCTACGACCTCGGTGCGGATCCCGAGGGGCGGCTCTACTTCACCATGAAGCGTGTCCGAGGGCGCAGCCTCGAGGAGGTCTTCGAAGGTCTAAGCGTGGGTGATTCGACCTTCCGCACACAGTACTCGCGGCGCAAGTTGCTGACCGCCTTCAACAACGTCTGCCTCTCCATGGCCTTCGCCCACGCGCGAGGCGTGCTCCATCGAGACCTCAAACCCGCCAACATCATGCTCGGAGATTTCGGCGAGGTCTACGTGCTCGATTGGGGCCTCGCGAAGATCGGCGACGCCGAGGACCTGCCCGCCGAGGAGGGCATCAAAGACGGCAGCAACGTGCAGTACACGGTCGACGGGGACATCGTCGGCACCCTCGGCTTCATGGCGCCCGAGCAGCTCGCGGGCGCGTCAGCCGCGATCGATCATCGTGCCGACATCTACTCCCTCGGGGCGATCCTGTTTCAGATGCTGACGCACCAGCCTCTGCACTCGGGCGAGGTCTTCAACGAGCTCGTGCTCTCCACCTTGGACGCGGCGCCTGCGCCCAGCCAACGTGCGCCCGACGCGGGCATCGCGCCGGAGCTCGATCAGATCTGCCTGAAGGCGCTCGCGCGGGACCCTGCCGATCGCTTCGACTCCGCCGCGGACCTCTCTCGCGCGCTCGAGGCTTTCCTAGATGGGGACCGCGATCTCGCTCTGCGTCGCGAGGCGGCCCGAGAGCACGCGCAGCGGGCCGCGGAGGCGTGGATCAACGCGGACGGCTCTCCCGAGGAGGCCTCCCGACGGGGCGAGGCCATGCGCGAGGTGAGCGCGGCGCTGGGCATGGATCCAGACAACGAGATCGCCCTTCAGACCTTCTATCGGCTCATGACCGAGCCTCCGAAGCAGTTCCCGGCGGAGGCTCGCGAGGCGCTGGACGAGTCGCGCCGCGAGGCCAAGCGCGCGGGCATGAAGATGGCCGCGGTCGTGTATCTGAGCCTGCTCGCCCTCGGCCCCTTGGTACTCTACATGGGCGTCAAGAGTTGGGTCGCCTTTGGCGCTTTGATGGGGTCCGTCACGCTCAGCTTCCTGCTCTCCATCTACCACCTGAAGTGGGACAAGAACCCACTGATCGCGCTGGATCACCTGTGCGCCGCGACCTTCACCGTGGTCGTCTCCACCGTGATCGTGGGTCCGCTGATGCTGGTGCCCGTCGTGGCCTTGGCGACCACGGCGGCCTATGGAGCCGCGACAAACGTTTACGCTCGCCGGGTGTGGGTCGTGGTCTTGGGCGTGCTCGGGTTGGCGATCCCCGTGGGCCTCGAGCTGGGCGGAATCCTCCCATCGACCTTCGCTGTCATCGACGGACAGATCGTCATTCAGTCCATGCTCTTCGAGCTGAAGCCTACGAGCGCGCTGATCATGCTGCTCGGCGTCTACATCCCCGTGATCGCCGGCTCGGGTTGGTACGTCGCCAAGATCAAGAGCGCCTACAGTGACCTCGAGGAGCGCATGCGCCTGCAGGCATGGCAGCTCTCACAGATTGTCCCCGAGAAGCTCCGCCGCGCCACGGCCACCGCCTAGAGGCTGCCAGTTCGAGAAGCGCTCCATGCTCCCGCGAGCGCCGGGCTCGCTCGTCATGAACGGCGCCCTGAGCAGCTCCAGCCCTGAAGACTCACGACGGCGCCAGCGAAGCATGTACACTGCCGGCCGCGTGAGGCTGAGTTGGTAACCCGTAGGCTGGAGAAGTACGAGCTGCTCGACGAGCTCGGTCATGGCGGCATGGCCACGGTCTATCGCGCCCGGGACACACGCCTCGACCGCATGGTCGCCCTGAAGGTGCTGCATCCTCATCTGCGCGCTGCACCCGAGGCGCGCACTCGCTTCACCCGAGAGGCGCGCAGCGTCGCAAGGTTGAAGCACCCCAACATCCTCGAGATCTATGACTACAGCGGCGAGGAGTCCGAGGAGAGCTACATCGCGGCAGAGCTGCTCACGGGGCCGACCCTCGAGGGGCTCGTTCACGAAGGCCGAGCGCTGCCCGCGGAGATCGCCGCGTGCATCGGGATCCAGGTGGCTCACGCTCTGAGCGCCGCCCACGCGAGCGGCATCGTCCATCGTGACGTGAAGCCCGGCAACGTGCTCGTCCACGACAAGCGCCTGGTCAAGCTCGCCGACTTCGGCATCGCGCAGATGGTCGACTCCCAATCGTTCACGGCCACGGGACAGATCTTGGGCTCGCCCGGGCACATGGCGCCCGAGCAGATCGAGGGCGACACCATCGACGCTCGCACGGACGTCTTCGCCTTGGGCACCGTGCTGTACTTTCTCGCCGTGGGGCGCCTGCCCTTCGTCGGGCGCAACCCGCATCAGGTGCTCAAGCGCATCGTGGACGGTGAGTTCGCCAACCCTCTGCGCGTGAACCCACGCATCGGCGCCACCCTCGCGGGCATCATCGAGCGCACCCTCTCGGTCGATCCCGCGGATCGATTTCCCACGGCGGTCGCGTTGGCGGAGGCGCTCGAGGCCTTCGTCGCGGAGATCGGCATCGACGACCCGGACCAAGCCTTGGCGGCCTATCTGACTGACCCCGAGGCGGAAGCCGAGCGCCTCGAAGAGGTCACCATCGAGGCGCTGCGTGCGCGAGGTGAGGAGCTGGCGAGTCAGGGAGATCTGCCCGGAGCTCTGTCGCGCTTCGACCGGGTGCTCGTCTTGGACGACGGCAACGAGGCCGTGCTACGCATCGTCGAGAGGCTCGGCAGGCGTCGCCGTCTCGTGGAGTGGATTCCCCGGGTCGCCCTCGCGTCCTTGGTGCTCGTGGGCGTCGCCTGTCTCGCTTGGGTCTACCTCTCTCCGGGTCAGGCGCGCATCGACACGATCGACGCGGGCACCGTGTCCACAGACGCCGGGGTCGACGCGAGCCCGCTGGTCGCGTCCGTGGACGCAGCCTCTGGAGAGGTCGCCGATGCGGCCCCCGAGGCGTCCGCGGTCGTGACCCTCAGACCCCGGATAATTCAGCGCGCTTCGAACCTCCCGCGAGTACCGCGCGTCGTCATCTTCGATCCGAGCCCGCAGCGCGTGCGCATCAGCGTGGACGGCTCCGCGCCACGTCCGTATGGCCCCGGCTTTCAGCGCATCGAGCTGCGTCCCGGGCTCCACCGCTTCGTCTTCCAAGCCGTGGGCGGGTGCTGTGAGACGGCTCGTTTCAGCGTCAACATTCCGCCCGGGCGCACGCCCTACCGGCTCGAGCGCGCGCTCTCGTTCAATCCCGCGCGCGTCCTGGTCCGCGCCCCCGTGCTCGGCAGCGTGCGCATCAGCGCCGGCCGCGGTCGCGCCGCCTCCGGGCCCACGAACGAGATCTTCCTCGTCCCCATGGGCGCTCTGGAGGAGCGTCGCCAGTTTACCGTGACAGCAGAGGGCCGGGCAGTTTATACCGGCAGTCTACAGCTCACGGCAGGCTCCCTCGCCCCAGCCGTCAGGGTCCATCTCGGGCCCGCGGGAGGTGACTGAGTCTGCGCGGAGCGGCGCATGACGGAGATCTTCAGGGCGACACGTGGGTTCCTCCTCATCGGCCTTTTCTCGGTCGCGATGGAGTTCTTCGTGCCCGCGGCCTTCGCCCAGACCGACGAACTGCGCGAGTTCGAGACCGCCCGCCAAGCCTATACGGACGCCGACTACCAGCGGGCTGTGCAGCTCTTCGAGGCGCTCGTGGGCGGCCCCGTCCCCAGCATTCAGAACCCCGCGCTGGTGCTCGAGTCGCGCAAATACCTCGGCGCAGCCTACCTCTTCGTCGGCCAACCCAGCGCAGCGGATCAGCAGTTCGAAGCGATCTTATCCGCCGATTCAGACTATCTGATCCCCGCGTCCTTCCCCGAGGCCGTGCAGGAGGCCTTCGAGTCGGCCCGACGTCGTCGAGTCGCCCACGCCTTGTCCGCGGCAGAGGAGAGCGCGCGACTCGAGCGTGAGCGTCGTGAGGCAGAGATGCGCCACTTGGTCGGTCAGCAGGAGAGGATGCGACGCCTCGAACAGCTCGCGAGCATCGAGGTCGTGGAGCGTGAGAACAGCCGCACGCTCGCACTCTTGCCCTTTGGCGTCGGCCAATTCCAAAACGAAGACGCACGCTTGGGGCGCTTCTTCGCCTACACCGAGGGCGCCCTCGCCTTGGTCAGCCTGGGTACGGCTATCGGTCACGCCGTGGTGCGAGCCCGCGCGAATCGCCTGGATCCCTTGTCCCTGAGACGATCCGCCCGCGCGCTTCGTTGGGCCAATTGGGCCTCGACGGGCGCTCTAGCGGTCATGGCTGTGGCGGGAGTGATTCAAGCTCAAGTGCGCTTCCATCCACGAATTCGCCATGAACGCAGGCGCGAACTGCCCGACGACCTCCGGCTCGGGCCCGACGCGCAGGATTCCGAGGCGAGCGAGACGAGCTACGCGGACCCCGCACTCGAGCTCGTGCTCGCCGTGACCCCCGTCAGCCTGGATCTCACCCTCCACTTTTGAAGCGAGATGCATCACTGTACGCCGTGATTTGTACAAAACGCAGTGATCGAGCAGCCGATCCGCGTGCATACGTCCCGCCCAGCGCGCTCGTCGGAGAGGGAATCAGACGCGATCCACAATTGCCGCCTTGACAGTCAGCCCTTCAAAGCTATCATTCGCGTCCCTTCGACCAGGGATTCCCAGGAAACGCCGTATTTTTGGCCCCTTTTCCTGGATTTCGAGCAGAGAATCATGCCGACTATCAACCAGCTCGTCCGCAAGGGGCGCAAAAAGCTCAAGGCGAAGACCGACTCGCCCGCTCTTCAGCAATGCCCGCAGAAGCGCGGCGTGTGCGTTCGCGTCTACACCACCACACCCAAGAAGCCGAACTCGGCGCTTCGAAAGGTCGCCCGCGTGCGCCTCTCGAACGGGATCGAGGTTACGACCTACATCCCCGGTGAGGGCCACAACCTGCAGGAGCACTCCGTGGTGCTCATTCGTGGTGGCCGCGTGAAGGACCTGCCGGGCGTGCGCTATCACGTCGTCCGCGGCACTCTGGACGCCACCGGCGCCGGCGGCCCCTCCAACACCAACAAGGCGAACCGCACCCAGCGCCGTTCCAAGTACGGCGTGAAGCGCCCGAAGTCCTGAGGCAGAATCTATGTCCCGTCGTCACGTAGCCGAAAAACGCCAGATCCTGCCCGATCCGAAGTACCGCGATCTGCAGGTGGCCAAGTTCACCAACACGATCATGCAGGGCGGCAAGAAGTCCACTGCCGAGAAGATCGTCTACGGTGCCTTCGCGATCATCGAAGAGCGCTACAAGGAGGAGCCCCTCGACACCTTCAAGAAGGCCCTCGAGATGGTTCGTCCCCGCGTCGAGGTCAAGAGCCGTCGCGTCGGTGGTGCCACCTATCAGGTGCCCGTCGAGGTCCGCAATGACCGCCGCACCTCCTTGGCCATGCGCTGGATCGTCAGCTACAGCCGCAGGCGCGGTGAGAAGTCCATGACCGAGCGCCTCGCCGCCGAGCTGAGCGAAGCGGCACAGGGCCGTGGAGCCGCCGTGAAGAAGCGCGACGACACCCACAAGATGGCGGAAGCTAACAAGGCTTTTGCGCACTACCGCTGGTAGGCAGGCATTTGCCCACTACCGCTGGTAGGCAGGCATTCTGATGAGTTCGCCGCGTGAGCGGCATCCCGGAAAAACTTGGCAAGGTCTACGGAAACCAGTCGAGTATGGAGCGTCTCTAGAATTCAATGATCACCAACACATAGACGAGAGTCAGCAGTCGACACGATGGTGTCGATAAAGTGTCTTCCACCGGTCTAACCGGCCGGCAGACCACTGTATGCCTCTCGAGACCCTCTCCGACGGTGTATATCCGTCACATGCGCGATCCAAGGGTGATCGCCAGGGTCGGAGGGGGTTTCTTGTGTCCGGATCACGCCGATCGCACCAGATGTTTCAACCCGCCTTCCACCACTCTTCTCCTTCTGTAACTCGACCGCACTCGACTCTCATGCCCCGTCAGTATCCACTTCAGAAAACACGCAATATTGGCATCATGGCCCATATTGACGCGGGGAAGACCACCACCACCGAGCGCATCCTCTACTACACGGGGATCAACTACAAAATCGGTGAGGTGCACGACGGCGCCGCGACCATGGACTACATGGAGCAGGAGCAGGAGCGCGGGATCACCATTACCTCCGCGGCTACCACCTGCGCGTGGATGCCCAAAGAGGGTCCCTTCGCGAAGGACAACGTCCGCATCAACATCATCGACACGCCCGGACACGTGGACTTCACCATCGAGGTCGAGCGCTCCCTGCGCGTCCTCGACGGCGCAGTGGCGGTCTTCGATGGTGTCGCCGGTGTCGAGCCCCAATCCGAGACGGTCTGGCGCCAGGCGGATCGCTACAACGTGCCGCGCATCTGTTTCATCAACAAGATGGATCGCGCCGGCGCCAACTTCCCGCGCGCCCTCGACAGCATCCACGATCGCCTCGGTGCGAACGCCATCGCCATTCAGATCCCCCTCGGCAGCGAGGACGAGCATCGCGGCATCATCGACATCGTCAAGATGAAGGCGCTGAGCTTTCACGACGACAACCTCGGCGCCGACTGGGACGAGCTCGAAATCCCCGAAGACTTCCGCGAGCAGGCGGAAGCAGCTCGGGCCAAGCTCCTCGAGGCCGCGGCTGAGGTCGATGACGCGCTGATGGCCCGCTACCTCGAGGGCGACACCGACTTTAGCGAGAGCGAGATCATCAGCGCGCTCCGAGCCGGCACCCTAGCCTTCAAGCTCGTGCCCGTTCTGTGCGGCTCCGCGTTCAAGAACAAGGGCGTGCAGCAGCTGCTCGACGCGATCGTCAACCTCATGCCCTCTCCCCTCGATATCCTCGCTGTTCAGGGTGAGTCCGTGGACAAGCCTGGCGAGAAGATGACGCGCGAGGCTTCGGACGACGCACCCTTCAGCGCCCTTGCGTTCAAGATCATCAACGATCCCTTCGTCGGGCAGCTCACCTTCATGCGCGTCTATTCGGGCAAGCTCGGCAGTGGCAGCAGCGTGCTCAACGCCACGCGTGGCAAGAAGGAGCGCATCGGGCGCTTGCTGCTGATGCACGCGAACAACCGTGAAGAGATCAAAGAAGTCTACGCCGGCAACATCGTCGCGGCAGTCGGTCTGAAGAACGCCACCACGGGCGACACCCTCTGCGATCCCCAAGCGCCCATCGTGCTCGAGCGCATGACCTTCCCCGATCCCGTCATCTCCGTGGCCATCGAGCCCAAGACGCTGGCCGACCAGACCAAGCTCGGCGACGCCTTGCAGAAGCTCTCGGCGGAGGATCCTTCCTTCAAGGCCCACACCGACGAGGAGACGGGCCAGACCATCATCTCCGGCATGGGTGAGCTTCACCTCGAGATCATCGTCGATCGCCTCAAGCGCGAGTTCAAGGTCGAGTGCAACGTTGGTGAGCCGCAGGTCGCCTATCGCGAGAGCATCAGCGACACGGTCCAGGCCGAGGGCAAGTACATCAAGCAGAGCGGCGGCCACGGTATGTTTGGCCACGTCAAGATCGAGCTCGGCCCCTCCGAGCCCGGTGCGGGCTTCGTGTTCGAGAACGCCATCGTCGGTGGCGTCATCCCCAAGGAGTTCATCCCCTCCGTCGAGAAGGGCATCCGTGAGGCGCTCACTCGAGGCGTCCTCGCAGGCTTCCAGGTCATCGACGTTCACGCCAAGCTCTACGACGGATCCTTCCATCAGGTCGACTCCTCAGGCCCCGCCTTCGAGGTCGCAGCGTCGATGGCGTTTCAGGACGGAGCCAAGCGCGCGGGCATTCATTTGCTCGAGCCCGTAATGGCGGTTGAAGTTGTCACGCCAGAGGACTATATGGGCGACGTCATCGGCGACCTGAACTCCAGGCGCGGGAATGTCACCGGCATGGACCAACGCGGCAACATGCAGGTCATCCACGCCGAAGTACCCCTGGCGAAGATGTTCGGCTACGCGACCGATGTCCGGTCCAAGACCCAGGGTCGCGCCACCTACACTATGCAATTTCACGAATATCAGGCGGTTCCCAAGAACATCGCCGAAGAGATCGTCGCTAAGACCAAGGGCTACTGAACCCGGGACGCAGCGGCAGGAGATCCAGCACATGGCCAAAGAAAAGTTCGTACGAGACAAGCCCCATATCAACGTCGGGACCATCGGTCACATCGACCATGGCAAGACCACGCTCACGGCGG
>JAADHO010000197.1 GCA_013151775.1 Deltaproteobacteria bacterium | reverse complement strand
CAGCCGCACGTACGGCGCCCTCCAGACCGACGCCCGGACGCCAGGCGTCCGACCGAGCGCCCGTCGTCCAGACATCTCCCGCGCCCGTGGCCGCCCCCACGCCGGCGGCTCCCGAGAGCCGCGAGGACTTGCCCGAGACGCCCACGCGCGCCCAGGTGCAGGCGGCCTTCACGCGGGTCTTGCCCAACCTCCGCGCATGCACGGACTCCCGCGGCGCCGTGCCCATCCGCGTGACCATCTCGGGCTCGGGCCGCATCACGACGGCCGTCGTCCAGGGACACTTCGCGGGCACCCCCGAGGGCTCTTGCTTGGCGCGCGCCGTGCGCACGGCTCACCTGCCGGCGTTTCAGCAGCGCCGACTGAGCGTGAACTACCCCTTCGTGCTCTAGGCCTCTCCAGCTCCTCGCGAGTGTCAGCCGGGCTCTTCCTCGAGAGCCGTGGCCTCACCGCGCAAGATCTGCAGCATGCCCTCCACCTCGAGGGCGACCTCTAGCTCCGGGCCGGTCTCGAGGAAACGCTCGAGGTACGCCCGCGCCGCCGCGTACTCCGCGCGCTGAAAGCACACCATGCCGCAGAGGTGCAGGGCGTCGGGATCGTTCTTGTCCTGCTCGAGCACAGCGCGGCCCATACGCAGCGCCTGCTCGTGACGCCCCAGCAGCCGCAAGGTCTGCCCGGCGGCGACCCGGGCGCCCACGTAGGCCGGCACCAACTCGAGGGCTCGCACGTAGCAGGCGAGCGCACGCTGGTAGTCGTCACGCTCGAAGTAGGCCGTGCCCAAGTAGAACTGGGCGTACTCGTTCGTGGGGGACTCGGCGGCGACTCGCCTCAGCTCGACCGCGGCCTGCTCGGGCTTGCCCTCGGCCAAGAGCTCCACGCCCTCCTCCACCTCGGACCAATGCACTTCCTGCTCATCACTCATGAACGCTTCCGTGTCTCAGAGGCGACGCGGAGGCAAGCACAACGCACGCCAGAGCGCAGCGAGGCCAGCGCCCTCGAGCGCCGACCTCGTGTGCCGAGTGAACCGGAACAGGCTCAGATGGTGAAGTTCGCCACGTCTGCGCGCTGCTCGGGCGCGAGCACGTAGTTGTAGGCGCCGATGATCTGACCACCCACGGCGATCGAGAGCGTGACCTGCGTCGGGCCCGCGCCGCTGTTGCACTCGCCCCAGTAGTGGACCACCACGCGGTAGTTGCCTGGCGGAGGGGTCGGCGTGTTCCAGTACACGTTCTCGATGGTGTTGTTGGCCTGGTTGCGGTTGCACTGCCCGCGAGCGTCCTGATCGAGCGTGCCGCCCGACGCCACCTGACGATGCTGGTAGCTCAAGGTCTCGCCTGCGGGGTCGGTGACGTAGAGATCCATGTCCGCGCCCGTCGCCCACGCGAGGGTGATCTGAATGTTTCCGGACGAGTAGCCGCAGCCCTCGTCGATCTGGCCGTTGCAGTTGTCGTCTAGGCCGTTGCAGACCTCTTGGGCGCCCTGCTGACAGCTGGTCTGCACGACGGTCACGCCAGCCGCGAGCTGCGGCTGCGCCACCTGCACCTGAACGGTGGCGACAGGCGGCTGGGGCGCGGTGATCTGCACCGTGGCGGTGGGCACGATGGGACGCACACGAGCGTGGGTCTCGAGCAGGCAGCCGCTCATCAGCGCGCCAGCGAGCAGCGTGGTACCGGCCAACCGAACGATCGTCCGGGCGCGGTCAATGGTAGTGTGGATGGGCATCATCTATTCCTCTCCCGGGGCCGACACGGCCCGCTGCGACGATATACCCCATCTCTGCCCCGAGGGGGAGGGCAAGCGTCAATCCACTCGGGGCAACAGGACCACCGCTACCGTGCGCACCGACGCCACACGTTTCTGCCCTCACTGCGTAGTCCGCTTCGGCCGCAGCCAGCGCTGCCCGCGCTGCGACCATCCGGCCTTCGAGCTAGACACGCGGGCCCGGCGACGCGACGCCCTGAAGGCGCTGGCCCGAGGCAGCCTGGGACGAGAGGTGAGCCGAAAGGTGGACCGAGAGCTGCACCCCCTGCGCCTGGTCTCGCTCTGGCTGAACTGGGGCTTCCTGCCCGTCTGCGCCCTGGGCTTCCTGCTGGGCCTCCTCGAAGTCCACACGCTGCGCAGCGGCGTGGGGGGTGCGGGCATGGCAGCCCTGGCGCAGATCGGGCTCATGCTCACGCTGCTGGCGCTCTACTTTTCGAGCGTGTGGGTGCGCAGCTGGGGGCCCTGGGCGCGCGGCCTCGCGGGCGCTCGCACCGCGGGCCTGCGGGAACGAATGCAGCTGGTGGCGCCGACCGAGGAGCAGGGCCCGAGCCTGGTGCTCGAGGGCGTGGTGCGGGCGGAGGCGACGCTTTCCTCTCCGCTGGCCCACCAGGCGTGTGTCGCGTATCGCCTGGTGGGACACGGCCCGGTGGGCGTGGTGAACGACGCCGCCGGCTCGAGCTTCATGCTCGAGACCGACGACGGCGTGACCACGCGCGTGGAGGCCTCTCGATGCACGCTCGACGTGCCCGTCGTCGACTCCCCACGGGTCCTGCGGCCCGACCGCGCCCTGACCCGCTTCCTGGAGCGCCGGGGCGTCTTCCCGGAGCGTGGCCCCCTGCAGCTGGCCGAGGCTCTGCTGCGAGACGGGGACCGGGTGACCGTCGAAGGTGCGGCGACCGAGGCCGAGCAAGCGAACGGCTACCGCGATCGACGCGCGCTCCGCGTGCTGCGGGAGACCTCCGAGACTCCCCTGCGCATCCGCCGCGCAGACAAGAACTGAGAAATCTCAGAATCGACGCAACCGGGATCTCTCCGGACCGATGAGTGGGTGCATTCACCAAGACCCCTCATAGGAGATTCCCCATGCGTCACCCGATTTTTCTTCTCTCGTTCGTCTTGCTCTCGAGCGCCCTCGGCCTCTCCGCCTGTGTCCAAGGCGGCCAAGAGCCCAACGGCAGCGGCGCTGGGTTGATCGGCGACCGCCCAGACTCCGGCGTGTGCGGCGGCGAGGCCGTCGCCTGCTTCATGCTCGACTCCGAGAGCTGCGACGTGGCCGACGGCTGCTCCGTCGTGGGCGCCTGCACGGGCTACGCGGCGCGCTGCGGCTATTGGCGCGCCCAAGGCGCCTGCGAGGCGCAGGTCGGCTGCGAGTGGAGCCCAGACGACAGTGAGGACGGCGGCAGCTGCGGTGGCGTCGTCGCGAGCTGCGACCACTTCGGTGACCCCGACAGCTGCTCCGATCAGCTGAACTGCCACTGGGAGCTCTTCTGCGGCGGCCTCGCGACGAGCTGCGAGGAGCGCCCCGGAGACGACTGCGAGACGCAGCCCGGCTGCAGCGCCGACTACTGAGCCGCGAGGCCCCATCCCGTGCCCGCCCTCGGCCCGCCGGCCATGGGCGTGAACGCGTGCATCCGCAGACCCGACCGCACATCCGCGCCCCCTCGACTCATCTCACGTTGTGCCTGCGCAAGGATCACCCTAGGGTGCGCGCCCATGCGGTTCGAGAACGTCTCCATCGCCAGCGTCGCGCACGTCGACGCCCCAGAAGAGCTGAGCTCCGCGGAGCTCGAGCGTCGCCTCGCGCCCACGCTGGAGCGCCTGCACATCCCACCGGGTACGCTGGAGGTGCTGACGGGCATCCAGTCCCGAAACCTCTGGCCCGAAGGCGTGCAGCCCTCGGACGCCGCGACTCTGGCCGCCAAGCAGGCGCTCTCCCTCGCCCGGATCGATCGAGAGCGCGTCGGCGTCCTGATCAACACCTCCGTCTGCCGCGACTTCATCGAGCCCTCCACCGCCTGCCTGGTGCACGGGAAGCTCGGCCTGGGCGCGGACTGCCTGCCCTTCGACGTGGGCAACGCCTGCCTGGCCTTTCTCAACGGCATGGATCTGGTCGGAAACATGATCGAGCGAGGCCAAGTCGACTTCGGTCTGGTGGTCGACGGCGAGAACTGTCGGCCCGTGCTCGAGGCCACCCTGGCGCGGCTGGTCGGCCCGGAGATCGATCACGCCGCCTTCCTGAGCGAGTTCGCCACCCTGACCCTCGGCTCCGGCGGCGCCGCCATGCTGCTCGGTCGCAGGGAGCTCGTGCCCGAGGGCCACCGCTACCTGGGCAGCGTCATGCTCGCCGCCAGCGAGCATCGCCACCTCTGCCAGGGCGACCAGCAGCGCATGGTCACGGACGCGCGCGGGCTGCTCGTGGCCGGTCTCGAGCTCGCCGAGCGGACCTACGCCCGCGCTCAGCAGGAATTCGGCTGGGACGCCGACAAGATCGACGAGTGCGTCCTGCATCAGGTCAGCCGCTCCCACACGCAGCAGCTCACCAAGACCCTCGGCATCCCGATGGAGAAGGTGCTCGAGACCTACCCACGACTCGGAAACGTGGGTCCCGCGGGCGTGCCCATCGCCCTCTCCATGGCGGCCGAGGCCGGGCGGCTCCAGCCCGGCGCGCGCGTGGCCTTGATGGGCATCGGCTCCGGCCTCAACTGCGCCATGGCCGAGGTAGTCTGGTGAGCTTCCAGGTCGACGCCGAACTCTACCCCTTCGCGCCGCATTTCTTCGACCTCGACGGCCTCTCCATGCACTACGTCGACGAGGGCGCGCCGGACGCTTCCCCCGTGCTCTTCGTCCACGGCAACCCCACCTGGTCCTTCTACTACCGCAACCTGATCAAGGCGCTGAGCCCGACGCACCGCTGCGTCGCGCCGGATCACATCGGCTGCGGCAAGTCGGACAAGCCCGGAGACGCGCGCTACGGCTATCGCTTCGAGCGCCGCGTCGACGACCTCAGCCGGCTGGTGGACTCCCTCGAGTTGGAGCAGGTCTCGCTGGTCGCCCACGACTGGGGCGGCATGATCGGCATGACCTGGGCCCACCGCCACCCCGAGCGCGTGGCGCGCATCGCCCTGATGAACACGGCCGCGTTTCCTCTGCCCTCGAGCAAGCGCCTGCCCGGTTCCCTGCGCCTGACCCGCACGCCCCTTGGCAGCCTGTTGGTGCGCGGCTTCAACGCCTTCTCCCGGGGCACCATCCGCTTCGGGGCCAAGACGAAGCTCGCGCCTGAAGTGCGGCACGGTCTCGTCGCTCCCTACGACTCGTGGGACAACCGCATCGCCGTCCTGCGCTTCGTGCAGGACATCCCGCTGAGCCCGCGAGATCCCGGCTACGCCCTGATCGCCGAGGTCGCCGCCGGGCTCGAGCGCTTCTCGGAGACGCCCTTTCTGATCGCCTGGGGCGAGAAAGACTTCGTCTTCGACCGCCACTTCCTCGCCGAGTGGGAGCGGCGCATGCCGTCGGCGACCATCCAGCGCTTCCCCGAAGCGGGACACTACCTGCTCGAGGACGAGCCCGTGGCCGTGGTGAAGTTGATTGGAGACTTCGTGAAGGCGGCGAGATGACGGACGACGCGACGAACGCTCCGCGCAGCTCGCCCCGGAATGTCGCCGACTACCTGCCCCTGATGGCCGCCGAACGCCCCGACGCCGTGGCCATGTACATTCCCAAGCGCTCGCGCAGCGCCGCGGGTCGCGACTACGACGAGCTGACCTACCGGCGCCTCGACGAGCGCGCCGAGCGCATCGCCGCGGGCCTGCTGCGCGGAGGCCTGGAGAAGGGCGCCCACGTGGCGCTGATGGTGCGCCCGGGGGAAGACTTCTTCGCCTTGATGTTCGGCCTCTTCCGCGCCGGGCTCGTGCCCGTGCTCGTGGACCCGGGCATCGGCAAGAAGAACCTCGGCGTCTGCCTCGGCCGGGCGAAGCCCGTGGCCTTCATCGGCATCTCCGTGGCTCACGCGGCGCGCATCGCCTTGGGGTGGGCGCGCGAGAGCGTGGAGCGCAACATCACGGTCGGCCGGCGTTGGTTCTGGGGCGGCGACACGCTCGCCATGACGGAGCGCTTGGGCAAGAAGGCCTTGGCCGAGGGCTTCGCGCTACCCGACGTGCGACCGGAGGATCCCGCGGCCATCCTCTTCACCAGCGGCAGCACGGGCCCACCCAAGGGCGTCGTCTACACCCACCGGAACTTCATGGCGCAGGTCGAGGCACTGCGCGACATGTTCGGCATCGAACCGGGCGAGGTGAACCTGCCGACCTTCCCCCCCTTCGCCCTCTTCGACCCGGCCCTCGGCGTGACCAGCGTGATCCCCCACATGGATCCGACTCGCCCCGCCGACGTCGATCCGTGCGAGGTGATCGAGCCCGTGAAGCGCTTCGGCGTGACCATGATGTTCGGCTCCCCGGCACTCCTGAACACGGTGGGGCGCCACGCCGAGAAGCACGACGTGAAGCTGCCGAGCCTGCGCCGCGTGATCGCCGCCGGCGCGCCCCTGCCCGCCGCCACCATCGAGCGCTGGCAGGGCGTGCTCTCGGACGAGGCGCGCCTCTACCCACCCTATGGGGCGACCGAGTGCCTGCCCGTCGCCTGCCTGCCGAGCGACGAGATCGTGCGCGACACCTGGCCCGAGACCGAGCGCGGCGCCGGCGTCTGCGTGGGTCGCCCGGTGGAGCGCATCCGCCTCGAGATCATCGGCATCACGGACGAGGCGATCGCCCACTTCGAGGACGCCGAGGTCCTGCCCGAAGGAGAGATCGGCGAGATCGTCGTATCTGGGCCCATGGTGACGCGGTCGTACTTCGCAGACGCTGAGCACACGGCGCTAGCGAAGATGCAGGACGTGGACGATGCGTTCTGGCATCGCATGGGCGACCTCGGCTGGCGCGACTCCGCGGGCCGCGTGTGGTTCTGCGGACGCAAGGCGCATCGCGTCGTGCTCGAGGACAAGACCCTCTTCACCGTGCCCCTCGAGAAAGTCTTCGACGCCCACGCACAGGTCTTCCGGACGGCCTTGGTGGGCCCGGAAGTGAAGGGGCGAGTGACGCCGGCGCTGTGCGTGGAGCTCGAGCCGGGCGCGACGATCGGCCGCGAGGACCTCGAAGGCGAGCTGCGCACCTTGGGCGAAGCGCACGAGGATGCGGGGCGCATCGAGCACTTCCTCGTGCACGCGGGCTTCCCGGTGGACATCCGCCACAACGCCAAGATCGGCCGCGAAGAGCTGAGGCGCTGGGCCGAAGGGCAGCTGGGATGAAGACGCTGATCACGGGCGCCGGCGGCTTCATCGGCGGCGCCATCGCGCGCGCTCTGCTGGCAGAAGGGCGCGAGCTGAGGAGCTTCGCCCGCGGAGACTACCCGGCGCTGCGAGAGCTCGGAATCGACACCCTGCGGGGTGATCTCGCCGACGCCGACGCCGTGCGCGAGGCCGCACGCGGCTGCCAGAGCGTCTTCCACGTGGCTGCCCGCTTCGACCTCTGGGGACGCTACGAGGACTTCTACCGGGTGAACACGCTCGGCACGCAGAACGTGATCGAAGCCTGCCGCGCCGAGGGCGTATCGCGCCTCGTCTACACCAGTACGCCTTCGGTCGTGCACGGCGGCGGCGACGTCTCCGGGGTGGACGAGTCGGCGCCCTACCCTGAGCACTTCGAGGCCCACTACCCCGCCACCAAGGCGCTGGCGGAGCAGGCCGTGCTCGCGGCCAACACGGAGGCCCTGCGCACCTGCGCCATCCGCCCCCACCTCGTGTGGGGCCCAGGCGACAGCTCCGCTCTGCCGCGCCTCGTGGCCCGCGCCAGGGCCGGGCGCGTGCGTCAGGTCGGTGCGCCGAAGCTCATCGACACCTGCTACATCGACAACTGCGTCAGCGCGCAGCTCGCCGCCGAAGAGCGATTGGCCGTCGCCAACGCCGCCTGCGCCGGACACGCCTACTTCGTGACGCAGGACGAGCCCGTCACCGGCGCCACCTTCATGAACGACATGCTCGCCGCGGCCGACATGCCCCCCGTGACCAAGCGCGTCCCCGCGCCGGTCGCCAAGCTCGCCGCGCGTGGCGTCGAGGCCCTGTGGCGCGTGCTCGGCAAGACCAGCGAACCGCCGATCACGCGCTTCATGGTCAGCACACTGAGCACCGACCACTACTACGACATCTCGGCCGCCCGCCGCGACCTCGGCTACGAACCCAGCGTCAGCTACGCCGAGGGCATGCGCCGCCTGAAGGCATGGGTCGAAGAGACGCGCCCCTTCGGCTGAGGGCGCGACGAGCCGAGTTCATCGGCGCCGCTCCGCTGGGCAGGGGCTCGATGCCTCGGCTCACTCAGCACAACCCGAGATATTCCTCTACATAGGTGCTGAACACAGCGAAATCATCCAAACGCTCGTTGAGCAGACGGTGGAGCACGTTCGGATCGACCGCCAGATACCCGTGGACTACGACGTTCCGAAAACCTGCCACTCCGCGAAACTGTCTGGTGAACTCGCCGGGCAACACATGGAGTGACGCGAGTTCGTCGATCGCGCTGGCGTAGTCCGAAACGTCGTGCCCGACGGAAGCCGATAGATGCGTCGCGATGTCGAGGCAGTTCTGAGCACAGAGCTGCAACCCCCGTTCCACGATCCACCTCTCCTCCGTGTCCAGACGCAGCTCGTCGGCGGAGCGTCCGACGTGGCGGCGAAGCGTCTGGAGCGCGGACTCGAGAGCCATCAGGTGGCGGCGAACAAGCGCACTGTCCGCGGCGCCCGGGCTCACGGGCCGAGCTCCCCGCCAGAGATACGACCGCGACGAGCCGCGTCGATCTTGGCGAGTTGGCCGACGTAGTCGCAGTGACGAGACAGGGCCTGGCCTTCCCGAATGGTAGTCTCCTTCAGATCGCGCGCATACACCCGCACGCCGTCTCGCAGGACGCGGTGATAGAGCAACGGGGGGGCATGATTCAAGACGACCAGGTCGACCGCGTTGGTCGACAGGGCGCTCATGAGCTCGGCCGTCAGATCAGCGGCGTATCCAAACGGGCTCTCCGGCTCCTCCGCAACATAGACCGCGACGTCGATGTCGCTATGCGCTTGGGCGTCGCCCCGGGCCTGCGAGCCGAAGAGATACACATCCAGCACCTCGGACCGCGCCGACAAGCTGCGCCGAATGCGCGCGACGAGTTCCGCCTGGGAGTCCACCCACCGATCATAGCATCCCGCCGCCTACTTCGGGTATCGAGCACGAGCCCGCTTTCCGCGGTGGCAGTCCCCGCGGGATGCTGCGCACCCACTCAGCCCAGCGGCTCATGATCTGTCGGCGCCTTTGTCGCTCCCGCAAGCCGTCTAGAACGAGCTCTCCAACGATGAGGGCGAAGTCCAACATCCATCGACCCTAGCACTGCGAGCTAATCCACGGCCTCGAGCTCGAGCAGGCTCTCGCCCTCTTCGACGTCGTCTCCGTCGGCGGGCACGACACGCAGGACGCGGGCTCGCGTGGGCAGGTCGGCGCCCTCGTAGAGCACGCGGCTGAAGGTCTTCATCACCTCGAGCAGGCCGATGGTGCGGCCCGCTTCGAGCACGTCGCCTTGCTTGACGAAGGCCGGCTTGTCGGGTGCGGGGCGCACGTAGAAGCGGCCCGTCATGGGCGCGCGCAGCACGAGCGCGCCTTCGGTGGTGGACTCGGCGGCGGCGCTCGCTTCGCGGGCGAGCACATCGCCTACGGGCTCGAGCCTGAGGAGCGGCTCCCCATAGGCCGCCCCGAACCGGCGCGCCCCGTCGCCCGCTACGAACACCACGCGCCCCGAGGCCGAGGCGGGCAACCTCAG
Organism: Deltaproteobacteria bacterium; assembly: GCA_013151775.1. Classification (GTDB taxonomy): domain Bacteria; phylum Myxococcota_A; class Polyangia; order Polyangiales; family Houyiibacteriaceae; genus JAADHO01. The sequence continues at coordinate 4,487 of JAADHO010000197.1, read as the reverse complement.
CGGCTCGCGCCCGCCGAGCAGCTCGAACTCGGCGAAGCGCTGCCCCCCCACCAAGACCACACCCGGCGCGGGCAGCCCGACGACGTAGCCCACCGCGGGAGAGGCGATGGACACGGCGCCCTCTTCGAGCGGCTGGGCGAGCGCGACGAGACCCGCCGTCATCGCAGCCCCTGCGTCAGCTCGTGGAGATCGTGCATGCTCCAGATGCGTGCGTTCTTCACCCGGCGCGCGCCGATGCCCTGGTAGCTCATCTCGATCAGAGCCTCGAGCCAGGGTCTCAATTCGTCGAGGCGCACGATCTCGTCCGTGTCGAGCCGGCTCGCGGCGACGTAGGGATCCATGTCGGCCTCGATGCGCTGCTCCACATCCTGCATGCCCTGCTCGATGGCGGCGCGCTCCTCGGGATCCTCGGTCACGATCTCGAAATCATCGTCGAGCTTCGTGTTGTAGGTGGCGATGGCCAGCGTGCGCCCCTCCATCACGCTCAAGCGCGAGATGGGCGTCGAGAGCTGCACCACGGGATCGTAGGGCAGACCGGCCATGGCGTAGTAGCCGGCGCCCGACGCCTTGCGCAGCAGGATGGTGAAGACGGGGCTCTTCTTCTCGCTGTTCGTGTAGATGAGGTTCGAGCCGTAGGCGAGCAGGCCGTGGCGCTCGGCCTCGGCGCCGATGTCGAAGCCGGCGATGTCCTGAAGCCACACCAGGGGGATTCCGTCGCTCTCGCAGGCGCGGCTGAAGGCGCTGATCTTCGCGATCCCGCCGCGATACAAGATGCCCGCGGGGCGCTTGCGCTTGTCGTGCTCGGGATCCTCCACCAAGCCTTGGCGGTTGATCACGAAGGCCGTGTAGAGGCCCGAGACGCGACCGATGCCGCAGATCATCTCGCGCCCGATGTCGGGCATGACCTCCCAGAAGAGCCCCTGATCCACCAAGCGCGCGAGCACCTCTTCGGCGTCGTACACCTGCCTCGCGTCCGCCGGCACGATGCCGCCGAGCTCACGCGCAGGCTGCGCCGGATCCACCGCGCCCACGCCCCCGCGGTAGTAGTCGACGGCGCTGCTCGGCAGGCGCGCGACCTCGCGACGGATGCAGGCGAGCAGCGTCTCGTCGTCGGGCACGCGCACGTCGGCGCAGCCCGAGGCGTGCACGTGGACCTCCGGTCCGCCGATGTCGAGGCTGGTGATCTTCTGGCTCTTCGCTCCTTTGATCAACGCGGCGCCGGCGATCACCATGTAGGCCTGCTCCGTCATGTAGACGCGGTCGCTGATGATCGGCATGTAGCCGCCGCCGGCGATGCAGTCGCCGAGCACGCCGGCGATCTGCGGGACGCCCGCCTGACTGAGCAGGCTGTTCATCTTGAAGATGTGGCCTGCGCCGCGCGCGCCACCGAAGCTGCGCGACTGCTCGGGTAGGAAGAGCCCGCTGCAGTCCACGAGGTAGACGACGGGCACCTTCAGCTCGAGGGCCATGCGCTGCGCGCGCTGGATCTTCTCGGGCGTCATCGGCCACCACGCCCCCGAGGCGACGGTGTTGTCGTTGGCGATCAGCATCACGTGACGACCTTCGACCGTGGCGAAGGCCGTGACCACGCCCGCGCCCGGAGAGCGCAGCTTGCCGAACTGCCTGTCGTGATTGACGAAGGTGCCAATCTCGAAGATGCGCGTGCCGGGATCCTTCAGCGCGTCCACGCGTTCGCGCGCCGTCAGCTTGCCCTTCTTGTGAACTCGGTCGACGTACTTCTCGCCCCAACCCGCCCGCACGTCGGCGCGTCGCTCTTCGAGACGTGCTTCGAGCGCTGCCTGCTCCGCGCGCTGCTCCTCGTACACGAGGTCGTCGAGGAAGGCGGCGCGGGGGCGGCCGATGGGACGAAGCGGGACGTGGGTCACGAGCTTGGCTCCTCTGTCCCGGAGACGAAGCCGGGCTGCTCGCCTGCGAAGTAGTCACCGCGGGCGAAGGCGTCCGACCCGATCACCGCGGCGTGCATGGCGAGGGTGGTGCACACGCCCTCGATCACGAAGGCGTCGAGGGCGTCGAGCATCTTCTGGCGCGCGTCCTCGCGGTCCTTGCCGCGCACCAAGAGCTTGGCGAGCAGGCTGTCGTAGTGCGGGCCCACCACGTAGCCCTCTTCAGCGTGCGTATCGACACGCAGGTCGTCGCTCTCGTCGGGCGGGGCGAAGCGCGTGAGCTTGCCCGGTGTGGGCTGAAAGCCGCGGCTCGGATCCTCGGCGTTGATGCGGCACTCGATCACGTGACCGCGTGGGCGGAGCTCGTCCTGCGAAATCCAGAGCCGCTCGCCGGCGGCGACGCGGAGCTGCGCCGTGACGAGATCCGTGTCCATGCGCATCTCGCTCACGCCATGCTCGACCTGCAGGCGCGTGTTCATCTCCATGAAGCGCAGACGCCCATCTTCGCCGAGCAAGAACTCCATCGTGCCGGCGCCCACATAGCCGATGTCGTGCGTCGCTCGCACGGCGGCCTCGAGCGTGCGCGCCAGCTCTTCGGGGTGCACGGTCGGCGCGGGCGACTCTTCGATCAGCTTCTGGTGATTGCGCTGCACGCTGCAGTCGCGGGCGCCGAGATGGACGACGCCGCCGTAGCGATCCGCGAGCAGCTGCACCTCGACGTGGCGCCCCCGCTCGAGCAGGCGCTCGAGGTAGAGGCGCGAGTCCCCGAAGCAAGCGGCGCTCTCGGCCTGCGCCTCCGCGTAGGCGGCGCGGACCTCGTCGGGCGCCCGGGCGATGCGCATGCCGCGTCCTCCACCGCCGCTCTCGGCCTTGAGCAGGATCGGGAAGCCGACCTCGTCCGCGACGCGGGCGGCCTCGTCGACGTCGCCGAGCACGCCCTCGCTGCCCTCGATCACGCCGAGCCCGGCCTTGGCCATGGCGCGCTTGGCGGGTGTCTTCTTGCCCATGGCCGCCATCACGTGGGCCGGCGGCCCGACGAAGGTCACGCCATGATCCTCGCACAGCCGCGCGAAGATGGGGTCCTCAGCCAAGAAGCCCCAACCGGGATGGAGCGCCGTGCAACCGGATTGCGCGGCCGCTTGCACCACGCGCTCGCGCCGCAGGTAGCTCTCGGACGAACGCGCCTTGCCCAAGAGCACGGTCTCGCGCCCTCGTGTGTAGGGCGCGTCTCGATCGGCCTCGGAGACGCCGAAGACGGGCGTGATGCCGAGTGCGTCCGCCGCCTTGGCGATGCGAACGGCGACCTCGCCGCGGTTCGCGATGAAGAGACGGTGGAAGAGCGTGGGCGCTTGCACGACGGCTTTGTACCACAATTGGGATGCGCCGAACGTTGCGCCGAGGCGCTGATGCCCCAGAGTGGAGCGAATGTCGCGCTTGATCCTGTTCTTCGTCGTCGTCACCGCCATCTGGATCGGCGCACACCTCTACATGGCGCGGCGCATGACGGCGACGCTCGAGGGCACGCGGCGACGACGGGCGCGCGCGCTCTGGGCAGTGGTGGCGAGCTTTGGCGTGCTCGCCATGGGTCCGGGCCGCGTCTGGGGCGCCGAGTGGTGGTTCAAGCCGATCGTGGACGTGGGCTTCTTCAGCATGGGCGTCTTCGCCATCCTCTTCACGCTCTTGGTCGGTCGCGACCTCGTGCTCGCGCTGACCCGGCTGACGCGACGCCTGAGCGCGAAGCGCGCCGAGCCCGTCGATCAGGGCCGGCGCCGCGCCCTGCTCTCGGGAGGCAACGCCATGATCCTCGGCGTCACGGGCGTGTGGACGGGACGCGGCGCCTGGGAGGCGTCGCGCGAGCCTCAGGTCTTCGAGGTGGAGGTGCCGATCCGCGGCCTGCCCGAGGCGCTGCGTGGCTACCGCATCGCGCAGCTCAGCGACCTGCACGTGGGCGCCGCCCTCGACGGCGACGATCTGTTGGCGGCGGTGCGCACCGTGCAAGGGCTCTCGGCGGACCTGATCGCCGTCACGGGCGATCTGATCGATGGCACGGTGGAGGATCTGACGGCACAGGTGGCGAGCCTCGGCGAGCTCTCGGCGCCCGACGGCGTCTACTTCGTCACAGGCAACCACGAGTACTATTGGGACGGCCCCGCCTGGTGCGAGCACGTGTCGAGCCTGGGTCTCGAGGTGTTGATCAACAGCCACCGCGTGGTGGAGCGTGACGGCGCGCGCATCTTGGTGGCAGGCTGCACGGATTATCGCGCCGCCTCCTTCGTGCCGGAGCACCGCTCGGATCCCGCCGCGGCGCGCGCCGGAGCGCCCCGCGTCGACCTGTCGATTCTGCTGGCCCATCAACCCAAGAGCGCGTTCGCCGCGGCCGAGGCCGGCTACGATCTGCAGCTCTCGGGGCACACCCACGGCGGGCAGTTCTTCCCGGGCACGCTCTTGGTCGGCTTGGTTCAACCCTTCGTGAAGGGCCTGCATCAGCTCGGCGCCATGCACGTCTACGTGAACCGCGGCACGGGCTATTGGGGACCGCCGCTGCGCGATATCGTGCGCGAGATCACCCTGCTCAGCCTGGTG
>JAADHO010000379.1 GCA_013151775.1 Deltaproteobacteria bacterium | reverse complement strand
GCCCTGCGTGCCGACCTCTTCAACGGCCAGCATGAGTCGCGAACTCGCCAGCTATTGGCTGCCTAGCCCCGATCCTACGTATCCGCGCCCCGCAGCGAGTTGCGTTCGCGTGGCCGTGCGAGGACGCGAGATGGGCGATCGCAGCCTGGCTGAACGACGCGCCCTACTGACGAGTCATCTGAAGGCGCCGGTCGCTGGCCACGTCGTGCCAGCTCAACGAATCACCATCGAGCACGATCTCGATCGTGTCTGCAAGTTGGTGAGGCATGCTGGCCATCTGCCTACGGATGGTGATCTGATTTCCGTTGGCCTCGGTCACCCAGAAGTGCCCCTCGATCGCGACACGAGCGTGCAGAACGTAGTCGTTGTTCGCACGGAATTCGACGTCGAGTCCGCGCCGACCGCTGGCCTTCCAACGGCCCACCAAGCCCGAGGGGACGGCCTCTCCCGTCGGCACCGGACTCACCTGCGGCGCGTTCAGCGGATCGCCCGTGCCCTCTCGAGCCAGTGTCATGGTGTCATGGTCGTCGGTCGGGTCGTTGAGCATCAGCACGTCGTCACCCTGCATCGTGATGACGAAGGTCTCGGGGCCGTCCGTGTCGTTCTCCTCGACCACCCGGATGGTGAGGCTCTCAGGAGTCTCGGCCGTGACTGTGTAAGTCGCCGGCTTCGCTTCGCCGCCGATGTAGATCTTCATGACGTTCCCCGGGAGGAACTCGAAGATGGGCAGATGACTGCGAACCTGCTCCACGCCCCTGAGCACGCGCACGGTGCGTGCATTGGACTCTCCAGCGGCCAACTTGGCGCGCATCAGGTAGATGCCAAGCTGGGCGGCCACGGGAATCCCGGCGGCGTCTAGCTCCTCCGGGGTCGGTTCCTCGCGGCTAACGCTGTAGTACATGGTCATGGAGTTGGCTCGCCGGGCCGCGGGAGCCGCCGCAACGGCCGACTTCAGGCTCATGGGCCAACGACCCAACATGCGCTGGCTGATGGGCGCGGGCGCCGGTGCAGCCGGAGCCGCCGCTGCCGTCGCCGGTTCGGTCGCCGTGTTCTCCTGCGGGTCGGAGCAGCCGGCGAGGGCGCCGAGGATGAGAAGAACGCCCAGGGCGCGGAAACGAAGCATATGAGTCCTGTCTGCTTTGAACGGTCGACGTCGTGCCGACTCTCCGAGGCGATCTTACGCGGCGGCCGCGATTGTCTTCCTCGAAAACAGCGGCAAGCAAATTCCGTTGATCGGCCGAGCTGCTAGATCGCCGCGTCGCCGCGTTCGCCGGTGCGAATCTTGAGCGCGTCGCTAGCGTCGATCACGAACACCTTTCCGTCTCCGGGCTTGCCGGTGCGTGCCGCTCCCGCGATGGCGCTCAGCACCGCCTCCACCATCTCGTCGGGCACCACCACCTCGAGTTGACTCTTGGGCGCGAAGGCGTGCCCCGCCTCTCGGACGGGCGAGGTCACGCTCGCGGCGCGACTCTTTCCCCAACCCGAGACCTTCGAGAGCGTCACTCCGGGTAGCCCCTCGATGCTCTCGAGCGCGTCGAGGATGTGCTCGAGCATGAAGGGCCTCACGATGGCCTTGATCTCCTTCATTTGCTGACTCCCTTGTTACTCATAGCTCGACCTCTTTTCGGCGTTTGACGAACATCGTGTAGAGCACGGGAAGGACCAAGAGTGTCATCGCCGTAGATGTCACGAGTCCTCCCACGACCACCGTGGCGAGTGGTCGCTGCACCTCGGAGCCGACTCCGGTCGAGATGAGCAAGGGGATGAGCCCGAGCATGGCGACGGAGGCGGTCATGAGCACGGGTCTCAGGCGCTGCATGGCTCCCGCCGCAGCGGCCTGTCCAGCGTCCATCCCTTCGCGAAAATGCCCGTTGATACAGGCGACCAAGACCACGCCGTTCAGCACGGCGACTCCGAACACAGCGATGAAGCCGACCGCGGACGGAACGCTCAGATACTGCCCCGAGATGGCCAGCGCGAAGATGCCGCCGATCACCGCGAAGGGCACGTTCGAGATGACGAGCAGCGAGTGCCTCACGGTGTTGAACGATAGGTAGAGCAAGAGGAGTATGAGCAACATCGACACGGGTACCACGACCATCAGCGTCGCCTGCGCTCGCTGCTGGCTCTCGAACTGACCTCCCCATTCGGTGTGATAGCCAGGTGGCATGGGTGCTTGCTGCGCCACCGCGCGCTGAGCCTCGGCCACGAAACCACCCATGTCGCGCCCGCGAACGTTGCATTGAACTACGACGCGGCGTTGACCCTGCTCGTGGCTGACCTGAGGCGGCGCCTCTTCTACGCCGATATGCGAGACCTGGGACAAGGGGATGCGGGCGTCACCCGAACCGGGGACTAAGAGCCGACCGATGGCGTCCGCGCTCGAGCGCTGGGATCGCGCGACTCGCACATACACGTCGAAGCGCCGCTTGCCCTCGAGCACCTGCGTGGCGGCCTCGCCACCGACACCGTGTTGGACCACGCTCATGACGTCGGAGACGTTGACGCCATAGCGTGCCATGGCGTCGCGATCCGCGCGTATGACCAGCTGGGCTTCGCCTTCGATCTGTTCGAGTTGTACGTCGGCGGCGCCGGGAATGCCGCGGATGGTCGCCTCCACACGCTCTCCGAGGCTCGCGAGGGTGCCGAGATCGTCGCCGAAGATCTTGATCGCGATCTGCGCCTTCACACCGCTCAATAGTTCGTCCACGCGCGTCGCGATGGGTTGGCCGAAGTTGAAGAGCACGCCGGGGAAATCGCGGGAGAGATCCTCGGACATGCGCTGAGCGAGGGCAGCTCGGTTGGGCGCGCTGACCCAGTCGAATTCCTCAGGCGAGCGCAGCCCGACATAGATCTCGTTGTTGCCTACGGACTCGGGGTCGCCTCCAAGCTCGGCGCGTCCGATGCGTGAGAGCGCATGCGTCACCTCGGGATATTCGAGCAGGCGAATTTCTAGACGCTGGCCGATCTCGAGCGCCTGCGGGAGCGAGACGGTGGGCAGCATGGTGACTCGGATGGTCATGCTGCCCTCTTCGAGTTCAGGCACGAACTCGGTGCCGAGGAAGGGGCTGACGGAGAGCGCCGCCACCAACAGGGCGACCGCACCTGCCAGAGTCGTCTTTCTGTGAACGAGCACCCAGCTCAGAAGCGGCTCGTACATGCGCTTGAGCAGCCGCACGACCACCGGATCTTTTTCTTCGAGCTTGCCTCGGAGCACCACCGTGGTGATCGCTGGCACGATGGCCAAGGCGGCCAGCAGCGAACCGATCATGGCGAAGCTCGTGGTGAAGGCCAGAGGCCCGAAGAGCTTGCCCTCCACACCCTGAAGGGTGAACAGCGGCATGAAGACGGCCACGATGATCAGCACCGCGAAGAACACGGGGCGTGCGACCTCACGCGCCGCGCGCAGCACGATGCTGAACCTGTCTCCGTCGGGATGCTCCGCCAGCAGGCGGAAGATGTTCTCGACCATCACGATGGATCCGTCGACCATCATGCCTATACCGATGGCGAGGCCCCCGAGGGACATCAGGTTCGCGTCGAGACCCACGCGGTCCATCATCACGAACGCTACCAAGAGGGAGAGCGGAATCGACGCCACGACCACGAGGGCGGCGCGCACGTTGCCCAAGAAGAGGATGAGTAGGACGACGATCAGGACACCGCTCTCGAGCAGCGCGTCGGTCACCGTCTTGACCGCCTTGGTCGTCAGCTCTCCTTGGTCGTAGTAGGAGACGATGCGAACTCCCTCGGGCAGTGCACTCTGCAGCTCCTCGACGCGAGCTCGCACACGTCGCACGACCTCCATGGTGTTGGCGCCCTGTAGCTGCATCACGATGCCACTGACGACCTCTCCTTGGCCGTCCTTCGACACGGCGCCCTGTCTGATCTCGGCGCCGTACTCGACCTCCGCCACGTCGTTGACGTGGATCGGCGTGCCGTCCTCGCTGCGGATGACCACGTTGGCGATGTCGATCAGGCCCGCGCGCTGACCGCGGATCAGACCGACGCCGCGCACCACGAGCTGCTCCGAGGGACCCACGAGGTACTGCCCGCCCACGTTTCGGTTGTTGTCGTCGATGGCCTGCGCGACCTCGTCGAGCGTCAGGCGGTAGCGCAGCAGACGATCTGGATCGACCTGCACCTGATATTGGCGCACCTCACCGCCGAAGGAGAGCACGTCCGCGACACCGGGCACTCCGCGCAGCTGATACTTGACGATCCAGTCGTTCAGGGTGCGCAGCTCCATGGCGGAGTGGCCCTCTCCCTCGATGGTGTAGAGGTAGATTTGGCCCAAGCCGGTGGTGATGGGACCCATCTGTGGGCTGCCTAGGCCCGCGGGAATTCGCTCGCGAGCTTGGGCGAGGCGCTCGAACACGAGCTGCCGTGCGAAGTAGACGTCGACTCCGTCCTCGAACACGACGGTCACGGAGGAGAGGGCAAACTTCGAGATCGAGCGCACCTGCGACACTCCGGGCAGGCCCATCATCGCGGTCTCGACGGGAAACGTGATCAGCTGCTCGACGTCCGTGGCGCTCAGGCCGGCGGCCTCGGTGTTGATCTGAACCTGAGTGCTCGTCACGTCCGGGAAGGCCGCGACGGGCAGGCGCATGGTGACGTAGCTGCCATAGGCGATCAGCCCGAGGCTGAAGATGGCCACGAGAAAGCGCTGCTTGAGCGCGGCCTCGACGAGTCGCTCGATCATGGCCTACTCCTCTTCCCCGAACTCGCTGGTCATGAGTTGTGACTTGAGCAGGAAGGCTCCGGCCACCACGACTTGGCTCCCCGCCTCGAGTCCACTTCGAATCTCGACGAGCTCGCCGGTCCGTCGGCCTGTCGTGACTCGCTGGGCGCGGAAGCTGTTCGCCTCATCCCCTGGTACGAAGACCACCGCGTCACCACGGAGTTGCTGCACGGCCACCTGCGGCACGGTCACCACCAGCTGCGGCTCGCCCACCGAGATCTGCAGCCGACCGAAGAGCCCCGGACGCAGCGTCCCGTCGTCGTTGTCCAGCTCGGTGCGCACCGCGAGGGTACGCGTCGTCTCGTCGACGACGGGCGCGAGGAAGCTCACCGTGCCCTCCCAAGAGCGCTCGGGCTGCGACTGCAAGGTCAAGCGCGCGTGGGCACCGAGGCGCAGCTTGGGCATGTCTCGCTCGTAGGCGCGGCCCACGACCCAGACCTTGGCGGTGTCGGCGATCACGAAGAGCACGTCGTCGGCGGCCACGTTCTCCCCTTGGGTCGCGTGGCGCTCGATGATCGTGCCGCCGATGGGCGCGACGATGGGCATGTCGGGTCCACGGCCTCCGTGTAGTCCGAAGACGAGCAGGCGCGCTCGGGCGGCGTCGCGCTGTGCCACCGCCTCCGCACGCCGCAGCTGCGCCTCGAGGAACGAACGCTGCGACGAGATTCCGTCACTGCGCAGGCGCTGCTGTCGCGCGAAGTTCGCTTCGGCTACTTCGAGCATCGCCCGCGCTCGCCGCTGCTCGGCGCGCGCCTGCCCCAACTCGACGCTGCGCAGCACCGCGAGCTGTTGACCTCGCTGCACTTGCGCACCGATGGAGAAGTCGACGCGCCGCAGCTGCCCGGGCACCAGAGGGGACACGTGGGCGACGCGATCGGGGTCGAGTTGAACCTCCGCCGGCGCCTCGACGAGATCACTGATGGGATGGTTCGTGGCCTGCGCCAGCTGAATCCCGTTTCGTGAGATGGCCTCGGGCGAGAGCACCACCACGTCTCGAGTCGGCTCGGTCTGGGGCGAGTCTTCCGCTTGGGTCTCAGGAGCGGAGTCTCCGCATCCCCCGCTCATGGCCAATGTGGTGCAGATGGCAGCGGTCAAGGCTAGGCAACGCATCCTTCGCGTCATGGCGTGGTCTCCTGTAGGGCGGCGTCATCCAATTCGGTTCCAACCAGAACCTCCAAGTTGACGAGCGCCTGGTAGTATTCAGCGCGCGCGGCGATCGCTCGCTCTTGGGTAGCGAGCACGCGCTCTCGGGTCTGGGACACGGCGTGGATGTCGATCTCGCCCACGTCGTAGGCTTCTCGGATCAGGTCGAGGTTGCGTTGCATGGCGGGCATGATGTCGTCGCCGTAGATGTGGACGCGCTGGGCTGCGGCGTCGAGCGTGCTGGCCGCGCGCTCGAGCTGAACATGCAGGCGCTGGCCCAGCGTCTCCTGCTGCGTGCGCGCCGTCTCCAGAGCGACCGAGGCGCGGGCGCGACCTCCCTGATTACGGTTCCACAGCGGCATGGGCACGCCCAAGGTGACGAGCCAGATGTCCGGCGCGTCCGTGGGCTCACCTTCGCGCGCATAGGCCAGCCCCACCGTCGGCTCGGGCCACGCCTCACGCGCCTCGAGGCGCACGCGGGACTCGGCCTGCGCGACCGTCAGCGCCCGGGTGCGGAGGCTGGGGTGATGGTCGGCCGCCAAGCGCACGAGGTGACTCAACGCTCCCGCGAGACGAATGGGCGGCAGCTCACCTCGAGGTTGAAGCGGACGACCCACGGGCCAGCCCGAGACCTCGGCCAGCCGGATGCGTGTGGCGCGCTCGATCTGTTGCGCCGCGATCAGCAGCTCGCGCGCTTGGGCGAGATCGGCGTGGGCCACCAACATGGAGAGGGGCGCGTCGTCCCCGGCGTCGACTCGGCGTTGGGCGATCTGTTCTAGCTCCGCCGCGAATCGCACCACCTGCTCCACCGCCGCCGCGCGCTGCCGTGCGACGAGCACCTGAAGAAAGAGCGCGTGGACCTGACCGTGGGCCTGCCAGCGGGCTTCGTCCTGTTGGGAGAGGGCCACCTCACGCAGCCGCTCCGCCGTCTCCATGCGCAGCCCCCGCTCGCCCGCGATCTCGATCGACTGTTGCAGGGAGACCTCGGTCTCGAGGTGAGTGCCGGCGGCGACGGTGCGGCTGCCAAGTCCGACCTCCACCTCGGGGTTGGACTGCAGGAGCGGTGAGGCCGCCTCCACCGCGGCGTCACCACGTCGCGCCTGAGCGCGCGCCACCCGCACTGCGGGCGCTCGCTGATCGGCGTAGCGGAGCAGCTGCTCCAAGGTCACCTCGGAGGTGGCCATTGGGTCGGGCGCCGTGGCGCTCGGCACGAACACCTCCACGCGCTGCGCGGGCGGCTCCAAGATGTCGGCCCCGTTGGACGCTCGAGGCGTGTAGGCGTCGTGCGCCGCGCCGCAGCCCAGCGCCCCGAAGAGCAGCAGCGCGAGAGCTCGCGTCAACCTACTACTGTCAATCGTATGTGAGCGCGTGTCGATGCCAAATGCCTTCATCCGAGTACTTCCTAGGCCAGACCTAGCGTGGCGATGAGCTTTTCTGCGACGCCGTGGATTCCGTCGAGTGGCCAGACCCCGAGGATGTGCGGAGACAAGATCACGGCGAGGGCGATCCCGGCGTCGAACCAGCGGGACGAGGCGCGAGGAAGCGGCCGCGGCTTGGATGCGTAGTCCATCAGCAGATGCACGCGCAGACGCAGGAGCCCAGCGGACGCTTCTCCCAGCCCCGCGACCAAGGGCCTGGGGGGAGGATGCAGCCGGGAGGCGCTGACGATCGCCTCGGCCAAGCACAGGGGATCGGCCGAGCGGCTCACGGCTTGTTGGTCGCACACGGCCTCGCGGCAGGCGCGCCAGCGGCGTAGGTCGGGGAGCAGCAGGAAGCCGAGGGGGTTCAACGCGAGGGCCACCGTGGCCAAGAGAAAGCGCGCCGGATCGTGGCTCTCGAGGTGCACCGCCTCGTGCAGCAGGCCGGCCTCGAGGGAGGAGTCGGCGAGGCGATCCATCAGCGAGGTGCTGACCTCGACGCTGGGGCGGAAGAACCCTCGCACGCAGATCGGGTGCGCGCTCGGGCCCACGGGCTTCACTCGACCGGCGAGCATGCTCAGCCTCGTGCCGGGAGCGCAGAGGCGGGCGAGGCGCTGAGCGTAGCGCTCGTCGATCGACTCGTTGGTGCCCCGCGGAGTGGGCCTCCAGCGATGGGTGACGACGATCGCGACCACCGTGGAGAGCAAGAGCGCGAGCAGCAACGAATCGACACAGTTGGGAAACCCTGCGTGGTCGAAGCTACACACGCTGAAGGCGTGACCCGGCTCCGAGTCGTGCAGAGCCGCCGACACGAACCAGAGCACGGTCGCCAGGCTCGGAGCGACGATCAGCAGAAAGGAGGGCAACGAACCGTGCCGGCGCACGTCGGGATCACGCCGCCAGCGAAGGACCAGGATGGCCTTGGCCAAGAAGGTGGCCAGCGGCACGCCGAGGGCGAAGACCAAGGTGGCCTCGAAGATCGACAGCAGCAGGTCGCTCACCCCGCGAGCTCCTTGCGCCGCGCGCGGATCATCGCCTCGAGGCGATCGAGTTCGTCGGCGTTGGCGTCGGCCACCTGCTCGGTGAGCAGCGCCTCCGCGCCGTCCGCCGTGGCGTCGAGCAGGCTCCCCAGCACGTCACGCGCCATGGCGCGGAGGAATTCGTCCTGCCCCATCACCGGCGTGTAGAGATATCGCCGGCCGTCACGCTGACGCTCGAGCAGGCCCTTGTCGAAGAGCCGGCTCACGGTGGTCATCACGGTCGTGTAGGCGATGTCGCGCTCCGCCTCGAGCCGCTCGTGCACGTGGCCAACGGAAAAGCCCGTCCAGCCTTCGCGCCAGACGACTTGCATGATGTCGGCCTCGAGATCGAAGAGCGAAGAGCGGATGCCCGCGTGCTCTGGCCGAATGCGAATGCCCTTCACTTTCACCGAGCGACTCCTTGGAGAGCGGAAAACCTAACCACGACCCTCGATAGTAGTTCTGCCCTAGGCTGTCAACGCGGCGCCCGAGGGACCGGGTCGTCCGGACGCTGTCAGGGGCGTGGGGGGGCTATTGCGTAGACGCGCAAGCGCCTAGACTTTGCGCATGGGAAGACTCGCGAGCTGGGTTTGCGTCGGCGCGCTCGTCGCCGCGTCGCTGCCCGGATGCAGCTCGTCGGGCGCGCGCCTGCTGGTGGACCTGCGCACGGACCTGAGGCCCGGCGTGGACTTCGTCGGTGTGCGCACGGAGTACGCGGAGACCCGACTCGGTTCGGGTGTGCTGCGAGCGGAGCTCCTCGCGCGCTCGGATCAGGACTACGTGGACGGCCTGCGGGTGGCCGAGTTCGGGGAGGTGACGCCGGGGACGCGTTGGCTGCGCGTCTCTCTGGTAGACGTCGCGGGAGAGGTGACGGCGTCCCGCGTCACGCTGGTGCGGGTGAGCGGAGACGTGGGAGTCACGGTGGTGATCACGCGTGAGTGCGCCGGCGTCGTCTGCCCCGCGCCCTCCGACGCGCCTGAGCGAACGACCTGCAGCGGAGGACGCTGTGTGGATCCAGCCTGCGGCGTCGACGGCGCCGCGAGCTGCGATCCGGCGAACTGCACGACGGACGCGGAGTGTGGCGGCGCGCTGGCGTGTGCGCGCGGAGTGTGCGTCGAGGGCGAGTGCCTGAACGCACCGGACGACGCTCTCTGCGCTTCCTCTGAGACGTGTGACGCCGTGCTCGGCTGCGTCGCGCGGCCCGAAGATGGCGGCGTGGGCCCGATGGACGCAGGCCCGATGGACGCGGGCCCCGCGGATACCGGAGCGCCGGACACGGGAGCGCCGGACACGGGAGCGCCGGACACGGGAGCGCCGGACACGGGACCGGGCTGCCCCGCGGTGGAGACGGCGTGCATGGACGGCGTCGATGACGACTGCGACGGCTTCGTCGACTGCGCGGACTCCGACTGCGTCGGCGCGACCTGCGACGACGGCGTCTGGTGCAACGGCAGCGACACGTGCGCCGCGGGTAGCTGCTCCGCCCACGCGAGCCCACCGTGCGCGCGCTTCTGCAACGAGACGGCGCGCGCCTGCGACGCCTGCGCCACGGACGTGGACTGCGGCGCGACGAGCTACGGCAGCTGGAGCGCCTGTGGCGGCTACGCGAGCACCTGCGACACGACGGGCCGGCGCAGCCGCAGCGTCACGACTCATGTCTGCGCGGCGGGCAGCTGCGGCAGCAGCGCGAGCTCCCAATCGGGATCCTGCTCGCGCAGCACCGACGGCAACTCCTGCAACTTGGTCGGGAGCTGCCCCGGCATCTGCGCCGGAGGCGGCTGCGCTCCCGACGGCTGCGTCGCGGGCTGTCCCTGCTGAGCCGTGGCACGTTGATTCGTGCAACGGAAAGATGCAGCTGGCAGCAGCGTTGGATACACTCGAGGCATCACTCGATGGAGTACATGACCCGAGCTTCGCTGACGGCCATCTGCCTCCTGCTCGCGGCCTGCGGCTCCGGGCGCGCGACCTTACTCGTAGACGTGCGCACGGACCTTCAGCCCGGTGTCGACTTCGTCGGCGTGCGCGCCGATTTCGCGGAGGCGCGCTTGCGTCCCGGCGACTCGGGGGATGAGCGGGCTCAGATCTTCGCCACGAGTGACCAAGACTTCATCCGCGGCACTCGGGTTGCCGAGTTCTCAGATGTGCGGCCCGGCACGCGTTGGGTCCGAGTCTCGCTGCTCGACGCGACGGGCGTGGTCGTAGCTGACCGCCTGACCGCGGTTCGCGTTCGAGGGGACGTGGGGATCTTCGTGTCCATCACGCGCGACTGCGTGGGAGTGTCCTGTCCCGGCACGGGAGATCCCGCGGAACTCAGCACCTGCCGCGCCGGGCGCTGCGTCGATCCCGCCTGCGACGCGGGCGAAGGCGCGGCCTGTACGCCGCCGCCATGCGCGCTCGACTCCGAGTGCGTGGGGACGATTCGTTGCGCCCCGGGACGCTGTGTGTCCGGCGAGTGCTTCTACGTCGCCGACGACGGGCTGTGCCCCGCGGACGCCAGCTGTGACGCGGCGCGCGGCTGCGCATCCACCTCGCCCTCCTTCGGCGATGACCCGCCACCCGCGCAGTGTCTCGAAGATGGAGGCATGGGAGTGCCCCTCACCCCACCGGGTGGCACCCTGGATTGTCCCGACGACAACCACAAACAAGGCTGCCCCTGCGAGCCCGTGGGTACGATGGCTTCCTGTTGGCCCGGTCGACGCGTGAACCGTGATCGAGGCTGGTGCGTGGACGGGACGACGCGCTGCGAAGCCTCACCCGACGGATCCGGGCGCTGGAGCGCGTGCGCTGGCGCCCTGCTCCCAGACCCCACCATGGGCCTCGGCCCGGCCGCCTGCCAATGCTTCTCCGCCGGCAGCTGGGTAGTGGACTCGACGAATATCTGCTTCGCGCTCTATCCAGGTTCAGGCGCCTACGGTGTGTCGAGCTATCTATCCGGCGGAACTCCTCGCTGCCCAGCTCAGGCGCCTAGCTCGTCACCACCACCGACACCCCAACCTGGCACGGACTGGTCGACCAATAGGCTCACCGTCGACTGCGAAGGACGCTATCGGCTCTGTATGACGGTGAAGGCCGGCGACCCCGACGCGCCCTCGACGTCGGACTGCACGGTCGCGCGCTCGTGTACGGAAGACTGGTACGCGGCCCGCGGCGTGGAGCAGGAATTCCCTCCGCTCCCGAGCTGGTTCAGCACCGACGGCGCCTGTTCGCAGCAGCTGCTCGACTCCGGTGGATATGGAGAGATGAGCGTCACGGGCATGAGCATCGAATGCGACGTGGTCGATGGTGCCGCAGGCGCCGAGCTCGTGTTCAAGCGCTCCGCCTACTGCACCGCGCGCTGCACCGCGGATCCGTCTGCAGCGGGCTGCCCTTCGTCTTGCGCGACGTCCAACTCGGGCGACTTCTGAGCTCCCGCGAAGCCGGGAGACGAAGGTCAGAACTCGAGGCGCTCGCCGCTCTCGTGCCAGAAGCTGCCCGTCTCCTCCAGACCGAGCGCGTCGATGCGCGCGAGCAAGCCTGCGGCGGACTCGCTCACGTCGATCAAGCCCTGATGCCCCGTCATCTCCGTGCGCACGAAGCCCGGATGCAGCAGCAACACGGTCACGTCGTCCGCGCGCAGGTCTCTTGGGTCGGCGAAGCATCATTCCCAAGATGGAGGACTCGAAAAGCTCCATTGTGGAGGTCGACCGGCTCAATCCGCGGCGTCGACACGCCTCGCTAGCAAGCGATCTCGGATCGCGCGGAACACGCGACCGAGTACGAGCACGCCGACGACGATCCCGAGGATGCCGAGCGTCGAGGTCCCGCCCGTCGCGCACGCGACCGGGCGAGGACTCGCCCATCCTCACGCTCGCAGAGGTCGAGCGCCGACACATCATCGCGACCCTCGAGCGCCTCGGCGACAACCGCAAGGCCACCGCCAAGGCGCTCGGCGTCGGTGAGAATACGCTCTGGCGACGGCTCAAGAGCTACGGCCTCGTGCGCGAGCGTCCGAAGAGTTGATTCGGCGAGTGACACTCACCACGCGCTGACGCGAGCTGTGGTATGCCCGAATCCAGCGATGGTGATCATGAAAAAGTTACTGAGGCCCATCCGCATGGCATGCCTTCTCGCTTCGGCCATGTGCACGGTAGCGTGTGGCCCCGTCGCATCGACCGGGTCCACCACGCCAAGGCCCGCGGCCCCAGCGGAGGTCGAGCAAGCGCCCGAAGGCCAGACGGTCGGCAACGGAGACGTCTCGTGCACGGTCACCTTGGGTTCATACCCGGCACCGATGCCGGCGACCCCGACAGCGGTCACCCACGGCGAGCGCCACGTCAGCGCACAGGCGACCGCCTCCGCCGAGACGCACGCGGAGGCCTGTCGTCGGGCCGCCGCGCGAGCACGCGCCGATGCGCAAGGCCCCTTTGGCACCCCGCCCGTGCTGAACGTGGACGGAGTGGAGTTGGCGGCGCTCATGTCACCCGCCGCCCCCAACCCGCCCGACATCGAGGGCGAGGAGCGCCGATGCGAGCTAGTCGTCGCGTTCGCGCAGGGCGAGCCCAGCACCGGGACCGGTGAGGGGCCGAGCCTCGAAGCAGCGGTCGCTGTCGGGCGAGCGCAGGCCTGCCACGCGCTCGGAGAGGCGAGCTGTGCCGACAGCGAGGGCTTCACCATCCACGTGGTCCGACGCAGCTCGAGCGTGTCGTTGGCGAACGGCGCGAGGACCGACGAGACGCAAGTGACCGTCGAGCTCACCCGCGTGCGCCAAGTACGCGCGGCAGCAAACGGACCATCGCGCCTGCAGGCCTGTCGAGCGGCCATGGAGAGCGCGTGCGGGCAGTCCGTGTGCGAAGTCCGAGAGCTCGACGGCGTCCGACTCTGAGCTCGAGCGCTCGACTCAGCTGCCATGGCAATTCGCCGGAGGGCAAAGCCAGGAGACGAAAGTCAGAACTCGAGGCGCTCGCCGCTCTCGTGCCAGAAGCTGCCCGTCTCCTCCAGACCGAGCGCGTGGATGCGCTCGAGCAGGCCCGCGGCGGACTCGCTCACGTCGATCAGGCCTTGATGCCCCGTCATCTCCGTGCGCACGAAGCCCGGATGCAGGAGCAGCACGGTCACGTCGTCCGCGCGCAGGTCGACGGACAAGGAGCGGCCCGCCATGTTCAGCGCCGCCTTGCTCATGCGGTAGCCGTAGTGGCCGCCGGAGGTGTTGTCCGCGAGGGAGCCCATGCGGCTCGTGATCAAGGCGAGCTTCGAGCCGCGGGAGAGGCGAGGTCGCAGAGCCGCGGCGACGCGCAACGGTCCGAGCGCGTTCACCTCGAACTGCGCGCGCATCACGTCGAAGTCGAGGTCGTCGAGGTCGACCCGAGTCAGGACACCCGCGACCACCACGGCGAGGTCGAGGTCACGCTCGCCGATGGCCTCCAGCAACCTCGTCACGCCGGCGTCTTCACGCACATCGACGCCCTCGATCACCTCCACGCCGAGCGCCAAGAGCTCCGGCGATGGTTTGCGACAGGCCGCCAACACCTCGTCGCCGCGCGCGGCAAGCTGCCGCGTCAACTCGAGGCCGATGCCGCGATTGCTACCTACGATCAGAACTCTGCTCATGCACATGTCTCCGCGTCGAAGTGGATCTCCCGAGTGTCTATCACGCCGACTCACATCGCGCCGACTTGCGCCTCGAAGGCCTTGGGATCGGCGAAGTAGCCCGCGGAGAGCTGCCGCGAATGGGGTCGGGGAAGGTCTGAGGCTCTACTCGACTCAGCGCCCCATGCGTCTCCGGGAGGCGAGCATCGCCGCGAGGCCGAGGAGCAGCAGCAGGCGCAGCGGTCTCGAGCTCCGCGAG
>JAADHO010000423.1 GCA_013151775.1 Deltaproteobacteria bacterium | reverse complement strand
CACGACCGCCGACGCAGCCACCGACTCCGGCACGACCGCCGACGCAGCCACCGACTCCGGCTCCACCGCCGACGCAGCCACGACCGCCGACGCAGCCACCGACTCCGGCACGACCGCCGACGCAGCCACCGACTCGGGCACGACCGCCGACTCGGGCGCTCCGGATTGCGCGGCGGCCTGCGCCCACGCAGAGGTCGTCTGCCCCACCAACTTCCCACCCGCGGCGAATCCCGGCTGCCTGAGCGATTGCGCCCGCCTCGGCCCGTCGACGGTCGTTCCCTGCGTCCTCGCGACGACCGATTGCGCTGCCTTCGCCTGCTTCTGAGGAAACGCTAGGGCTTTAGCTGGTGAGCACGAGGCTCTACGCGGAAAAACGTGGGTCCGACTCGACCAACCCGAGACTGCTCACCAGCTGACGAACTCGCGCCGAGAGGGCCGAGGTGGACACCCCGTAGTGCTCGGCGAAGCGCAGGCGCTCGATGCGATGTCCGTCGACCACGCAGGCCAGCGCATAGTCCACGGCGGCCGCGAGCACCTCCGGCTTGCGCACCCGCGCAGGGCCCTGGGCCCGGAAGGCCGTCCACAGAGACTGGGCGCGGGCGATGTCCCTCGGGCTGGCCTCAGCCAAGGTCATGCCCCAGGCGATGGCCCGTTCGACGGGATCCGCCGAGTCCGAGGTCACGCGCTCGGCGCTCGGCGTATCGGAACCCGTGGGGTCGCTCGAAGGTGGCGCCCCCGAGGCGATCCAGCGCGACAGGGCCCGGTGACCGGGGTGGTTCGGGCGCAGCGCGATCGCCTGCGAGATGGCGCCGCGGGCCTCGTCGAAGCGCCCGAGGCGCGCCAGGCAGTGGGCGTGGGAGGCGATGATCTCGTGGTGTTCGGGCGAGCTCTCGCGGCCGCCCCGCAGATGTGGCTCGGCCGAGGGGCGGTCGAGGCCAAGGTCGAGGATGTGCCCGAGGTTGTGCTCGTAAAAGGCGTTCTTGGGCGCCAGCGACAGCGCCCGCCGGAAGCAGCCGACGCTGGCGCGGTAGTTTCCGAGCAGGGCATGGCTGAGACCCAAGAGCGCGTGACCAACGTCATCTCGAGGCTCTGCGCGCACCACGTGGCGCAGGTGCAGCGCCGCCCGCCATGGGTCCGTCTCGAGCAAGGACTCGCCGAGGTGCCGGTGGGCGAAGATGGCGTCGTCGCCGGCCTCGGGCGCGGAGGCGAGCAGCTCCTCCAGGGCCTCGTGCTGTCGCTCGGTGTCACCCGCCCCGAGGGCCCGCTCCGCGCGCAGCCGGAGCGCCTCCAGTTGGGCCGATGTGACGCCTTGGGGCATGCGTTTCTATAGCCTGCCCCGTCGAGGGCTGACAAGCCGGCGCGCCCCCCGAGCGTCAGCCGGGGAGCTTCGAAAGCTCGGCCACCAGAAAGCCCCCGAAGTAGCGCAGCGGAGAGTGGACGCTGAGCTGCTCGGCGCGGCCTAGGAGCGGGCCCACCAGAGGTAGGCGATGCATGAAGGCCGCGGGCGTCAGCACGCGCACGCCGTGGTAGTCCACCAGCCGAGCGCGCGGCGGCAAGAGGCGGGGGATCACCAGGGGCGAATCCCAGCGCGTGTAGACGTCCGCCTCCGTACGGCCGTCGCTTATCTTGCCCGGCCCCGCCAGGCGCTTGGCGATGTAGCGCAAGCTGAAGGGGTTGTAGAACTCGGCCAGCACACGCCCGCCCGGACGCGTGACCCGCAGCATCTCGGCCAGCGCTCCGGCGATGTCCGGCACATGCGCCAACACCTTGAAGCTGCACACCAGATCGAACGTGTCGTCGGCGAAGGGTAGCGCCGTGGCGGACGCGAGGGAGGCGTCGAGGCCGCGCTCGCGTGCCCCGGCGAGCATGCCCGGAGACAGATCCACGCCGGACGCGTGGGCCGCGACCTCGGCCAGGCGCGAGAGGATCAGACCCGTGCCGCAGCCCACCTCGAGCACGCGCCCGCCGCGCGCCAAGGGCGTGGCCACGGAGAGTTCGATGTCGTCGAGCATGGCGTGGTAGCCGCGGGCGCGCTCGCGCTCGTACCAGCCGCTGAAGTCGTCGTAATAGGCCTGGGCCGCGTCGCTGCTCATGCTCACCTTCTCACGCCAGGAGCTCGTCGTAGAGCGCCTCGTAGGCCGCCGCCATGGCTGCCGGGGCGTGCTGCTCTAGCACGTACTCGCGCGCCGCCCTACCCGCCTGATCTCTCGCCCCAGCGTCTCCCAAGAGCTCGCCTAGGGACTCGAGCATCGCGTCCCTCTCGGGCGCCACGGCCGCGCAGCCTCCCGGGCGCGCCAGCTCGGCGGCCGGCGTCCCCGAGGCGACGAGCACGGGGCGCGAGAGGCTCATGGCCTCGAGCAGCACCAGGGGGTAGTCCATCTTGGCGTAGAGGGTCTCGCTGACCAGGGTCACCACGTCGGCGCAGGCGAGGTAGTCGTGAATCCGCGGCGTCTCGCCCACCCAGGTGATGCGCGACTCGAGGCCCAGGCTCTGGGCGCGAAGCCTCAGCTGCGCCTCGGCCGAGGCGGCGGCTGCGGTCTTGGCGCGGCACGCCATCACCAGATGTGCGTCGGGCAGTGCGGCCAAGCACTCCACGGCGAGCTGACCCCCGACCCCAAACTCCAGGTCGCCGGGGAACACGTAGAGGGGCCCCTCGGGCAGGCCCAGCTGCGTTCGCAGACGCAGGATCTGCGAGTCTCCGGGCGGAGTGAGCGGGACGATCGCGGGGGGAATCCGCCGCAGCCTCCCGGGGTCGACGCCGCTCTCCAAGAGCCTGACCTCCGTGGCGCGTGAGAGCACGACGGTCAGGTCCGCGAAGAGCACGCGAGACAGATCCGCGTCCTCGCGTGGGGCGCTGCACACCGTGTGGACGCTCTTGCGACCGCGCACACGCGCGGCCAGACGACCGGCCATGGAGCTCTTGGGGTTCGGCGCGAAGAAGAAATGCCACAGGGCGCCCCGCCTAGATGAGAGCAGGCATTGGAACACCGCGAGCTGATCCACGAGCCCCGGGGCGAAGCCGCCGGCGCGGCGATAGACGGGCAGCGCCTCCACCAAATCGAGGGCGCTCGACAGCCCGCGACGCCCCATCACCAGCGGCGTGTGACGCGTCATGGCGCAGGCCAGATCCTTGACCAGGTTCTTGCTGCTGTCGTGCCACGGCGGCACCACGGGCTTGGAGACGAAGAGGACCTCGGCCATGGCCGCGAGTCGTACGGGTTGCTGCTCTCGCGAGCAAGCCGGCGCCCCCTCACTGGGCGCGGATGCCCATAGTAGGGGCTGGTGCCCCCGGTAGAGCATGATCCTACCCGTCCGTGGCGCGCGGGACTTGTCCCGCGCAGCGTGCGTCG
>JAADHO010000146.1:17596-21674 GCA_013151775.1 Deltaproteobacteria bacterium | reverse complement strand
GTCCTCGGCGCCCTCGGCGCCACGCCCATCTCCCCCGACCGCCTCGCCCGCAGCCTCGAGTGGCCCGCCGCGCGCATCTCGCGAGCGCTCTTCGCGCTGCTGCTCGGCGGTTACGCAGATGAGCGCTTCGGCTCCTACGTGCGCCTTCGCCGCTGAGTTCGGCGAGCAGCCGCGTGGCGTGGACTCGGGCCTGGGCTATACGCCTCCGATGGAATCCGTGACGGTGGTGGGTGGTGGTCTGGCGGGCACGGAGTGCGCGTTTCAGCTCGCTGAGCGAGGTGTGGCGGTCACGCTCGTGGAGCAGAAGCCCGCCGCGCGCACGCCGGCGCAGCAGGGCGATGGTCTGGCGGAGCTCGTCTGCTCCAACTCCTTCCGCGGCGCGGCCCTGGCCAACGCCGTGGGGCTCTTGAAGGAAGAGATGAAGCGCGCGGGCTCTCTGGTGATGGCCGTGGGGGAGGAGACCCGGGTGCCCGCCGGCGGAGCCTTCGCCGTCGATCGTGAGCGCTTCAGCGCCGAGATCACGCGCCGGATTCAGGCGCATCCCGGCATCGAGGTCGTGAACGAGCAGCTCACCACGCTGCCGCGAACTGGGCAGGTCGTGCTGGCGACGGGGCCGCTGACATCCGACGCGCTGGCGGCCGACTTGGAGCAGGTCGTGGGCGAGGCCGGCGTCGCCTACTACGACGCCATCGCGCCCATCGTCAGCCTCGAGAGCCTCGACATGGAGCGCGTCTTCCGTGCCTCGCGTTACGACCGGGGCGGGGACGACGCCTACCTCAACGCGGCCTTCGACGAGCAGGGCTACCACGCCTTCATCCGCGCCTTGGTCGAGGCGGAGAAGGTCCCGGCGCGTGACTTCGAGCAGCCTCGCTTCTTCGAGGGCTGCCTGCCGGTGGAGGTGGTGGCGGAGCGCGGCCCGGAGACCCTGGCCCACGGCTGCATGAAGCCCGTGGGGCTCGTGGACCCCCACACGGGGGAGCGCCCCTACGCCGTGGTGCAGCTGCGCGCCGAGGACGATCCGCCCACGGCCTACAACCTGGTGGGCTTCCAGACGCGCATGACCTGGCCCGAGCAACGCCGCGTCTTGCGCATGATCCCCGGCCTCGAGTCGGCCGAATTTCTGCGCCTGGGCACCTTGCATCGCAACACCTTCGTGCGCGCCCCTCAGGTGCTCGACGACGAGCTGCGTCTGCGCGCTCTGCCCAATGTGCGCCTCGCCGGGCAGATCACGGGCGTCGAGGGCTACATCGAGAGCGCGGCCTCGGGCCTCAGCGTGGGCATCGCGCTGGCGCGGGAGCTGCGGGGCGAGCCGGCGCTGCGGCCTCCGCCCGAGACGGCCTTGGGTGCGCTCTGGGGTCACACCCGCAAGCAGGTCCCCGACTACCAACCCTCGAACGTGATCTGGAGCATGTTCCCCGCGCTGCCTGGCCGGCGCATGCGCCGCAAGCTCAAGCGAGAGCGTCTGGCGCAGCGCGCCCTCGAGGCGTGGCTCGCGGCCCTCGACGGGCGAGAGGTCACGCCGCCCAGCGCGGACAATGCGGAGGCTTCGCCCGACTCACGCTAGTCTGGCGTCGTGGCTGACCCGCTCGCAGCGCAGATCGACGACTTCTTGCACGCGCTCGAGTTCGAGCGCAGGGCCTCGCCTCGCACGCTCACCACCTACCGCAGGGACCTGCTGGCCTTCGCCGAGTTCGTGCGCGCGAACGCGCTGCCCTCGGACGCCGCTCGGCTCGACGTCGCCGCCGCCCGCGCCTGGCTCGCGACCCTCTTCGAAGGCCGCAAGCCCGCGACGCTCGCCCGCAAGCTCTCGGCCCTGCGCGCCTTCTACCGCCACCTGCTGCGGCGCGGCGTGGTGCGCGACAACCCTCTGGCGCGCCTGAAGTCCCCGCGCTTCAAGCGTCCGCTGCCGCAGTTCCTGACCGCGACGGAGGCGGAGCGCGTGGTCGAGGCGCCCGCGGAAGATCACGCGAGGGACGCGCGGCTCGCGACCCGTGACGCGGCCATGCTCGAGCTGCTCTACGGAAGCGGCCTGCGCGTGAGCGAGCTCTGCGGCCTGAACGTCGCGCGCCTCGACCTGATCCGCCACGAGGCGCGGGTGGTGGGCAAGGGCGACAAGGAGCGACTCGTGCCTCTGGGCGCGGCGAGCCTGCGTGCCCTGGAGTCGTGGCTCACGGAGCGTCCCCACTGTCGCCACCCCAAGACCGGTGCGCAACACGCCGAGGCGCTCTTCCTCGGCGTGCGCGGCACGCGCCTCTCGGTCCGCCAAGTGCAGAACGTCGTCCGACGCTACGGCGCTCTGGGCACCGGTCGCGGAGATCTCCACCCCCACGCGCTGCGCCACAGCTGCGCCACGCATCTGCTCGACGCCGGCGCCGACCTGCGCGCGATCCAGGAGCTCTTGGGCCACGCGAGCCTCTCCACCACACAGCGCTACACCCACGTCAGCGTCGACCGCCTGATGCAGGTCTACGACGGCGCGCACCCGCTGGCCAAGGCGGGCAGCGACGAGCCCGATTTGCCCGGCTGATCAGCCGGCTGTCTGCTCAGAGGATGTAGCGCGCGAGTTCTTGGTCGCCGAGGATCGGATCGAGGGCGCTCTTCACGTAGTCGCCGTCGATCACGAAGGCAGCCGGGGGCTTCTCGGGCGCGCTGAAGGAGATCTCCTCGAGCAGCGCCTCCATGATGGTGTGGAGCCTGCGCGCGCCGATGTTCTCGGCCCGCTGATTGGCCTCGAAGGCGTAGGTCGCGATGGCCTCGATGGCGCTCTCTTCGAGCTTCAAATCCACGCCTTCGGTCGCGAGCAGCGCCTCGTATTGACGCGTGAGCGCGTTCTTCGGCTCGGTCAGGATGCGCACGAAGTCCCCCTTCTCGAGCGACTCGAGCTCGACGCGGATCGGGAAGCGCCCCTGCAGCTCCGGGATCAGATCCGAGACCTTCGAGACATGGAACGCGCCGGCTGCGATGAAGAGGATGTGATCGGTCTTCACCGGCCCGTGCTTCGTGCTCACGGTCGAGCCCTCGACGATGGGCAGGAGGTCCCGCTGCACGCCCTCGCGCGAGACGTCGGGTCCGCCGCCGGCTTGGCGTCCGGCGACCTTGTCGATCTCATCGAGGAAGACGATGCCCGACTGCTCCGTGCGCTTGCGTGCCTCGCGAACCACGCGGTCCGAGTCCACCAGGCGCGCCGCCTCTTGTTGCTCGAGCAGCTTTCGCGCCTCCGGGACCTTGACGCGCCGCTGCTTGGTCTTGCCCTGGAAGCCGGGCAGCTGCGAGAGCATGTCCCGCAGGTTGACCTCCATCTCCTCCATGCCTTGGTTGCCGAAGATGGTCATGAAGGGGTTGCCCTGATCCGCGACCTCGAGCTCCACCTCACGATCGTCGAGCTCTCCCTTGCGCAGCTGCTTGCGCAGCTCGTCGAGCTCCGCCTCGGGCAGCTTCGGAGTCGGGGCGCGCTGCGTTTGTCCGCCCGGACCGACGACGAAGGGGCCGAACGCGGGCGGGGCGGGTGGAGGCGGAGGCGCGTCGGCGTCGGGCGTCGGGCGGCTCAGCAGCTCGAGCAGGCGCTGCTCGGCGCGCTCCTCGGCCTTCACGCGGACGTGCTCGACCTCCTCCGCCTGCACGATCTGGATCGCGGCCTCGAGTAGGTCGCGGATCATCGACTCCACGTCGCGGCCGACGTAGCCGACCTCGGTGAACTTCGACGCCTCGACCTTCACGAAGGGCGCGCGCGAGAGCTTGGCGAGGCGCCGCGCGATCTCCGTCTTTCCCACACCGGTGGGCCCGATCATGATGATGTTCTTGGGCGCGATCTCGTCGCGCAGGGGCTCCGGCACCTGCTGCCGGCGCCAGCGGTTGCGCAGGGCAACGGCCACGGCGCGCTTGGCCTTGTCTTGGCCGATGATGTAGCGGTCGAGTTCGCCCACGGTCTCCCGCGGCGTGAAGGCCCTGTCGGTGGTGCTCATCGCGACGGCTCCTCGACGAGGATCTCGTCGTTTGTGTAGACGCAGATCTCGGAGGCGATGCGCAGGGCCTCTTCGGCCACCTCACGCGCGCTCTTGTCCGTGTGTCGCAGCAGCGC
>JAADHO010000146.1:0-17568 GCA_013151775.1 Deltaproteobacteria bacterium | reverse complement strand
GAGCCGATGGCCACCACGCCCTCGTCAGGCTCGATGATGTCCCCCGTGCCGCTGAGGACGAAGGTGTGCTCGTTGTCCATGACGATCAGCATGGCCTCGAGCTTCCGCAGGTAGCGATCCGTGCGCCAGTCCTTGGCCAGCTCGACGGCGGCGCGCCTCAGCCCCCCGCGATGCTCCTTCAGCTTGCCCTCGAAGCGCTCGAGCAGCGTGAAGGCGTCGGCGCTGGCGCCCGCGAAGCCCGTGACGATGCGCCCGTCGGCGATCAGACGAATCTTGCGCGCGTGGCCCTTCATGATCGTCTGCCCGAGGGAGACCTGCCCATCGCCCGCCATGGCGGACTGACCGTCGCGGCGCACGCCGATGATGGTGGTGGAGCGGAATTGAGCGGTCATGGGGCCTCGGTCCAGGTAGGGCGCGCAAGCTAAGGACGCCCGCCGGGGGTGTCAACGCGCCCAGGTGTATGCGCCTGGCCCGAATGGATCCAGGGAAGAGACGCTCGACCGGAGTCTCTCCTCAGCTGCTCGTCGGACGAATCGGCTTCGGCAGGCTAGAGGAGCGCTGATATTCCTCGAAGAGATCCCCCGCGCGCTGCGCGTTGAGACAGAATTCGGCCGTCGTGTGCAGCGCGGAGGCGAGCCGTCCGGCGAGGGACACGCTCATCTTCGTGCGGCCGTTCACTACCCGATTGACCGCCTTCACGTCGCACCGAACGCGCCCCCGCTCTTCACGGGGTACCACGTACTGTCCCCTTTCTTGGCGCGCTCATAGTAGGATGCCAGTTGTATTAATTGGTTGGTTGTTGGAATCCACTACATACATGTATTTGCCATGCAAAGAGTCAAATGCACCTTGGTTTATTTCCACAGTTATACTCGTGGGACTCCACTCCGTAGTTCTTTGAATCTCATCAGACGTCCTGGCGGCCCATGTGGATTCTGCAGCGAACACGACGCGCTGAGGCGTTGAGTCCTGATAAATCTCGCAAAAGGAGCCATTGGTGCGATCGGTGTCAACGTTGCTGTCAACTCCTAAAAGCGCAATCGAAAAACCACGTGCTGCATCATAGTGAACAGTTTGTGAGCCTGTGAACGGATCGCTGCTCATGCCTGATATGCCATCAACAAAAGATTGAGAAGTAACGTTAGAGCTGTCCACAGCGTCCACGTAGAATTCATGCAACCGATATCTCGGCGCTGTGGTATAAAACGGATAGTCCAAGTTGGATTGAAGGTTGCTACCTCCGATAATGGTCGAGTTTGTTGACCAGCTAGTTCTCCAATTTCGACCATCAACGTTATCCCACATTCTGAGTATCTTGGATGAGGAAGGGCCGACTTGATCTGCGATATTTGGAAGCTGAATCACGGCTCCAGATGTCATGCCTCGGATTACTGCATTAGAAAGTTCTGCGGCCTGGATGGAAGCATATCGATGGTCCGAAAAAGGCGGTGGCATCTCAAACATATAACCAGTAGTCAACTCCACCCTGCCTGAGGTTGCTGAAGACAGAATGCCGTATATGTAGTCTGTGTTTGTCCCGCTTTCAATTCGAACCAGTTCTCCTAGCTGGTAAACTCCTTGTGCATCTACTTCTCCACCTATCGGCGTACCCACTATTGAAGAATAGGCTATGGACCGCCATTCAGCCATCGGGAAGTACTCCTTCGCCCACCACCTCACGTATATCTTGTGTGGTTTCCCTGTTGTATCTGTGCCGCCGTTTGCTACGGGCCATCCTATGAATACATTTGTCATCTTTGGAGTAGTAAGGTCAGCCGACCTGTCCATATAGTATCGTGCAGTGATCCGAGGATGGCGCATATCAAATTGATTTCTGAGCCGGGTGGTCCCTAGGTACTGACGGTCTGTGGGTGCAGATTCTACAGATGCCTTTCCCCAAATGGAGTCGGGGTCAACGTTAGGTCGGTTTATTCTGAAACCGTCTGGCTGTCCCTGGTGATGCGAATTGAAAATGCCATTCTCATAAATAGTCTGGCCATAGTCCCAAAGAGTCGCTGCTGCCTGTGTCTTAGTTCCGAAGTCATTCGTGCCATCAGTAGAGACAACTAAAGTGCCACCGTGGTGCAGCCCAGTATTGGCAAACCATGACAGTGCAGGACTGCCCCCGCTTTCAGCTCCGATGGGACCCGCTGCGTCGGGCTGGCTGGAAGCGTCCGAAGGTGCTGCGTCGGGCTGGCTGGAAGCGTCCGAGGGCGCCGCGTCAAGCCTGGACACGCAGCTGGCATCGACACACATCGTGTCCGAGTCACAACCGGAAGCAACGGTGCAAGGGCCCCCGGATACATCGTCGCCGCCGCAGGCGATGCCAGATGCCATCAGGCAGAAAAGGAACAGATAGTGCGAGGTGGACTTCATGGCGAATGAGGATACCCCAGATCCGCAACTAGAAGCCAGCAGCCCCCCAGTGTGCAGAAAGGTTCCAAAAGAAGTCGCGATTCCGCCCCCCGCTCTGAGCCGGTGGGAGCGTCGCATGCGCGGTGCGGCCATGCCGCTCCTGGCAATTCGAGGGCGCGCGCCAGTCGCGCTTCGAGGTCTTCGGCGAACGCCTGCGCCCAGGCCGACAGACCGTGTCGTACCAGCGCACGGCTTCTGCATACTCAGCGGCTGCGGGCCTCAACCACGCGACCCCTGTCATCCCGCGGCGAGAATGCGTTGAATGTCGGCTCGCACGTCGGCCGCGGAGAGAAGCTCCAGCTCGCCGCGTTCCAGCTGCTCGAGACGTCTCTCACTGCCTCAGCGACCCACGCCAAGCGTACGTCGTCGGAAGTCTCCATGCCCGCGTCCAGTTCCGATGTGAGGATGTCACGCTCGTCCCGTGTCAGCACGGCGGCCGCATCGAGTAGTTCTCAAGCTGACATGTTTAGAATACGGCTGTCGACCTATCCGCGCGCCACACCCCTCATCGACCAGGGGCGCATGCGCCTGGCCCGAATGGACCTGGCGAAGAGAGGCCCGAGCGGAGTCTCCCCTCAGCTGCCCGTGGGACGAATCGGCTCCGGCAGGCTAGAGGAGCGCTGATACTCCTCGAAGAGATCCACCGCGCGCTGCGCGTTGAGCCAGAATTCGGCCGTCGTGTGCAGCGCGGAGGCGAGCCGTACGGCGAGGGACACGCCCATCTTCGTGCGGCCATTCACCACCCGATTGATCACCTTTACGTCGCACCCGATGTGATCCGCGAGCTGCCTCTGGGTGATCCCGAGAGGCGCCAAGAACTCCTCGCGCAGAATCTCCCCCGGAGTCGTGGGCGGCCTCTTCAGTCGTCGAGTCATGCTCTGCTCCGTGCTGCCTGCGCCACGCATGGCTCTAGCGATGATAGTCCACGATGCGCAGCTTCCCGGTAAGGAAGAAGGCTCGCGTATCCCGATCGCCAAAGCTCCGTATCGCCACGCACCATCAATACCGGCATGAGGTATACCGTGTCTAGGTATAATGTTCAAGCGGATTTCCAGTGGCCTCGACCCGCTGGAGCCGGCGGGTGCGTCGCGTGGCCAGCGCAGCTATACCGCTGGCATCATGCAAGACTTGATCTCCAAGGCCGCCGTCCTCCAGGAGGCGCTCCCCTATATCCGCAGCTTCCACGGCGAGGTCTTCGTGATCAAATACGGGGGGCACGCCATGGTCGACGAGGCGCTGCGCGACGGCTTCGCCCGGGACGTGGTGTTGATGAAGTACGTCGGCCTGCACCCGGTCGTCGTGCACGGGGGCGGGCCGCAGATCGACGAGATGATGGAAGCCATGGGCGCCCAGAGCGAACGCCTCGAGGGGCTGCGCGTCACCAACGACGAGACCATGGAGGTCGTGGAGATGGTGCTCGGAGGCAAGCTGAATCAAGGCATCGTCTCCTTGATCGGCAAGCATGGCGGGCGCGCCGTGGGGCTGACGGGACGCGATGATCGCTTCATTCAGGCGAAGAAGGTCGAGTCGATGCGGACCAAGAGCGGGCGCGAGGTGGATCCGGGGCGCGTGGGCGAGGTGGTGAGCGTGCGGCCTCAGGTGGTGCGCGACCTGATCGACGGCGGCTTCATCCCCGTGATCGCGCCGATCGCCGTCGACGCGGAGGGCAAGAGCCTGAACGTGAACGCCGACACCGTGGCGGGTCACGTCGCCGAAGCTCTCGGCGCACGCAAGCTGCTCCTGCTGACGGACATCGAGGGAGTGCGCGGGCGCGAGGGTGAGGTCCTCAGCTCCCTCAGCCTCGAGGAGGCCAAGGCCCTCAAGTCCGAGGGCGTGCTCGAAGGCGGCATGATCCCCAAGGTCCGCTGCGCCCTCGCGGCCCTCGCGAGCGGCGTGAACAAGGCGCACATTCTCGACGGACGCGTGCGGCACGCCATCCTGCTCGAGATCTTCACCGACGCCGGCGTCGGCACGGAGATCGTGCGATGAGGTGGCTCCTGCTCCTGGTCGCGACTCTCGCGTGCGTCGCCTGCGGTGGAGGCTCGCCGGCACGATCGGCGTCGGGCCGGGACGTGCGCGTCGTGTCCACCGGTCCCGAGGCGCCGGGCTGCATGTATGCGGGCGAGGTCCGCGGGGTCGCCTTGTCCACGGCTCGCGGCGGCTGGTCGGCCTTGTGGCTGAAGCGCGCCGCGGTCACGGCGTCGCTGCACGCGAGCGCCGAAGCCGAGACGGACGTACGCCTCGACGCGCAGGCACGCGTGGCCGGCTTCGAGCTCAGCGGACGCTTGGGCAGCCGGGCGTTGGTGCTGCGCGAGGCGAGCTTCTTCGGGCCTCTGGTGCTGGCTCCCGCGGGGCTCTCCCCGCTGCTGAAGGCGCTCGAGGCGGGGCGCATTCGAGCCACGCTCGCGTCGCCTCGGGGCGTCGACGCGCTCTTCCCGCACGTGCGCTTTCGTCAGCGCCCCGAGGCCTCATTGGCCTGCACGGGCCTCGGTCTGCGTCAGACGGGTGGGCTGACCGGCCACGGGGACACGGCCCGCGACGCCGTGGGTTTGGCGCCGGATGCGCCTCTGCTGCGAGTTCGCGGCGGCGATGTCCTGGGCCTGAGCGCCACGCCCGGTGGTCCGGTGCTGGCCGTCATGGATGTGTCGGTCGGGGACGGAGCCCTCGGGCGACACACCTACGCGCGTCTGCTCGAGCGGCGCCCAGCCTCCACCCGCGTCGTCTTCGAGAGCTGGCGCGAGCCATTGCTCGTGGCCTGGGTGCCTAGCGCGCGGCTCGAGGAGGCCGCATCCAGTGGCGTCGGCGGCTTACTCGGCGGCATCGGCACCCGCGACCACTCCGAGGTGCAGACCTTCCCCGTGTGCAGCTCGACCCAGCCGCTGACCCTGCTGGCCGTGCGCGGCAACGCGACCGAAGCCATCGGCACGATTCAGCCTCGGCAGCGCTTCGTGCGCGGGCGCGCACACGAGCAGTACCTCGAGATCGCGCCCCATCCCGAGGACGACTTGAAGGTCGTGCGAGGCGCTAGCCTGTGGATCGAGAGCGCGCCCCTCTCCTGCGACACGCAGCCGCCGGTCTACGGACGCAGCCTGCGCGGGCTGGCCACGAACCCGCCCTTGGACTTTCACGCTAGCGTTCGGGTCGAGGCCAGCGAAGGGCTCGACGGCGTCGCCGCGGGCTCGAGCTGTGACCTCCGAGTGCGCTACAGGCCCACCGGCTTCTTCTATCCGTGCCGAGCGGAACTGCGCTGCGGCGAGCACGTGCTCTATGGGACACGCTCGAGCAACGGCTTCCTGGGATGCGAGGTGCACCCAGGCGAGCCCCGTTGGCTGACGGCCGTGGACGACGCGACTCACGAGGATGGTGGAGACCCTGCGCTCGCCATCGACAGTCGGGCCGGCACGCTCGAGATTCGCGACGAGGCCAGCGACGCACACGGCGCCTACTCCCTCCGCGGCCGGTTCGAGACGTTCGAGGCGATGGCCGCTCCCTGAGCCGGCATCGCGAATCGTGCTATGCCACCGGCGCGCTCAGCGCGAGGAGTCGACCATGACCGACAACGCATCACTCTTGGAGACGGCCAAGCAGGTCGCCTATCCGAACTATCGGCCCGCACCCTTTGTGCTCACGCGCGGACGTGGTTGTCGCGTCGAGGACGTCGAAGGACGCAGCTTCCTCGACCTCTCCGGAGGCATCGCCGTGCTCAGCGTGGGGCATTGTCACCCAGAGCTCGCCGAGGCCATCGCGGAGCAGGCGGCGCGCCTGATGCACGTGTCGAACCTCTTCTACAACGATCGCGCCATCGAGCTCGCCGCGGAGATCACCAAGCGCACGCCCTTCGATCGCGTCTACTTCGCCAACAGCGGGGCCGAGGCGAACGAGGCGCTCTTGAAGCTCGCGCGCCACCACCACTACGGCCTCGGCGACGCCGTGCGCGTGGAGCTCGTGGGTACGCTGAAGTCCTTTCACGGCCGCACCCTCGGCGCCCTCAGCCTCACGGGGCAGCCCAAATATCACAAGGGCATGGAGCCCCTGCTCGGCGGCGTGAAGCTCGTGCCCTATGGCGACCTCGACGCCATGCGTGAGGTCGTCGGCGACAAGACGGCCGCGGTCCTGGTCGAGCCCCTGCAAGCGGAGGGCGGTCTCGTCGTGCCGCCGGAGGGTTATCTGGAGGGCCTGCGCGAGCTGACCCGTGAGCGCGGCGCGCTGCTGCTCTTCGACGAGGTGCAGACGGGCTACGGTCGCACGGGCACCTTCTTGGCGCAGGAGCAGTACGGCGTCGTCCCGGACGCCTGCTCCCTCGCCAAGGGCATCGGCGGCGGCTTCCCCCTCGCGGCCATGGCGGTCACGGAGAAGCTCGCGGGTGCGCTGCCTCCGGGCACCCACGCCTCGACCTTCGGCGGCAACGCCTTGGCCTGTGCCGCCGGCCTCGCGGTTCTGCGCATCTTCGACCAAGAGGGTCTGGTCGAGCGCGCCGCCTCCACGGGCGAGCACCTCCGCGTCGAGCTGGAGAAGCTGGCCGCCAAGCACGAGTGCGTCGTGGACGCCCGCGGTCGCGGCCTCCTGCGCGGCCTCGCCCTCGCGGACGACGTCGACGCCATGGCCACACTTCACGCCCTGCGCGACAAGGGCCTGCTCCTCACCCTCGCCGGCGGCTTCGTCTTGCGCATCTCGCCGCCCCTGAACGTCACGCCGGAAGAGCTCGACGAGGGCCTCGCCATCGTCGACGCCCTGCTCGCCGACCCTCCCCGAAAGGACGCCTGATGTCTTCGCCCCGCCACCTCAGGAGCCTGCTCGACCTCGAGCCCGGCGACCTCTCCGCCATCCTCACCCGCGCCGAGGAGATGAAGCGCCTGCGTGGCACACCGGAGCACGGCCGGCCCCTCGAGGGCAAGAGCGTGGCCATCCTGCTCGAGAAGGCGTCGACCCGCACCCGCGTCTCCTTCGAGGTCGGCATCCACGAGCTCGGCGCCTTGCCCGTGACGCTGATCGCCAAGGACACGCAGCTCGGCCGCGGTGAGCCCTTGAGCGACACGGCGCGCATGTTCTCGGGCTACGTGCACGCCGTCGTCTACCGCACCTTCGGTCACGAGCGCATCGAGGAGCTCGCTGCGGACTCGCGCATTCCCGTGATCAACGGCCTCAGCGCTCTCTATCATCCGTGTCAGCTGCTGGCCGACCTGCTCACTCTGAAGCAGGAATTCGGCGAGCTCGACGGCCTCTCCGTGGCCTGGGTGGGCGACGGAAACAACATGGCGCACTCGTGGATGCTGGCCGCGGGTCTCACGGGGCTCGATCTCCGCCTGGCATGTCCCGAGGGCTATCGGCCCGAGCCGAGCGTGCTCGCGCAGGCCGAGGCTCTCGGCCGCGGCTCCATCACTATCACGACCGATCCGCAGCAGGCCTGCGAGGGCGTGGACGTGGTCACGACGGATGTCTGGGCGTCGATGGGTCAGGAAGAAGAGGCCAAGAAGCGCATGCAGGCCTTCGCGGGCTACGAGGTCGACGACGCGCTGATGGCGCGCGCGGCGGAGCGCGCGATCTTCCTGCACTGCCTGCCGGCGCACCGTGGCGAAGAGGTCGCCGCGAGCGTGATCGACGGTGAGCGTAGCCGCGTCTGGCGCGAGGCGGAGAACCGCCTGCACGCGCAGAAGGCCCTGCTCGAGTGGCTCCTGCGGGAGAGCTGAAGCGGCCCGGCGGTAGCTGAGTTTTCCCGCTGGCCTCGGATGGGGTAAGCTCACGCTTTCTGTTTCGGGGAGCCTGCGAAGGGTTTGAGTCCGAGTCCCATCCATAACCGTGTGCCTGAACGGGTCGACGGCGTCGATCCCGGCGCGTTTCCCCTGACGCCGATGGAGTACTTCATCTACTCGCGTGTGGACGGGGTGCTCGACGTCGGAGCCTTGGGTGAGGCCTGCGGTCTCAGCTCCGCGGACGTGGGGGCCGCCGTGCTCAGCCTGTCCGGTCACGGCTTGGTCGCTCTGGGAGGCGCGTCCGCATCGCCGCAGCGTCCCCGTGAACGTCACGAACACTCCCCCGACTCGACCCAGACCCCAGACCCTGCACCGACCCCGGCCCACACCACCGTGCACACCAAGCCGCCGCCTCCGGGTACCTCGCGAGCCCTCTACGATCCCGCCGAACTCGAGGAGGAAGATGTCGCCCTCGACGCCGAGCGCCGCCGTCAGGTGCTCGACACCTTCTATCGTCTCGAAGAACTCGACCACTACGCGCTGCTCGAAGTCGAACGCGACGCCGAGAAGCGGCAGATCCGCGACGCCTACTTCGCCTTGGCCAAGGTCTTCCATCCGGACACCCGCTTCGGCAAGGAGCTCGGCAGCTACAAGTCGAAGATGGAGGTCGTCTTCAAGTACATCACGGACGCCTACGAGGTGCTCAGCAAGAAGAAGCCTCGGCGTGAATACGACGCCTACCTCGGCTTCAAGTCCGAGACCGAGGGTGCCCAGCGGCAGATGGAGGTGGCGCAGGGCAAGGCGGAGGCCATCGAGCGTGGTGAAGAGCTCCCGCCCAGCGATCCGCCTCCCGAGCCTGCCCCGCCTCGGGCGCCCGCGCCCGCT
Organism: Deltaproteobacteria bacterium; assembly: GCA_013151775.1. Lineage (GTDB taxonomy): Bacteria > Myxococcota_A > Polyangia > Polyangiales > Houyiibacteriaceae > JAADHO01. The sequence goes on along the minus strand of JAADHO010000146.1, from coordinate 8,578 downwards.
CACCACAAGCCGGATGCGCGCGCGCGCAAGGCCTACATGGCGCGTCAGATCGCCGCGGCCACCGGGCGAGGCGGCAAGGGCAGCAGTCGACCCCCACGCAAGGCTCAGAGCTCCGTGCCGCCGACTGCCAGCAAGGCGCAGCGCCTCAAAGGCTTGCGTCGCTCTCTGCGCGGGGCGGCGGCCCTGCGCGGCGCGACCGACGACATCAAGGCGCGTCAGCTCGAGGCGGCGGCCGAGGCCGAGTCACGCAAGGACTGGGTGGGCATGGCGAACGCCCTGCGACTGGCGCTGGCCGCCGATCCCAACGACGCGGAGCTGCTCGAGCGCCACGCCTCGATCAAGAAGAGGGTCGCGAAGCAGCTCGCGGATTCGTATGAGCAGCAGGCACGCTATGAGGAGGACCACACCAATTGGCAGGCTGCGGCTCGATCTTGGAAGCGGGTCGCCGCGGGCCGGGAGGGCGACTATCGGCCGCTGGTGAGCGCGGCACGCGCGCTGCTGACGGCCAAGACCGAGCTGCATGAGGCGAGGGATCTGGCGCAAGAAGCGAAGGGATTGGCACCCAAGAAGATCGCCCCGCTGATCGCCTTGGCGGAGATCTACATCCAGATCGATCTGAAGAAGAACGCTCGCCGCGAATTGCTCGCAGCGCAAAAGCTGGATCCCAAGAGCGAAATCGTCAAGAATCTCCTGCGTACGCTCAAGGGCTGATCTCGCCTGGCGAGTATGGGTCCGACCGAACAGGCAGCGAGGCTGCCAGGAGACGGCATGGAAAAGGTCATAGGCATCGATCTCGGCACGTTCAACTCGTGCGTCTCCGTGGTCGAGGGCGGCACCCCAGTCGTCATAGCCAACCGCGGTGGCTACAAGGTTACGCCCTCCATGGTCGCCGTGACGGAGGCGGGTAAGCGCCTCGTGGGTCACATCGCCAAGCGGCAGGCGGTCACCAACGCCGAGAACACCGTGTACGCGGCCAAGCGGCTGATCGGGCGCAAGTGGGATAGCCCCCAGGTCAAGAACGCCCTCGCCACGGCGCCCTACCACATCGTCGAGGGCCCCCACGGCGATTGCCGCCTCGAGTTGCGCGACAAGGTCTATTCCATCCCCGAGGTCAGCGCGATGATCCTCCAGGAGATGAAGATGATCGCGGAGGACTACCTCGGCGTGGAGGTGCCCAAGGCCGTCGTGACCGTGCCCGCCTACTTCAACGATGGGCAGCGGCAGGCGACCAAGGATGCGGGCGCCATCGCAGGCCTCGACGTGATCCGCATCATCAACGAGCCCACCGCAGCCGCGCTGGCGTATGGTTTCGGCAAGAACATCGACCGCACGGTGGCGGTCTACGATCTCGGCGGCGGCACCTTCGACATCTCCGTGCTCGAGATCAGCTCCACGGGCGTGTTCAAGGTGATCAGCACGGCGGGCGACACCTTCCTCGGCGGCGAGGACTTCGATCAGCGGATCATCGACTGGCTGGTGCAGGGTTTCCAGGAAGAGCACGACATCGACCTGCGTCAGGATCGCATGGCGCTGCAGCGCCTCAAGGACGCGGCCGAGAAGGCCAAATGCGAGCTCTCGGCCGTGATCGAGACCGAGGTGAATCTGCCCTTCATCATCTCCAGCGCACGCAACGACGCGCTGCATCTCCAGCGTGTGCTGACGCGCGCTCAGTTCGAAGATCTCACGGGCGATCTGGTGCAACGCACGGCTCAGATCTGCGAGATGACGCTGGACGAGGCGGGGCTCGAGAAGGACGAGATCGAGGACGTGATCTTGGTCGGCGGCATGACGCGCATGCCTCAGGTGCAGCGCTCCGTGTCGGAGTTCTTCGAGCGCGAGCCCTGCAAGGGCGTGCACCCCGACGAGGTCGTCGCCCTCGGCGCCAGCATCCAGGGCGCGGCCTTGGTGGACGACTCGCCCGAGATGGACATGGTGCTGCTCGACGTCACGCCACACACCCTCGGCATCATGGTAGTGGGCGGTTACTTCGAGGAGCTGATCCATCAGAACACCACCGTGCCGACCTCGCGCACGCAGACCTTCACCACCGTGCGTGACAATCAGACGGCCGTGAAAATCCTGGTGCTCCAGGGCGAGTCGCGCCGAGCGGACGAGAACGAGCTGCTCGGTGAGTTCGTGCTCACGGGCCTGCGCAAGGCCAAGACGGGGGAGGTCGAGCTCGACGTCACCTTCGAGATCAACGCCGACGGCATCGTCAGCGTGCACGCCAAGAACCTCGAGACGGGTGACGAGCAGTCGATCACCGTCACGGCGACGAGCGGCCTGACCAAGGACGAGGTCGAGGAGATGATGGAGGACGCCCACGACTACGCCGTCGGCCGACGCGAGGACGAGGAGACGGAGAAGGCGCGGCAGGAGGCGGAGACCTTGATCGACGAGATCGAGAAGCTCTTCCCAGAGGTCGAGCAGGTGGTCGCCGGCAGCGACTTCGGCCGCGACGCCATCGACAAGGCGCGCACGGTGGTGGAGCGCGCGCGCACGCTGATCGAGCGCGGAGACGTCCCAGGCTTGAAGGAGCAGATCGACGCGCTGGCGCGCACTCAACGCATGTTCAAGGGCGTGGTGGGCAAGAGCGGCTGATGTCGTCCGGGGGCGGCAAGAAAGAGTTCGATCCGGGGGAGAGCGCGGCGGAACTCGCCTTGCCCGACGACGCGCGGCGTGTGCCCGCCGGGAGCCGCATCACCCTGGGCTTCAGCGGTCCTCCGCTGACGCTGCCCGAGGACGAGAAGCTCGAGCCCCTCACCTTGGATACGGACGAATTGCATCAGCCCCCCGCGACTCCGAGCGAGACCACGGAGGCTCCCGAGGAGGCGCCCCTCGAGCTGGATCTCGACAGCTTCGTGCCGGCGCGGCGGAGCGCGGATTCGAGCGACGCCTGGACCTTGGATCACCGGCGCCGCTCGACCCCGCCTCCGGCTCTCGGGTTGCCCTTGGCGCCGGTGCACGCGCCGAGCGCCGCCAGGCCCGCGCCCACACGCTCGGCGTCGGCCGGTCCCGCCTTGCCGGTGGGCGACGGAGGTGCCCTCGGTCTGGTGGAACGCAGTCGGCCCTCTCAGCCCGACCTCGACCTGGCTGCCGAGATGGCAGAGCGCTACGCCTTGGGTGATTTCACCGGCGCCTTGCGGGCCGCAGAATTGCTGCTCGGTCACGAAGACGTGCACCCCGAGGCGCGCCGCTACGCGGACAGCAGCCGGGAGCGGCTGGTACAGCTCTACGAGTCTCGCGTGGGCGACATGGCCCAGGTGCCCGTCGTGAAGGTGCCTGCGAGCGAGATCCGCTGGCTCGGCCTGGACCATCGCGCCGGGTTCCTGCTCTCACGCGTGGACGGGCAGGGCAACGTGGAGCAGCTGATCGACATCAGCGGCATGCCTCGCCTCGAGGTGCTGAAGACTCTGGTGGAGCTTCTGGACGCCGACGCCATCGAGCTGCGCTGAGGCGCTCGCCGAGCTCCGAGGAGAGCGCTTGCGCGGGGCCTCGCCGCCATTAAGCTCGCCGCCATGACCAGCTCACAGCCCCGACGCATCCTGCTCGCCTACAGCGGCGGCCTCGACACCTCCGTGATCCTCACCTGGCTGAAGGAGAAGTACGACGTGCCCGTCGTGGCCTTCTGCGCCGACGTGGGCCAGGGAGAGGAGCTCGACGGGCTGGACGAGAAGGCACGCGCCACGGGCGCTGAGAAGTGCATCATCGCGGATCTGCGCGCGGAGTTCGCGCGCGACTTCTGTTTCCCCATGTTGCGCGCCAACGCCGTCTACGAGGGCGACTACCTGCTCGGTACCTCGATCGCTCGGCCCGTGATCGCCAAGGCCATGATGGAGGCGGCCCACGCCGAGGGCTGCGACGCCATCGCCCACGGCGCCACGGGCAAGGGAAACGACCAAGTGCGCTTCGAGCTCACGGCCCTGGCCCTCGATCCCAACATCCAGATCATCGCGCCCTGGCGCGAGTGGGATCTACGCTCCCGCACGGATTGCATCGCCTACGCCAAGCAGCGCTCGATCCCCATCGAGGTCACGGCGGAGAAGCCCTACTCCATGGACGCCAACGCCTTCCACATCAGCTACGAGGGCGGGATCCTCGAGGATCCTTGGGCCGAGGCGCCGGAGGAGATCTTCCGCTGGAGCTGCGCCCCCGAGGCGGCTCCCGACGCGCCGCGCCATGTCATCGTGCGCTATCGGGACGGCGACGCAGTGGCCGTGGACGGCGTGGAGATGGAGCCCTTCGCCCTGCTCGAGCACCTCAACGCCTTGGGCTCCGAGCATGGCGTGGGCCGGGTCGATATCGTCGAGAACCGCTTCGTCGGGATGAAGTCCCGCGGCGTCTACGAGACCCCCGGCGGCACCATCTTGCAGCGCGCGCACCGCGCCGTGGAGCAGCTCACCATGGACGGCGAGATGCTGCGCATCCGCGACGGCCTGATCGCGGAGTACGCGTCGCTCGTCTACCGAGGCTTCTGGTTCGCTCCCGAGCGTGAGATGTTGCAGGCTCTCGTCGATCAGTCTCAGAAGGGAGTGTCGGGCGAGGCGCGCATCAAGCTCTTCAAGGGTCATGCATCCATCGTGGGCCGTCGCAGCGACGTCTCCCTCTACGACCCCGAGCTGGCCACCTTCGAGGCGGACGACGTCTACGAGCAGGGCGACGCCACGGGCTTCATTCGCCTCAACGCCTTGCGGCTGCGCGTGCGTGCTCTACGGGACGCACGCTGAACGATTTTCCCCGTCGCGTGTCTCTGCCTCGAGGTGAGCGCCCTGATTGAACGTCGCTGTCCGCCCGGGTAGCCTCGCGTGAGGGTCTGGGATCGGGGTCGAGGCCGCGCGAGAACGAACGGATTGGACGAGCCAAGTACATTGATCGAGCTGGGGATCGGCGCGGGCGTGCTCGTGGCCGCCGCGCTCTCTGCCGTGGATCAGGGCCTGAATCATTTGGGAGAGGCGCACCTCTCCGCCATCGCGGACGAGGGAGGCTCCCGGGCCAAGGAGGCCGCTCGCGTGCTCTCCGCCTGGGAGAGCGTGCACGCGCGGCTGCTGGTGGGGCGCGTGGTCTGTTTCAGCGCGGCCGTCGCCTTGGCGGTGCACGCGCGCGTCTTCGGTGACGGGCTCGTGGCCAGCTTGCTGCTCTCCTTCAGCCTCGCCCTGACCTACGGCGGGCTCACGGCCATCGCCGTCGCCATGCTGCGGCGAGCCGCGGCTTCCTGACTCTGCTGCGCGCGCTGCGGCTCGTGGAGTGGCTCTTCTCTCCCCTGGCCGCGCCCCTCGCGTTCTTGGGGCGCAGCGTCGGCAGCCTCGTCCCTCGCGGCGGCGGCGGAGACCCGGAGCGCCTGGCCGCGCTCGCGGTGGAGCACGTGATCGAAGAAGGGGAGGAGGAGGGCTTCATCGCGGAGGATCAAGCCCTGCTCTTGCGCAGCGTGCTCGAGTTTCGACAGACGGTCGCGCGCGAGGTGATGGTGCCGCGGACGCAGCTCGCCGCCTTCGAGTTGCGCACTCCCATGGCGGAGATCGTGCGTCAGGTGATGGAGTCCGGGCACAGCCGCTACCCGGTCTACGACGGGAGCATCGATCAGGTGGTGGGTGTGCTCTACGCCAAGGATCTCTTCCAGGCTCTGCAGGGCCAGGAGGATGGCGACGTGGTGGAGCTGCGGGCGGTGGTGCGCAGCCCCGCCTTCTTCTGTCCAGAGACCCAGAAGGTCGGTCGGCTGCTGCGCGAGATGCAGGCGCGGCGCGTCCACCTCGCGGTCGTGGTCGACGAGTTCGGTGGCACCAGCGGCGTGCTCACCTTGGAGGACATCCTCGAGGAGATCGTGGGCGAGATTCGGGACGAGCACGACGACGACGAGGAGGCCCCCGTGCAGGAGCTAGCCGAGGGGCGCTGGGTCGCCGATGCGAGCACCTCGGTCCATGATCTGACGGATCACCTCGCGGGCTTCGAGGGCGGTCCCGACGGCGAGTACGACTCCCTCGGAGGGCTGGTGGTGGCCCTCGCGGGTTGCGTGCCTCGGGCGGGCGAGCGGCTCGAACGCCAGGGCTTCGCGTTCTTGATCCTCGACGGAGACGAGCGTCACGTGAAGCGCGTGGAGATCACGCGTCTGGGTGCGGAGGCGGACGCCGAAGCCGTGGAGGCCGCTCAGAACTCTACGTAGAGTGCCTCGACTCGGGCGCCATCCATGCGCGGCGTGATGATGGCGTAGTGAGCCGTGTGCCCACCGGGGGCCGCGCCCACGGAGCCCACGTTGATGATGCTCAGGTCGTCGAGGTCGCGGCGAAATGGCACGTGGCTGCCGCCGCAGACGACGATGTCCGCGGGGTCGTCGCCCACCAACGCCGAGAGCTCGGCGTCGGTCATGTCTTGGCTCATCTCCTGCGAAGGGTCGGCCGGGGAGCCGTGCACCATGACGATCTCGCTGCCGTCGATCAGCGGGATGCGCAGCTTCTCGGGCAGGCGCCGCAGCCGCTCGACCACCAGATCACCCAGGGCGCGGCGGGTCTTCACGAAGAGCTGAGACATGGAGCGCTCTTGCTCGTTCTCCGGCAAGAGCGTGTCTGGATCTACCATGCAGAGCGCCGTGTCCCCGAGGCCGCGGACGCAGTGGGCCGAGTGCTTCGTCAGCAGCTGCCAGACCTCGAGCGGGCGGTCTCCTCCAAAGAGCAGATCCCCGGCGACCCAGACGTCCCGCACGTCGCGCCCCTTCAGGTCGTCGAGGACTCGCTCGAGGGCCGCGAGGTTTCCGTGGATGTCCGACAGGAAGCCCATGGGCCGAGAGACGGGGGCGGGTGCGCCAGGCAGCGACATGGCCCGACTGTAGCAGGCTCCTCGCGATTCGCCCTGTGCAGAAGTTGGATCCTCGGTGTAGGTGTATGTAGTATGAGCGCATGAGGACGACCCCACCACGCACAGGCCGCCGGGCTCCGGGCTTGGCCAAGGCTCAGCGTGGGGCCATCGTGGGCGTGGGCGTACGGGCTGTGCTCGACCGGGCCGCAGAGGAGGCCATCTTCCGGCACGCGCGGATCCTCTCGGAGGGTGAGCCCAAGGAGGCGCAGGGCGCGACGCAGTTCTTCGGCAGCACCATGGTGACCGTCGACCTGGCGGAGCTGGCTCGGGACGTGCGCGGCCTGCACAGCCCCCAGGGCCGGGCGAACCTGCTCGCGCGTGTGGAGGGATCGGTTCGCGTGCATCTACGGCTCCTGCGCTTGGCGCGAGCCGACGCCTGGAGTCGCTGCCCCGACGGGGTGCTGGGCACGGCGCAGGTCGAGGTGCGCGCGCGCATCCGGGATGGGAAGCTGCTGCTGGACGTCGATCTCGAGGCGCCTCTGGAGCGCAGCCTCGTCGACGCTACGATCTGAAGTTCGAGACCCCAACATGAACGCATTTCGAGCCCACGCGCCGTCGCGAGTCTACCCATGAGCGACGACGACAATGTCATCCACTTGGTCTTCGGTCCCGAAGGCGGGCGCCGCCATCCGCCGCCGAAGGAGGCGCCCGAGCCCCAGGCCGTGGCGTTGCATCTGGAGCGTCGGCAGGGACGCCAGACCACGGATCCCCTCGCGGATCTCTACGGCTACCGTGAGGTCGCCCGGCTGCTCTCCTTGCCCGAGAGCCGCTTGCGCTATTGGACGCGGGTCGGTTTCATGTCGCCGAGCGTTCACTCGGGACGCCGGCGTTTCTACACCTTCCAGGATCTGATCGCCCTGCGCGCGGCCAAGGAGTTGCTCGCCTCGGGTGTGCCCTTCGTGCGCGTTCGCCGCTCCGTGGAGGCGCTGCGCGAGGCGCTGCCCAAGGTCGTGCGCCCCCTCGCCGAGCTGCGCGTGGTGGCGGACGGCGGGGCCATGGTGGTTCAGGACGAGCAGGGCGCCTACGAGCCGACCACGGGTCAGGCGGTGCTCGATTTTCGCGTGGACGCTCTGCGCGAGGACGTGGTGCGTGTGCTGCGCCGGCCGCCGGCCGGTGAAGAGGAGCGACGCACAGCCTACGAGCGCTACCTCGAGGGCTGCCGCCTCGACGAGGACGAGGCCACCGTGGAGCGCGCCGAGGAGGCCTACGTGGAGGCCCTGCGCCTCGATCCCTCCTTGGCCAACGCGCTGACGAATCTAGGCAACATCCACTACCGGCGGGACGACGTGGAGCAGGCGGAGCGCCTGTATCGCCACGCTCTGGCCGTCGATGCCGAGCAGCCCGAGGCGCACTACAATCTGGGTTTCTTGCGCCTCGAGGAGGGTGAAGGCGTGCTCGCGCGCGAGGAATTCGAGGCCGCCTTGTCGGTGGATCCAGCCTTCGCCGACGCACACTTCAACCTCGCCCTGACCCTCGAGCTGCTCGGCCGCAGGAGCGAGGCTCAGGAGCATTTTCGCGTCTACCTCGAGCTCTGTCCCGACAGCGAGTGGAGCGAAGAGGCTCGTCGCCACCTCGAGGGCTGAGCGGTTCGGGAGGACGAGACGCGCTGTCGAGCTGCCGGGCGCTGGTGCGACGCGTCTCGTCAGTCTCGGTCACCGCTCGGCGGCGGCGGCGGCACGGAGGCGCCCGGCGGTGGTGGCGGCACGGAGGCGCGCGGAGGCGGTGGCGGCAC
>JAADHO010000216.1 GCA_013151775.1 Deltaproteobacteria bacterium | reverse complement strand
CCTGCGTGCTGCTCGAGCAGGCCCTAGAGCACGACGCCGACGACCTCGCGAGCGTGGAGGCCCTGCGCATCGCCGCCCGCGAGGCGGGTGATTTCGCCCGGGTCAGCTGGGCGGCGGAGCGTCTGGCCGAGGAGCTCGAGGGGGAGCTGCGCGCGCGCCTGCTCGAGGAGGCCGCCGCGGTCCTGATGGATCACGTAGGCGACGACACCAAGGCCGAGGAGCTGCTGCGTGAGGCCCTGTCGGCCGACGCCCGGAGCCGCATCGCCTACGGACGCCTGCACGATCTACTCGCCGAACGCGGGGACACGGACGGCCTGCTCGGGCTCACCTCGGCCCGCGTGGCCCTGATCGACGACTCGGACGAGTTGGTGAAGCTCTTCTACGAGCAGGCACGGCTGCGACGCGCCGCGGGCGATCTCGATGGCGCCCTCGAGGCGCTCTCGAACCTCGACATGCTCGACGAGGGGCACGAGGGAGCCATCGCCCTCGGAGTCGAGATTCAGGTTGCACGCGAGGACTACAGGGGCGCTGTGGTGAGCCTCGATCGACTCGCAGCCTGCGACGTACCCGACTCTCAAAAGCGCCTCGTGCGACTGGGCGCGGCGGACTTCTTGGCCAAGCACCTGGGCGACGCGGAGGGAGCCCTCGAGCGCCTCGAGGCGGTGCTGGAATTCAGCCCCGGGGACACCAGCCTCTTCGAGCGCATGTCGCGCATCGCAGAGCAGGCGGGGCTCGTGGAGCGCGCCGCCGAGGCCCTCGATCGCGCCGCGGCCGCGTCCGAAGGGCCCGCCCGCGCCGGCTATCATCTCAAAGCTGGCACCCTGCGCGCTCGGCATCAGGATCGCGAAGGCGCCCTCGGCTCCTATCGGCGCGCCCTCACCGTGTCGCCCACCGATCTCGACACCGCCACCGCCCTCGCCGATCTGCTGATCGACCCGGAGGAGCGCCGCAGCATGGCCAGCTCCTTCGAGCAGGCGACTCGCGCGCGCATCGAGCGGGACGGCCCGAACGCCAACAGCCTGACCGCCCTGCGCCGCGCCTCCATGTGGCGGTCGGAGCGCGACCTGGAGTATCTGGCGCTCTCCGCCCTGGGAGCCCTCGATCTCGCAGACGACGAGCAGGCGCAAGCGCACGAAGACCGCACGGAGATCATGAGCCGATCCCGGGTCACGGGCAGCCTCGACGACGCGGCCTTGACGCGCCTGCGCCCTCGCGGCGGCGCCAGCCCAGAGGCTCTGTTCGCCCAGCTCTGCTTCCCCGCCTTGGCGAAGACGACGGGACTCGAGGCCAGCCGCTTTGGGGTGGGACGCGGCGACCTCTGGCCCAGCAAGAAACCCAGCTCCTTGCGCGACGAACTCGAGGGCATCGGCGCCATGTTCGGGCTCGAACCCGGCGGCCTCTACGTTGCATCTGGCAGAGCTTCGCTCCAGGCACCCGGCAGCGCCACGCTCGATGGCGGCCCCAAACCCACGGCCCTGACGCTGGTGCCTGGCAAACAGAACCGCGCCACCTGGATCGTGAGCGGCAGCCTGGCGTCACCGCTGACCCGCGCCCATCGCTTCGAGGCGGCGCGCCTGTGCCTCGGGCTCCGCGATCTGACCTTGCCGCTGGTGTCACGCAGCCCCGACGACGCGGCGACCTTGCTCTTCGCGGCGGCCAGCGCGGCCCAGGCGCCGCTCTCCGCGGGAGCCTCGCGCTCGGGGCTCGGGGAGTGGGCGAGCGCCCTCGGCAAGGCCATCGGCTGGCTGGAGCGTCGCTCGCTGGCGGAAGCCGCCCTGGCTCTGCCCGACGGCGGCACGGGGCTGGTTCGCTTCTGCGCCGACGCGCGCCTCAGCTCCCTGCGCGCGGGGCTCACGGTCTCCGCTGGTCTCCGGGACGCGCTGACGCAGGTGCTAGGCGGCCCGCCCACGCTCGCGAGCGTGCTCGCGAACGTCGAAGCGAGGGACGACCTCTTGATGTTCTGGATCTCCGACACGCACGTGGCCCTGCGCCGCGAATTGGGCCTGGCCAAGTGAGCGACGAGAAGAAAACGGGCGACGACCTAGACCTCGACCTCGAGGCGGCGCTGGATCAGTGGGAGAGCGACTTCGACGGAGGTCAGGGCGTGCACTCCGAGGCGGCGCCCTTGCCCCAGACCGGCGCCTTGCCGCCTCCGCCTCCGCCGCCGCCCCCGGTGCCTGCGCCGCACGCGCCGAGGCGACCGCTCTACCGACCGCCGGACCCGGCCGAATTCACGCGCCCGGGATCCGGCCTGCGTCGCCCGCCTTCCCATGTTCCCGAAGACTTCTCCATCGACTTCGACGACGACGAGGACGCGACGCGCATCGGAGAGATCCCCGAGGACCTGATCGCGTCCCTGCGGGAGGAGTTGGACACCCACCAGACGCCGACGCGCCCACCACCCGCTGCCTCGGAGCCCGCCCCGAGCGACTCGGCGACTGACGACGAGGACGCGGACCTCGAGCTCGACGACCTCTTCGATGGCTGGGACGAGAACGAGGAGGACACGCGACACATCACGCCGATCCCGGTCATCCCGTCGCGCCCGCCTGGCCCCATGACGCCCAGCACCGCCATGACGCGGGAGGACGAGCCCACGGCCCAGGTCAGCGTGCGGGAGCCGGGCTTGCCTGCGCCGCCGCGCTTCTCCGGCGCACCCGACGACGAACCCGAGGAGCAGCCGCTGCTCGAGGACGAGGACTTCGCCGCCTTCGACGATCTCTTCCCCACACCGGATCCCGTCCCGGCCCAAGACGTCGCTACCCCCGCCCATGGAGAGCCTGTCCCCGAGGAGCAGCCGGACGACGACCCAGAGGACGCGCCTCCTCCGCCGATGCCCGCCACGCCGCGGGCGGCGTCAGGCGGCGAGCGACGCCCCCTCGCCGACTTGCGACCGCGGGGCTCGGCGCCTCTAGCCCCCGAAACCCAGCCGCAGACCGAGGACGAGCTGGAGGTGGGCGATACCTTCACGCAGCGCCAGACGGAGCCACCGCTGGAGCTCCCCTCGGCGGCCGATGACGACAACGGGGACGACGTCATGCTCAGCGTCGGTGACGATGACGACGGGGACGACGTCATGCTCAGCGTCGGTGACGACGACGACGACGACGACGTCATGCTCAGCGTCGGTGACGACGACGACGACGACGACGACGACGACGGCGACGACGACGACGTCATGCTCAGCGTCGGAGACGATGACGATGACGGCGACGACGTCATGCTCAGCGTCGGGGACGACGGCGACGACGACGTCATGCTCAGCGTCGGAGACGATGACGACGACGGCGACGACGACGTCATGCTCAGCGTCGGCGACGACGACGACCGGGGGGCCAGCGCCGCGGCGCGAACCGTGCGCTACCGCAAACCCCGAGCGGAGAAGTTCCCCTTGGTGGGGCGCGACGCACAGGCGCTGCAGGCGCGGCGTGAGCTCCTGATCCAGCTGGCCGACAAACGCCAAGGCCCTGCGGCCGCTCGTCTCCAGGTGGCGGCCGCCGAGCTAGCCACCCAGACCGGAGACGCGGACGCGGCGCTCGAACTCTACCAAGACGCCTACGCGGCCGACCCGCGCAACGGTGTCGCGCTCAGGGCGCTCAGGCTCGCGGCCATGGCGCGCGGAGACTACGCCGCGGGCGCCGAGTTGCTCGCCGCCGAGATCCAGCTCTGCACCACCAAGCGGGGCAAGGCCTACGCCTCCACGCTCTTGGCGGAGCTGTGCCTGACCCGGCTCGCGGATCCCGAGGCTGCCTTGAAGCACGCCCGACGGGCGAGCATGGCGCACCCCGAGTCGCCCGTCCCGAGACTGATCGCCGCGGAGGCGGCCCTGGCCCTCGACCGCCGCCCCGAGGCCATGACCGAGCTCACCAAGCTGGCCGCGGGCTGGGAGCACCCCGAGGCCAAGGCCACGCTCCACGCCATGACCGCGCGCGAGACCGAACGGCGTCTGGGGCCCGCGCGAGCAGCCGAGTCCTACGCCGCAGCGCAGGCCGCCAAGCCCGACTCGATCACGCTGGACATCGGCCTCGGCTTGCAGCGCAGCGCTCGCGCGGCGCAGGACACGCAAAGCCTGGCTGCGGCTCTGCCGCCTCTGGCCAACACAGCGCGCTCGGTGGCCTTGGCCGAGGGCCTGGTGCGCGCCGCCGCCTTGGCGGCCTACCGGCTCGCCGGGGACCGACCACGCGCCCTGACCTTGCTCGAGGGCAGCCAATCGGCCCTAGGGCTTCGCACCCGCGCCGACATCGCCGCCGACGCCGGAGACCTCGACGGCCTGCGAGAGGCCCTGCGCGGCTGGGCCGACGCCGCCGGAGGGAGTGAGCGCGCCGAAGCGCTGCTGCGCCTGGCAGAGCTCGAGGCCGACAGCAACGACCTGACGGCC
>JAADHO010000193.1 GCA_013151775.1 Deltaproteobacteria bacterium | reverse complement strand
ACTACATGTGCCATAGTTATTCATCTCCTTTTATACGAGGGCTGTCTGCGTGGGGATCCGGCGGACGCGGACTCCGCCCTCGCTCTGGCGCGCATCCTGTGCCGCTTCGGGCGCTTCGAGCCCGCTGCCCGTGCGCTCCAGGCCGTGATCGTCGAGGCCCCGAGCGCTCCGCGAGCGGTCGAGTGCTTACGCCTGCTGGTCGCCTGCCTCGACGCCATGGGCGCACCCGAGGCCGCGGCCGCGGCGCTCTCCCGCCTGCGAAGCCTGGAGCCCTCGACACCCGGTCGCGTCTCCGAGCTGCTCGAGGCGGTCTTCGGTCACGCCGACGGACTGCGAGCCGAGAGCCTGCAGCGTCAGGACGAGCTGCTCGCGGGACGCTACCGCGTGCTGCGTGAGTTGGGCGAGGGCGCGAGCGGTCGCGTGCTCTTGGCGGACGACATCTTCCACGCGAGGCGTGTGGCCGTGAAGATGCTGCGGCTGGACGGCGGGCTCGCAGGTCGCGACGCCCTCGCGCGCTTCCTGCGGGAGGCGCGGGTGGCGGCCAGCATCGAGGACGATCACGTGGTGCGCGTGTACGAGGCGGATGCGTCGGGGCCTTTCTTGGTGATGGAGTACATGGCCGGCGGCACTCTGGAGGAGCGGCTCGTCGCCACCGAGGCCGCGGGTCGCACGCTGCCCGGCGGGGAGATCGAGTCGCTGTCGAGCTCACTGCTCGCCGGGCTCGAGGCCGTACATCGTCGAGGCATCGTGCACCGCGATCTGAAGCCTCAGAACGTGTTCTTCGGCGCCGCGGGGGAGCTGAAGATCGGCGACTTCGGGGTCGCTCACCTGGCCGATCAGGGCGCCACCGCCACCGGCGCCATGTTGGGCACCCTCGCCTATATGGCCCCCGAGCAGATCGCCCTGTCCGCGAACCCCACGGCGGCGACCGATCTCTACGCCTTCGGTGTGATGCTCTACCGCATGCTCACGGGCAGCCTGCCCTTCGCGGGCGAAGACGTGGCCCTGATGAAGCTCGACGCGCCCGCGCAGGCGCCATCTCTGCGCTGTCCAGACCTGGGCGACGGCTTCGACGCCTGCCTCGCTCGGCTGCTCGCGCGGCGACCTGAGGACCGCCCCCAATCGTGCGAAGAGGTGCGTCTGCTGCTCGCCCGCCTGAGCTTTCCAGAGCAGGGAGTGGGCGTCTCCCCGACGTCCACGGCGCCCGCGCCCGCGGCGCCTCGCAGCTCGCGGCCCCCGGCTGCGGATCAGCGCTACGAGCCCATACCGATGGAGCCTGGCTTGGCGCTCGATCGTCTGCTCGATCGCCGTGTGCGTCTGCGCGCCTTGAGCGCCTCCCTAGCGCAGCGCTTGCGGGCCTTCGCCCGGGCCGATCATCCGCACCTGCAGGCCGTGTTCTCGCTGGATGAAGACGCGGGTCACGCCGTGCTCGAGGCGCCTCGGGGAGTGAGCCTCGGGCGCGTCGAGCCCGGGTTCGACAGGACCGCTTCGCTGCGCGAGCTGTCCGCGGCGCTCGAGCGTGTGCACGCCGAGGGCATCACCCACGGCGCCATCGACGCCGATCACGTGCTAGTGGCCGAAGGGCGCAGCGTGTTGCTGCTGAGCTTCGACGCTGGAGGCGCCAGCGCCGAGGACGACCGCCGCGCGCTGGTCGAGTGCTTGGACCGCCTCAGCAGTGGCTGAGGGCGTGGGCCTGCAGGCGCGCGTGGCACCAGTCCACGTCGCGCTGCACCTCGGCGAAGGCGGCTCCTCGATGCTCCTCCGGGAAGGAGCGCAGGCGAGCGTCGGCTTCCACCAGCTCGGTCTTCACCGCGTCGATGTCGATGTCTTCGGGTGCCGCGAAGGCGTCCGTGAGGATGCGCACCTTGTGGGTCTCGGTCTCGACGAAGCCCGGCCCGACGGCCACGATCTTCTCTTCGCCGTCGGCGACATAGCTGAGCAGCCCCGACTTCAAGGAGGCGAGTAGCGGGAGGTGGCCCGGCAATACGCCGAACTCTCCCTCGACGCTCGGCGCCCGCACGGAGCTCACGTCCGTCTTCAGCGCCAGCCCCGTGGGCGTCGCCACCTCGAGCGTCAGGATGTCGCTTGGGCCCATGGTTGCCATGTTCGCCATGGTCTAGGCCGCGTCGCCTTGGCGCTTGGCGTAAGCAGCCTTCACGTCCTCGATGCTCCCCTTGAGGTAGAAGTCCTGCTCGGGGACGTGGTCGTGCTTGCCCTCGAGGATCTCCTCGAAGCTGGTCAGCGTGTCCTCGAGGGAGACGTACTTGCCCTCGAGGCCCGTAAACTGCTGCGCGACGAAGAAGGGCTGGGACAGGAAGCGCTGGATCTTTCGCGCCCGGTCGACCGTCATGCGGTCCTCCTCCGACAGCTCATCCATGCCGAGGATGGCGATGATGTCCTGCAGATCCTTGTAGCGCTGCAGGGTCTCCTGCACGTCGCGGGCGATCTTGTAGTGGCGCTCTCCGAGGATGCCGGGGTCGAGCATGGTCGAGGTGGAGTCGAGCGGATCCACCGCCGGGTAGATGCCGAGCTCGGAGATGGAGCGCGAGAGCACTGTGGTCGCGTCGAGGTGGGCGAAGGCCGTGGCCGGCGCCGGGTCCGTGAGGTCGTCGGCGGGCACGTAGATGGCCTGCACTGACGTGATGGAGCCCTTGTTGGTCGAGGTGATGCGCTCCTGCAGCTCGCCCATCTCCGTAGCCAAGGTGGGCTGATAGCCGACGGCAGAGGGGATGCGGCCGAGCAGAGCCGAGACCTCGGAGCCCGCCTGGGTGAAGCGGAAGATGTTGTCGACGAAGAGCAGCACGTCCTGACCCTCTTCGTCACGGAAGTACTCCGCCACCGTCAGCGCGCTGAGGGCGACTCGGGCGCGCGCGCCGGGGGGCTCGTTCATCTGTCCGTAGACCAGCGCGGTCTTGGAGAGCACGCTCTCGCCCGACTCGAGCTTGGACTCGGCCATCTCGAGCAAGAGGTCGTTGCCCTCACGGGTACGCTCGCCGACACCGGCGAAGCAGGAGACGCCGCCGTGCGCCTTCGCGACGTTGTTGATCAGCTCCATGATCAGCACGGTCTTGCCGACGCCAGCGCCGCCGAAGAGGCCGATCTTGCCGCCCTTCTTGTAGGGTGCGAGCAGGTCGATGACCTTGATGCCCGTCTCGAAGATCTCGACCTCGGTGCTCTGGTCGACGAAGGCCGGCGCCTCACGGTGGATGGGCAGCGTGTGGCTCGCGTTCACGGGGCCCTTGCCGTCCACGGGCTTGCCGATGACGTTCAGGATGCGGCCGAGGCACTCCTTGCCCACGGGCATGGTGATCGGGGAGCCCGTGTTCTTCACCTTCATGCCGCGGACGAGACCGTCCGTGGTGTCCATGGCGATGGCCCGAACCGTGCCTTCGCCGAGGTGCTGTGCGACCTCGAGCGTGAGGTTGTCGGCGCTCTCGTCGATGGCGGGGTTGCTGACCAGAAGTGCCGTCAGGATCTCGGGGAGCCCGTCGGAGGGGAACTCCACGTCCACGACGGGACCGATGACCTGGGTAATCTGACCGTTTTGAAGCTCTGCCATGGTTTCGAACCCTACCTATGGGCCACCTGTATCTGGGGCCAGTCCGCTGTGGACGCCTGTCACGACCGAGGATCGCGCGGCGGGCGGGGGCTAGCATGCGCCGCGTGGAGGGTCAACGCAGGAGCGAGAATGGGGCGCGTTTGCGTAGCGCGGCGGCGTGCGCCCACAGCGGCTCCCGAGCCCGGTTTCGTCTGCGCGGAAGCGTCTCCTCGGGCGCTGTGAGAGGGCGCCCGGGACCAAAAGGCGTTGCATGAAGCGCTCCATCAAGGGACAATGCAAGAGTACGTCCAAGGATCAGCCTCCGGCGTACGTCGAACGATCTAGAGGAAGCGAGCATGGGGGCAATCACGTCCAGCGCAGAGAAGACCGACCCGCTGATTGGTAGGGTCATCAACGGCCGCTTCAAGATCGAGGCGCTGATCGCCCGTGGAGGCATGGGGAGCGTCTACAAGGCGGAGCAGCAGCCCTTGGGCCGAGTGATCGCGCTCAAGGTGCTGGATCCTCGCTACTCGGGCGAGGAAGACCCCGAATTCCATCAGCGCTTCTTCCTCGAGGCCTCGGTCGCCGCGAAGCTGACCCATCCCAACACCGTGACGATCTTCGACTACGGTCGCACGGAGGACGAAGTCTACTTCATCGCCATGGAGTACGTGGAGGGACCCACGCTCGCCCAGATCTTGAAGGCAGACGGACCCATGGAGCCCGAGCGCGCCGTGGGCATCGCGGTGCAGGTCGCCCGCTCCCTGCGTGAAGCGCATGGCATCGGCGTGATCCATCGGGACCTGAAGCCGGCGAATATTTTGATCACGCAGCATGGCGATCACGAGGACTTCGCCAAGGTGCTCGACTTCGGTCTGGTGAAGAACATCGAGTCCGAGGGCGAGGACCTGACGCAGCAGGGCATCTTCATGGGCTCGCCCAAGTACATGTCGCCCGAGCAGATCCGCAGCGGGGATGTGGACGGACGTACGGACGTCTATTCCCTGGGCGTGGTGCTCTATCGCATGCTCACGGGGCGCGTGCCCTTCCAGCGCCAGTCGCAGGTGCAGACCTTGATGGCTCACTGCACGGATCCCGTGCCGCCGCTCTCGAGCGAGGAGATCTTGATCCCCGAGCCGCTCGAGAACGTCGTAGTCAAGGCCTTGGCCAAGAACCCCGACGAGCGCTACGCCTCCATGAACGAGCTGGTGGCCGCGCTGAAGCAGGCGAGCCAAGGGCTCGGCGTGCCCATGGCGGCGAGCGGGGACTACGGTCTCGGCTCGAGCGGTGTGATGCCCGTGGGCGATGGCGTGACGCCTTCTGGGCCTCTGGCGGTCCTCGGCGGGACACCCTCGGACGGATTCATGGCCGCGGTCACGCCCTCGGGAGCCGTGGAAATTCCCATCGACGTCGAGGCCACGGGTGCGGGCAAGGGCAAGCTCATGGCGGTGCTCGTGCTGCTGCTCGCGGCGGCGGGCGGAGCCTATCTGGCGCTCTCGGGCGGCACACCGGTCGACACGCAGGCCGATGGATCGGGTGCGCCTACCGTAGACAGCCGCGCGTCCCAAGGGGCCACGCACGCGCCTGTGGCGGTCGAAGACCCCGGCGCTGCCGGCGCGCAGCTCCCGGGTACGCTGGAGCAGGTGCCCGCTCCCGCTCCGGATCCCGTGCCGCTGCCTCGCGTGCAACTCACCTTGACCTCGGATCCTCCCGGCGCCGAGGTGTTCCTAGGCGAGCGCAGCTATGGCACCACCCCCGCGTCCGTGGAGTGGGTTGGAGACAGCGCCGCCCCGGGACGAGAGGTGAGCTTCTCCTTCCGGCTCGCGGGCTATCGCGACCGGACCATCACGCGCACGTTGACGGAGGATCCCGAGGTCAGCGTCGGCGCGCGGCTCACCCCCATCCACGTCGCGGGCTCGAACCGCATGCACAGCATGGGCAGGATGTCCGCCAGCATGAGCATGTCCGCGGGGGCCATGGCCGACGAGGCCGTGGTGAGCCACGGCGAAGACTACCTCGACAATCCTTACTGAATCTCCCGCGCAGCGCGGGTGGCCCTACTGAATCTCCCGCGCAGCGCGGGTGCTCAGCCCTTGAGGGCTTCTGCGCCGCCGATGATCTCCATCAGCTCGGTGGTGATGGCCGCCTGCCGCGCGCGGTTGTACTTCAGCGTGAGCTTGGCGATCATGTCTTCGGCGTTGTTGGTCGCCGACTCCATGGCCGTCATGCGCGCGCCGTGTTCCGAGGCGACCGACTCGAGCAGTGCGCGGTAGATCTCGATCTCCACGTACATGGGCAGCAGCCGGTCGAGCAGGCCGCGCTTGCTCGGCTCGTAGATGAAATCTGCGGCGTCGTCCGCGTCGAGTGTCTGGGGAGTGATGGGCAGCAGCGCCTCGAACACCACCTCTTGGGTGATGGCGCTCTTGAACTCGTTGTAGACGAGGTAACAGGCGTCGAGATCGTGGCGCGTGTACTCGTCCACGATGTAGCGGCCGATCTCTCCGGCCCGATCCGGGCTGAGATCCTCGAACACGCCCGTAAAGTCGTGGCTGATGGTCGCGTCTCGGCGCCTGAGGTAGTCGCGTCCCTTCTTGCCGATGACGGCGAAGCGCACGTCCTGCCCCTCGGCCTCGAGCTCCTTCCAGCGCGTGTGGGCGGCCTTGTTGATGTTCGAGTTGAAGGCGCCCGCGAGCCCGCGATCACTGGTCAGGACGACCAAGAGCACGCGCTTCTGCTCACGCCGCGCGAGCAGCGGGTGGATCTCCTCGTCCTCGCCCGCGCGCGCCGCCACCATGCTCAAGACGTCGAGGGTCTCGAGAGCGTAGGGCCTGAGCTGGGTGATGTTCTGCTGGGCCTTGCGCAGACGCGCCGCGGCCACGAGCTTCATGGCGCGCGTGATCTTCTGCGTGCTCTTGACCGAGCCGATGCGCTTTCGAATTTCTTTGAGGTTGGCCATGTTCGCTCCTGGCCTCAGGCCTCTGCGACCTCGAAGGTCTTGGCGAAGGCGCGCAGGGCGTCTTCGATCTCTCCTTCGAGCGTGTCGTCGATCTTCTTCTTGGTCACGATGGACTCGAGCACGGACTTGCGCTCGGAGCGCATGTAGCTCATCAGCTCGGTCTCGTAGCGACCCAGGCTGGACGTCGGGTATTCGTCGATGAAGCCGCGGGTGCCGGCGAAGATCAGCACCACCTGCTCTTCGACGGGCTGAGGCTTGTACTGCCCCTGCTTCAGGATCTCGACCAAGCGCTCTCCGCGGGCCAGCTGCTGCTGCGTGGCCTGGTCGAGGTCCGAGGCGAACTGTGCGAAGGCGGCCATGGCGCGGAACTGGGCGAGGTCGAGGCGCAGCGTGCCGGCGACCTGCTTCATCGCCTTGATCTGCGCGTTTCCGCCGACGCGGCTGACCGAGATGCCGACGTTGATGGCCGGCCGGACGCCCGAGTAGAAGAGGTCCGACTCGAGGAAGATCTGTCCGTCCGTGATCGAGATGACGTTGGTCGGGATGTAGGCGGACACGTCTCCGGCCTGGGTCTCGATGATGGGCAGGGCCGTGAGTGAGCCGCCCGAGTCCGCGAGGCGCTTGACCTCGAAGCCCGCGCCCTTCTTCTCGGCGTCCTTCTCGGCGTCCTCGCGGCCGTCCTCACGCAGGTAGATCTTCTCGGCGCCCTCACGCTTGGGCTCGGCGCCCTTGTTCACGATCACGTACTCGTTGGCCATCTTGGCGGCGCGCTCGAGCAGGCGGCTGTGCAGGTAGAAGACGTCGCCGGGGTAGGCCTCTCGACCGGGCGGGCGCCGCAGCAGCAGGGAGAGCTGGCGGTAGGCGACGGCCTGCTTCGAGAGGTCGTCGTAGACGCACAGGGCGTGCTGACCACTGTCGCGGTAGTACTCGCCGATGGTGCAGCCCGTGTAGGGCGCGATGAACTGCAGGGGCGCGGGCTCCGAGGCGCCGGCCATGACGATGGTCGTGTACTCCATGGCGCCATGCTGCCGCAGCTTCTCCATCACCTGAGCGACGGTGGACTGCTTCTGGCCGATGGCCACGTAGATGCAGTGGACGCCCTTGCCCTTCTGGTTGACGATGGTGTCGGTGGCGACGGCCGTCTTGCCCGTCTGGCGGTCTCCGATGATCAGCTCACGCTGTCCGCGGCCGATCGGGATCATCGCGTCGATGGCCTTCAGGCCCGTCTGCAGCGGCTCGGTCACGGGCTGACGGCTCATGATGCCGGGGGCCTTCAGCTCCACGCGCCGGGTGAACTCGGACTCGATCGGGCCCTTGCCGTCCACCGGCTGGCCGAGGGCGTTGACCACGCGGCCTACCAAGGCGGGGCCCACCTTCACCTCGACGATGCGGCCCGTGCGCTTGACCGCCGAGCCTTCCTTGATGTGGGTGTCGGCGCCGAAGATGGCGCAGCCGACGTTGTCCTCCTCGAGGTTGAGGACCATGCCCATGACGCCGCCCGTGAACTCGACGAGCTCGCCCGCCATGGCGCTGTCCAAGCCGTAGACGCGGGCGATGCCGTCGCCGACCGTGAGCACCGTTCCCGTCTCCATGACGTCGACCGTCTTGTCGTAGGAGGCGATCTGTTGCTTGATGATGTTGGAGATCTCTTCGGCGCGGAGCTGCATTCGGGCTACCTCGAAAATCGCCGCCGTCGCGGCGAGGTGGATTGTGACGCGGGTTGTCTGTGACGCGGGTTGTCTGTGACGCGGGTTGTCTAGAGCGTGCGGACTGTGGGAGAGGCGTTGGGGAAGCGCTGGGTTCTGGGTTGGGATTGCTGGGTCAGTCGCGCAGCTCGGCGCCGAGCTTCTGGAGCTGGTTCTTGACGCTGCCGTCGTACACGCGGTCTCCGACACGCGTGACCACGCCCGCGATCAGGCTGGGGTCTTCGTGCTTCACGAGCACGACCTGCTTGCCCGTGACCCGCTCGAGGGTCTTTGCGAGTTCGGTGTAGTAGGCCGCGGGCATGGGTCCGGCGGTCGTCACCTCGGCGCGGACGCGTCCGGCTCGTGACTCGGAGAGCTCCGCGAACGCCTCGGCGACCTCGGGCAGGTGCTTCAGGCGGCGACGATCCGAGAGCAGCAGGAGGGCGTTGCGTAGCGAGGGCGCGAGGCCCATGCGAGTGGCGACGGCCTTCACCAACGAGGCGCGCACCTGTGCGCTCACCGAGGGGTTTTCGACCACGGCGCGCAGCTCTTCGCTGCCATCCCAGGTGGCCACCAGGTCCACGAGATCGCGTTGGACCTTCTCCGTCTGTCCCGCCTCGTCGGCGAGCGCGAGCAGCGCCTTGGCGTAGCGGCGTCCGAGCGGTCCGGTCCTCATGAGCGCACCCCTGGGTCAGATTCGGTCTTGCTCAGGCTCTGGAGGTAGCCCTGGGCGAGACGCTGGCGGTCGGTCTCCGTCGTCTTGTCTTCGAGCACGCTCTGGGCCGCCGCGATGGAGGCGTCCACGGCCTCTTGCCGCAGCTCGCGTTCGACCTGCTTCATGCGCTGCTCGATCAAGAAGCGCGTCTCCGTGCGCATGCGCGCGGCCTTCTTCTCGGCCTCGGCCACGATGCGGCTGCGCTCCGCCTCGCCGGCCTTGATCAGGTCCGCGCGGATGGCCGCCATCTCCTCGTCCAGCGACTCGAGGCGCTCCGTGTACTCAGCGAGCTTCTTCTCGGCCTCGGCCTTGAGGGCGGCGGCCTGCTTCAGGCCCTCCTCCACTTGGCGTCGCCGCTCCGTCAGGAAGCTGGCGATCGGCTTTCGGCCCATGACGTAGAGCAGCGTGACCAGTACCAAGAAGTTGAGCACGCTGGCCATGAACACGGGGCTGGTCAGGATCTGCCAGATGGTGAGCGTGTCCCCGTGGTGGGCGGTCTCCTCGGCCAGGGCCACGGAGCTGCTGCCGAGCAGGCTGAGGCTGATGAGTAGTCGGCGCATCAGAGCTCCCGCGTGAGCAAGGTCTTGGCGATCGTCCGCGCGATGCTGGGGATCTCGCGCTCCATCTCGCTGCGCACCTTCGCCGCCTCTGTCGCCAGATCGGCCTCTGCGGTGGCGAGGGCGGTCTGGGTCTCCGCGCGCACCTGCTCGAGCACTTCGCTCTCCAGGCGCCGGCCCTCTCCGCGCAGCTTCTCACGCTGCTCGCCCGCCTCGAGCCTGAGCTTGCGCATGGCCGAGTCGAAGTCCTCTCCCTTCTCCGAGGCGTCCTCCTCCATGCGTCGGGCCTCGGCCTTGGCGCCGTCGATGCTGGCCTCACGCTCCTCGAAGAGCGCGAGCATGGGCTTGAAGATCAGGCTCCGCAGAAACAGGAAGGCGACGAAGAAGAGGGCGAGCTGGACGAAGAAGGTGACGTCCAAGTCGATGATCGAGCCACCCGAAAGCAGGCTGCTCAGAAATGTGGCACCCAGGACGCTAGCGCTGACGAGTGTGGGCATGGTCTCTCAGTGGACTGTGGACTTGGCAGGCGAGTCGCGGCGGACTCGGCCGATGGGCTCGAGGCCCCGGGCTGGCCCGAGGCGCGCGCGTATTTAGCAGCGCCGTGGAGCGCGGTCAAGACGGCTTGCGGTGTCGGCTGACGCCAGAAAACGCTGTAATCTCGGAGCTCAGCCGATGGCGACCAATCGCCGCCGCAGTGCGCGCAGGGTCTTGCGGGCGGCCTTGACGTTCTCGTGGGTGAAGATCGAGGAGGGCAGCGGCAGATCCGGCGCGACCAGGATCTGGAAACGCACCAAGGTGTGGGTCGCGTCCACGGGGGTCAGCTCCCAGCGCGCCCGAAATTCGTCCATGTTGCCTTGCACCAAGCGCGCCTCGACCACGCGGCTTCGGCCTCGGGCGGGGCGCTCACGCAGCCTCAGCTGTCCCCACAGGGTGGCCGTGTTTCGGATGATGCCGACCTCGAGGTAGATCATGGCGTCCGTGCCGCGCTGGGCGATCACCCGTGAGGTGCGGAAATGCGGCATGAACTGGCTGTAGTTGGCGTAGTCTTGGACGACGCCCATCACGGCCTCCATGGGCTGGTTGACCACGCCCACCGCCGTGCCCCACTCGACGCTGGTGCCGCTCTCGGACGCCTGACCCGTCTGGATCTCCTGGCCCAGGCTCGAGGCAAGCTCGGCCGCGGATTGGGCGTGGGTGATGGCGGGCGTCGCGAGGGCCAGCAGGCTCGCCCCGAGGAGCGCGATGAAAGTGGGGAGGGTGGTCAGGTGAGTTCGGTGCATGGAGGCTCCAGGATCGGGGCATCGTGAGGACGCTGCGAGATCGGTCGTCGTGAAGTCGGGTCGCTCACGGATGGGACGACCCCAGGGAACAGGGCATTCAAGAGTCGGGCCAGAACCCGGCGGGCCCAGTTTCCCACAGAATCTAGGACGTACCAAGCCTGACAGGGTTACACGCGGCGTGCCAGATCGTGACGTGGTTGCCATAGGGGTGAACGAAACGTCACAATGGCGCAATGCGCAGCTCCAACATTTTGATCCTCTTCTGCCTCGCGTCGTCGTCCTTGCTGGCCTGTTCCAGTCGCGGCACGCCGCCTCCCTCGTGCATCCCCGGGGTCGACTGCCCCACGGACGCTGGCGTGGACGCCACGGACGCCTCGCGAGACGCGGCCTTCGACGCTGCCGGTGAGGCGGGGATGGTGCGCGACGCCGCCACGGACGCTCCCGCGGACACGGGGCCGCTGGATGCGGGGCCGCTCACGGGCGACACCTACGTCTTCGTCACCGACGTGCTCGACATGGCCGCGCCCGATCCCGCGGGCGATCCCACCGTGACCTTCGGCTTCGATCTCGACGACCGGGTCAGCGACGCCATGGACCGGCTCGGCTGTCGCAAGGTCGATCGCACGTCGCCCCCTCCGGATCTCTTCGAGGGCGTGGACAACGAGCTCGGTCCGCTGCTCGTGAGCTCCGAGGCCAGCTTCAATTTCATCGGCAACCTGCACGCCGTGGTGCGCAGCGGCGAGCTCTTGATGCTCCTGCGCCTGCGTGGAGTGGACGATTTGGTGAACGACGACCGGGTCGAGCTCGACGTGATCTTCGGTCAGCTGCCCCCCGGCGCCGGTGCTCCGACGCGGACCCTCGCCGATCGCTTCGAAGCCGGTCAGACCTTCGACGTTCAGGCGGAGAGCCTCGACGCCACGGGGGGCGCGCTCGTCGTGCTGCCCGGACAGATCGTAGACGGGCGCTTCCGAGGTGCCGCCGGGGACTTCACGCTCAGCGTCCCGTTCATGGGTCGCGCGGTCCCGCTGCAGATGAGCGGCGTCCGTCTGCGCTTCAACGTGGTGGCCACGGCCTACGACACCGGCGTGCTCGGTGCGGCCCTCGACGTGGAGACGACGGTGACAGCCTTGGTCGGCGGCGGCGTCGACCCGGGGGTCGCGCGCTTCGTGCTCGAGGGCGCCGCGGATCTCCTGCCCGACGACCGCAGGCGCTGCCAGTCCGTGTCCGTGGCGTTGATCATGGCGGGCGTCCCCGCTGTGCTCGGCGACACGGTAGCCGCGACCCCCTGATTCTCTTCGGTTCTGGTAGCCTCCCCCACCGTGAACCACCGAACCTACCTCACGTGGCTCGCCCTTTCGCTGGGGAGCCTGCTCATCGCCACCTTTTCGTCGGCGCTCTCTCCAGCGCCGGCCATGGCCCAAGCGCCTCCCGGCGCCGTGCTCAGCTTCAGCGGACCCGCCAGCGGTCAGGCGCGCGGCGCGGTGGTCAGCGGCGCAGACGGAGTGCTCAGCCTGGTCTCGCGTCGCGACGTTGAGCGCGCTGCCTCCAGCGTGGGCGTCTCCCTCGATGATCACGCCGGCTTGGTCCAGGTGGCGACCAGTCTGGGGCTGAGGTTGGTGGTCCGCGGTCGGGTCACGGGCCGCGGTCGACGCGCCGTCGTTCAGGTCCACGTGCTCGACGAGCGCGGCAACGACATCGCCTTTCGCGAGATCTCCGCAGACCCTCGGCGCCGCTCGGGGCGGTCCGACATCACCCAGGGCACACGAGAGGTGTTGCTCCAGGCCTTGACCGACCTGTCGGCGCGCGCGGCCCGCGAGCAGGAGGCCGAGCGCCAGGCGGCGGAGGCGCACGCCGACCCCGTCGAGGGCATGGAGACGCCCGAAGACGAGCCCGTCTTCAGCGGCGCGCGCATGCCACGCTTCGCCGTGCGCGGCGGTTGGGGCGGACGTAACCGCAACACGGCGGTGCGGATCAACCCGGGGACCGACAAGCTCTACCAGGCGAGCCTCTTCTCGGAGCTTCGCCTCGCCTTCGAGGCGCGCCCGTTCATCTCTGACGCCTCCGCCATGCGCGGCCTCTACACCAGCGTGGACATGCACTTCTCCCTCGGGCTCTCGTCCCAGGACGCGGTCACGGGCGCGAGCATCGACAGCCAAGCCTTCGGGCTGTTGGTCCAAGCGGGCTACCTCGCCAGCGTGCTCGACGGAGAGCGGCTGATGCTCGGCGGCGTCGTCGGTTTCGGCTACGAGTCCTTCAGCATCGACACCAATTCCACGCTGCCCTCTTCGGCCTATCCGCATGTGCGCCTCGGCGCCATCGGGCGCATGCAGATCTTGGACGAGCTCTTGACCGTGCGCGCGGACCTCGGGTTTCGCTGGGCCTTCGGCGTCGGTGACTTCGCAGGCGCCTTCGGAAAGGACAGCGGCGCCCTGGGCTACGACGTGGGCTTGGCCGTGGGCGGCAGCCTCGACATGGGCTTCAACTGGGCCGTGCGCTTCGCCTACACGCGCTTCGGTCTGGACTTCGCGGGCAGCGTCGACGATGCGCCACCAGGTTGTGCAACCGATCCCCAATGCCTACTCCCCGTGGAAGCCGCGGGCGGTTCCGACAGCGGCGTCGAGCTAGGCCTCGAGGCCGGCTGGCGCTTCGACTGAGTCCGCTCAGCTCGGGTCCACGTCCGGCTCGGACGCTTCGGGCGAGTCCTCCGAGGACGCATCCGGTTCGGTAGGGCTGGCCGCCGCCGCAGCTTCGAAGAGCGGAGCGACGTCATCCGCGGGGCCTTCGTCGATCTCGTGGCGCTCGGCCTCGGGCATCTTGCACACGCCATCGAAGATCGCGCCGCGATCGATGAAGAGCTGCGGCGTGGACAGCTCTCCGTGCACGCGGGCGCCGGCGTGGATCTCGATGAGCTTGTCGGCGTACACGTTGGCCCAGACCTCCCCGCCGCGCACGATCAGCGTGCCCACGTGGAGATCGCCCCGCACCTCGGCGCCGGGGCCGATCACCAGGATGTCGTCACCCAGGGCCTCGCCCTCGAAGCGACCGTCGATGCGCACGGGGCCTTCGAAGCAGAGTTTGCCCTCGTAGGCCGTGCCCCGCCCGAGCAGAGCGAGGATTTCACCGACGGCTGTGAGCGGCTGCGCTTCCATGGCCACGCAAGCTACGGAGCCCGCGGCGGCAGGTCAACGTGACGCTGGCGAGCTGGGCGGGGCTGGACGTCGGGCGCGGCGTGGGTAGAGTAGGCCGCATGACCGACGCGAGCCGAGAAGAGAGCTTGAACCGCATGCTGGCCCAGGCGCAGCGTTTCGCCGAGCGCGACAACTTCATCGACGCCGTCGCCCGCGTCGAGCACGTGCTCCACCAGCTCGAGGGATCCGGCGAGGGCTTGGCCGCCATGCGCGCCCGGGCCGAAGGGGAGCTGAGCGACTATCGCGCGCGCCACGCCGTCTGGGCAGAGGGTATCGCCACTCGGCGCAAGGCCACTGTGGACGGCGCCGCCGAGGAGATGGCGCGCCCGCTGCCCTT
>JAADHO010000068.1 GCA_013151775.1 Deltaproteobacteria bacterium | reverse complement strand
CCCCCCCAAACCGCCCGGTGCCGACCCACCCCGCTGAACACATCCCGCCCTCGAGGCGCGCGCCGCTCGGGACTCGCCTGGCCGGCGCTTTCCTGCGTCTGCGGACACGAGCGTGGGGCGAGATGCGGCGCATGTGACCACAAGAGGCCCCGGCCTGGGCAGTCGGGCTTCAGATCCATCGCATTCTGCAGCACAGGGAACGTCAGACCTGACCTACATGGAACGAATCGGACACTCCCAATTAGCGCACCTCGGAAGCTTCCGACCAACTGGCACACCTCGGAACCTGTCGAGGAACCTGTCGATGGAACCTGTCGATGGGAGTGGAGGGCTGAGCTTCTCGCCCTCTCGTGCTACTCCCTGGGCCATGCCGGGTCGCGTTACTGGCGCACCACTACGGGTGCACGCCTTCGCCGCTGCACTACTATGGCTTGCGACGGGCTGCCAACACGTGCCCAGCAACCGCTACGGCGTACAGCGACTCCGCCTCGAGGGCGTGGAGGCCATGGACCCCGCCGCCCTTCGGGCTTGCCTCGCCACGCGCGAGCGCCCCGCCTTCGGCATCAACTTGGGTAGCAGCTCCGTCCCCAGCTGCGGCGTGCCACCCTTCGACTCGGGCCGGCTCCACCTTCGACTCTGGCGCTGGCCCTGGACCACATGGCCGACCTACGACCGCGCGGTCTTCGAGCGCGATCTACAGCGCATCGAGCGCTGGTATCGGGCGCGTGGCTACTACGACGCGCGGGTCGTCAGCGCGGAGTTCGACCCTCCCGTCGCCTCCAACAACGACCGCACCACGGGTGCCGACGGCCAGCCCGTATGCGAGCGTGGCGCCGACGACGAAGGCTGCCGCCTGAGGCTCAGCGTCAGCGTCGAGGAGGGACGCCCCGTCACCCTCGCTCGCCTGCGTGTGGTCGGTGACCAGTCGCTCGCCCCTCGTCTGCGTCGGCGCCTGCGCGATGCGATCGAGCTCGAGGAAGGCGCGCGCTTCGACGAGGCCCTGCACGATCGGTCCAAGCGCGGCATCCTCACGACCCTGCACGAGGACGGCTTCGCCTGCGCCTCGGTACACGGACGCGTGACCGTCACGCCCCGCGCCCACAGCGCACAAGTCCTCTACACGCTCGACGCAGGACCTCGCGCCCGCATCGGCAGCATCCGCGTCGAAGGCAACGAAGAGCTGCCCGAGCGCGCCATCCGAGGCGCGGCCTACCTGCGCTCCGGCGATCGCTACCACGAGAGCGCACTGCAGGACGCACAGCGAGCCATCTTCGCCCTCGGCGGCCTGTCCAGCGTCGAGGTCGTGGGACGAGCCCGCCGACGCCAAGGAGCCGAAGACTCCGACGACCCCTCGGCCTGCACGGGCCTGGTAGACGTCACGATTCGAGTGGCGCCCGGCCGACGCACGCGAATAGGTCTCGGCGCCGGAATCCAGAGCGGCGTTCTTGAAGCCCAGGCGACCCAAGGCGAAACCCTCAACGTCGCCCAATGGGACTTACACCTGCTCGCCTTCTACGAGCACCGAAATCTCTTGGGCGGCATGCGCCGTCTGCGCATCGAAGACCGCCCGAAGCTGGTCTTCCCAGCGCAGTTCCCCGGCGTGCGCGCCGCCGATGGAGATCGCGGGCCGCGCCCAGGCAACACACTGAGCTTCGAATTCCGACAGCCCGCGTTCCTGGAGGCGCGCACCACCCTGAGCTTCACCACGAGCTGGGACCTCGGCCCCGACCCCTCCTTCGGCTTCTTTCGCCACGACTTCGACGGGCGCGTCGGCGTGAGGCGCCGCTTCCTGCGCGATCGCCTCGAAGTCTATGGCGGCGTCCACGGCAACGTCTTCCGCGTCCCCGGAGGTTCCGATCTCGCGTCCGGCGGACTGCGCGGCAACCGCTCCGACTACTACCTGTCGTTCCTCGAGCAGTTCGTCGCCCTCGACCTTCGCGATAACCCTGGCCGGCCACGCCGCGGCATCTACCTCTCCCTCGGTCTGCAGGAAGCCGGCTTCTTCATGCCTTCAGCCTGGGACTACATTCGCGTCTTGCCCGAAGCCCGAGGCTACATCCCCCTGCCCCTCGGCATGGTCCTCGCGGGCCGCTTCAGCGTGGGCGCGCTCTTCATCCGACACGCCGACGCTGGGCTCGACGCTAAGAGCTTCGCCCTCGGCCCCGTGCGCTATCGCCTTCGAGGCGGTGGACCCACCAGCCATCGCGGATTCGTCGCCGGCTTCCTGGGCGACAGCGGCGCGCCCGCGGGCCCCGGCGAGAGCTTCGACAGCGAAGACGGCGGCCTGCGACGCTGGCTGGCGAGCGTCGAGCTGCGTGCCCCCGTGACCCAGGACTTCGGCCTGGTGCTCTTCTCGGACCTCGGCGACGTCACCCAGAGCAAACGCTTCCGCTTCCGCCACCTGAACACCGCGGTGGGTCTGGGCATACGCTACCAGACGCCCGTGGGGCCCCTGCGCTTCGACGTCGGCTGGCTAGTCCCAGGCGCCGGAGCCGTGGGCGGGGCGCGCCCAGCACAAGGCAAGCTCGTCAGCCTCGGCTTCGTGCGCTTCCCCGGCGCGGTGCACCTCACCATCGGAGAGGCGTTCTGATGACGCGCGGCGCCAAGCGTGTTGGATCCGCCCTCGGCTGGACCCTGTGTTTCGCCCTGGCATGGACCGCGAGCCTGCTCGTGCACCTCCCCACTCTGCGCGGGCGACGCGTCGCGGCGCGTGGGCTCTCGACCTACATCTCGTCCCAAATGGCCGGGCGCCTGGTGATCGGACGCATCGACGAGCTGACCAGCGAGCGTGTGGTCTTGCGCCACCTCGCGCTCTTCGACCCCGCAGGGCGCCGCGTGCTCACGGGAGACGAGGCCGTAGTCGTGCCCGAGCTCTCCGCAGCCTGGGCGGGCACCCTGCGCTTCCGAGACGTCCGCCTGCGAGCAGGGACCCTGCGCCTGGTCGAGGGGGCCGACGGACTCCCCACCTTCCTCGCGGCCTTCGCCCCGCGAGAGCCCCCGTCGCGCGACGCCGGGCCCGGCCTGCACGCGCTCGTGGACCACATCGGGCTCTCGGGCTGGACGGTCTACGGCCAGGTCCTGGGCGTCCGCGGTGTGCGCCTCGAGCGGCTGTCCGCCAGCGGACGACTCGAAATCCTAGGCGACGTACGCATCCGCGTGGACCAGGCTCGAGGCGAGCTCGTGGCGCCCTACCCGCGACGCTTCGAGCTCGAACGCGTAGTCGCCCGCATTCGAGGAGATCCCGCCTTGGGAACGCGCCTCTACGCACAGCTGGCCGCGCCCGACGAGCGCGTGGAGCTGAACCTTCACTACGCCATGGACCCGGATGCAAACCCTGGCGGCCAGCCTCCGCCCATGCGACTCGATCTCTTGCTGCACGCCGATCCCGTGCACGTCTCCACGCTGCAGGACGTGGGGCTCTCCTTCGCCTCGGCGCTGAGCGGCGATCTGCGTGGCTACCTGCGGCTCCGCGGCAGGCCCGACGATCTGAGCCTGCGCGCCTGGCTCGAGACCGCCGGCGGCCCCATCGCGGCGAGCGGTCAGCTCCCCGCGGGCGCCCCGTTCGAGGTCCGCCTGCGTGCCCCGGGCCTGGATCTGGCGCCGATCATCCCAGGCGCGCCCGCACTGCACATCACCGGAGAGCTCAGCCTCCGCGCAGGCGAGGCTCCCGGCGCGGCCACCGCGGTGCAGCTCTCCGTGGAGGCCTTCCACGCCTTCGGCCTCGCCCTGCCGGGCTTCGAGCTGACGGGCCGCATCGCCGAGGATGGCCTGCACGTCGACGGCGCGCACGCGAACACCTCGGGCGGGGTGCTCGACGCCTCGGGGCACGTGGGATTCGATGGCGCGCTGGATCTTCGCGTGCGGGCGCGCCTGCCCCAGGTGGCGCGGGACCCGAGCCTGCGCGCGCTGATGCCGGGCGCCCGGGGCGGTCTGCGCGCAGATGTTCGCTTACGCGGAGACGCCGACCGACTTCACGCCTCGGGCCGCGTGCGCATGGCTCCCTTCGTCTGGGGCCCACTTCGGGCGGACTACGTGGAGCTCTCCGGCGCCCTGCGAGGCGTCCCCGAGCGACCGCGAGGCCGGGCCCGACTGCGGGCAGGCGGCGTGAGCCTGGCCGGCTACCCCATCGGCGACGGCGGCGGTGAGCTCACGGGGGGTCCCAGGCGCTGGCATACTCAGGCTCACTTCACGGCCCGCGGCCGCAGACAGCTGAGCTTCGACGCCAACCTCCTCGTGGGGCAGCACGAGCTGCATGTGGACGCGCCCTCCTTTCGAGTCGGCCGGGGAGACGCCGTCTACCAGGGAAGTGTGGACGGACTCGTCTATCGACCGGGGCGAGGGGTCTCTGCGACCCGGGTCTCGCTCTCGCGGGGCGCCCAGCATCTGGAGCTGATGGGCGAGTGGCGGGCCCACGGCGCCGACTCCCTCGAGGCGCACGCACAGGCGCTCGACGTGCGCTCCCTGCGCGCCCTGCTGCCCTTCCCCACGCCCGACGCCGCAGGTCGGCTCTCGGGCGCGCTGCAGATCACGGGCGACCTCGAGACCTCCCCCGTGATTCACTTCTCGGGAGACCTCGCCGAGGGCCGCATCGCCGCGCTCGGGCAGGTCACGGGGCGAGCGCGGCTCGACTACGCGGCGGGCGATCTGCAGAGCCACGGGAGCGTAGTGATCGGCGGCGGCGGGGCCCTGGTATTTCACGGCACGGGTACGCTCGAAGACGTGGGCCTCGGTGCGCTCGGCAGCACCCTCCGCGAGGGCCTGTACGAGGCGCGCCTGTCTGGAGACGACCTCGATCTGACAGGTTTCGCGCCCCTGTGGCCGGGTGCCTTGTCCGAGCTGCAGGGCCACGTCGATCTCGAGCTGCAGTTCTCCGGCATGCTGGACGTACCGACCTTCCACGGCCACATCACCAGTGAAGACCTGAGACCCGAGGGCTGGCCGAGCCTGGGAGCCGAGGCCACCTTCCACTATCAGCAGGGCGTGCTCGACACCCGCGCCATCCTCAGCGACCGCGACGGTGAGCTCGCGGAGACCGAGGTGAACTTCCTGGCCGATCTCGCCAGCCTGCTGGCCGAGCCGCAGCTCGCGGGTGAGCTACTCGCCGTGGCGCCTTGGCGCATCTCCCTGAGGGTGCCGCCGCGCCTGGTGGCGCGCCTGCCCGCGCCGCTGCGAGAGCCCTTGGGAGAGGCGCTCGACCCACTGATGTTCTCCCTCTCGGCGACCTTCTCGGGAGGATCCCAACCGGTCCGCGGTGACCTCACGGGCAACCTGCGCTGGATGGGCGACTTCAGTGACCTCCCCTGCGGCAGCTCCTCCTCGCCGCGGGCGCTCTTCGAGGCTACGATCGCGAACGGGCAGACGCGGGCCCAGGTGCGCATCTTCTCGGGCGCCACGCGGCTGATGGAGCTGAGCGGCAGCGCCCCGACACCTGTGGACGAGTGGCTCGCGGCAGACCAGCGACCCGAGCTGCCTCCCCTCGAGCTCGAGGCGCGCATGCCGGACGCCCCGCTCGCGGAGCTGCCCTACGTGTGTGAGCACTTGGGCGGACGCGCCTCCGTCACGCTGCGCGCCAGCGACGTATTGGGCCAGCGCCCCGAAGCCCACCTCAGCTTGGACTCGACCGCGCTCACCTTCCGGCGCTTCGAGCAGGTCTCGGCGCGACGCCGGCAGGCCGGACTCTCGGAGGAGACGCCTCCGGTCTCCTTGACGGTCCGCGCCGATCTCAGCCAAGGCACGCTCTCCTTCGACGGCTCGGGGGATTTCTGGAACGGCGGCGGCGCCCACGCCTCGGGGACCCTCGCCACTCCCTGGGAGGCCGGCGCCCTGCACCCAACCGCGAGCGGAGACGGGCTCGACCTCGAGGCGGAGCTCGCGGGGGCGCCCCTGGCCGCGCTGCTCACCTTCATGCCGGGCATCGAGCGCGTCTCGGGCCTGCTCGACGGGCGCGTCACGGCCACGGGCTCCCTCTCCGCGCCACAGCTCGGCGGAGAGATCGAGCTGTCGGAGGGCAGCCTGGACATCGTGGGCGTGGGACAGCGTCTCGAGCGCGCGCGCGGAGATTTTCTACTCGCGGGCGATCGCGTGCTCATGCGCGACGTCTCGGTGAGCGACGGTGAGGGCCAGGCCAACCTCAGCGGCGAGCTGCGGCTCGCGGGTCTCACCCCCGACAAGCTCTCTCTGCGGCTGACGGCGGACGCCTTCCCCGTACGCCAGGAGGGCTCCGTGCTCGCCACCCTCGACGGGCACGCCTCGCTCGAGGCCGACCTCCTGCCCGCGAGCATGCAAGGCGAGCTGGTCGTTCGAGACCTGAGCGTGCGGCTCTCCGAGACCTCCTCCCGCAGCACCCAAGCGCTCGCGCCCCATCCGGACATCACGGTCGTGGGCGAGCGCTTCATGAGGGCAGGCTCGGAGTCGAGCTACCCCATCTCCCTCGACGTGCGCGCGCCCGAGCCCCTCTGGGTGCGAGGCCAAGACTTCTCGGCCCGGGTCACGGCCAACCTCGGCGTGCGCTACGCCAACTCCTTCCGCGTGTCGGGGGAGATGGGCATCGATCGTGGGTTCTTCGAGGTCTTCGGCAAACGCTTCGAGGTGCGCCAGGGCGCCATGAGCTTCGACGGTGGCGCCGAACTCGACCCTCTTGTGCAGCTCGTGGCCGTGCACACGCTGCGCGACCGGGGCGGCGACACGGTCACGGTCAGCGCCAGCGGGCGGCTCTCGCGCCCCGTGATCAACTTCCGCACTAGCGTCAACGGCTGCTCCGACGAGAGCCAGATCATCGCGCTGCTCGTCAGCGGCTCGTGCCAGCTGCTCGACCGCGCCAACCAGACGGCCACCGCCGGCGGCACCCAGGCCGCGGAGTTTCTGCAGGGGCTCGCCTTCGGCGTCTTGACCCTCTCGCTTCGAGAAGAGCTCGGGCAGTACTTCCCCGTCATCGTGGTCGAGAGCGGCCAACGGGGCATCGGCGGCACACGCATCCGCGCGGGCTTCGACGCGCGCGACCTGCTGCCCGAGGCCGTGCGCCGCGTGATCACCGGCGCCTACGTGGAGGGCTCCGTGGACATCGCGGGGGCGGACCCCAACGGCAACCAGCGCCAGAAGCCCGACGTGGGCTTCCTGATGGAGCTGCGCTTCCCAGGAGACCTCGTCACCACCGGACGCATCTCGATCAACCGAAACTGGAGCCTCGACCTGACCTGGGAACCCTGATACGAGCACTGCATGGAGCGCGCCCTCTTTGGGACGGACGGCATCCGGGGCCTCGCCAACCACGGCGATATGAGCCCGGAGATAGCTTTCCGCATCGGCATGGCCGTCACCCACCTCGCCCGAGGCGGGACAAAGGGTCGGCCTCGCATCGTGATCGGCAAAGACACGCGCCTGTCGGGCTACCTCTTCGAGACCGCCTTGGCCTCGGGCGTCTGCGCCATGGGTGGAGAGGTCCGACTCTCCGGGCCCCTGCCGACGCCCGCCATCGCCCACCTCACCCAGAGCATGCGCGCGGACGCTGGCGTGGTGATCAGCGCCTCGCACAACCCCTACCAAGACAACGGCATCAAGATCTTCGGTGGCGACGGCTTCAAGCTCCCCGACGCGCGCGAGCTCGAGCTCGAGGCCCTGGTGCTCGGCTCCACCCTGGATGAAAATCGCCCGACCGGCGCCGGCATCGGTTGGGCCGAACGCCTCGACGACGCGCCCGGACGCTACATCTCCTTCGTCAAGACAGCCTTCCCCGCGGCGCGCACGCTCGAGGGGCTGAAGGTCGTGGTGGACGCGGCCCACGGCGCCGCCTACCGCACCGCACCTCTGGTCTTCGAGGAGCTCGGCGCCACGACCTACGCCATGGGCGTCCGCCCCGACGGACGCAACATCAACCACAGATGTGGCGCGCTCCACCCCGAGGCCTGCGCCCGCAAGGTGCTGGCCAAGCACGCCGACCTCGGCATCGCCCTCGACGGCGACGCCGACCGCTTGATCGTGGTGGACGAGCGCGGGCGCATCGTAGATGGCGACACGCTGATGGCCCTGTGCGCCACGCGCATGCTGAAGAAGCGCACGCTGAAGAAGCGCACGCTCGCGACCACGGTGATGAGCAACCTCGGCCTCGAGCGCGCCCTGGCGGCGCACGGCGGCAAGCTGCTGCGCACGCCCGTGGGCGACCGCTACGTGGTGGAGGCCATGCGCAAGCGCGGGCTCTCCCTCGGAGGCGAGCAGTCGGGACACCTGATCTTCCTCGACCACTCGACCACGGGCGACGGGCTGGTCGCGGCCCTGCGTCTGCTCTCGATCCTGGTCGACGAGGAGCGGCCGCTGTCGGAGCTCGCGGACAAAGCCATGACGCGCGTTCCCCAGGTGCTGATCAGCGAGCAGCTCTCCAGGAAGCGTCCGCTATCTGAGATGCCGCGGACGCTGCGCGCCATCTCAGACGCCGAGACCAAGCTGGGGAGAGACGGCCGCGTGTTGGTGCGCTGGAGCGGCACCGAGCCCAAGCTCCGCGTGATGCTCGAGGGACCGAACCTGACCCGCCTGAACAAGATGGCCGGTTCCATCATGGACGAAGCCAGGCGCGACACGAAAGACTGACGCGAGCACCTCAGCCGCCCCGGCTAGGCTAGGGCGTGGCCAGGATCTCCGCGGGCTCGATGCGCTCGACCTGAACGCCCTCGGGGACCCCGCGAATCTCCACAGGCACGGCCACGGCTCCCGCCTCGGGGATGAGCGCGGAGAGATCCACGAAGGGCACCAGACGCGCCGGATCGACCAAATCTACTTGGGCTGGCGGACCGCGCAGAGCGACGGAGACGCGCTCGGGTCGCAGGGAGCGCGCCTCCCCGCCCACCGCCTCGACCACCAGGCCCTCCACCGTGCGGTCGGCCAGGTCCTGCACGATGTCGAGCGTCACACGAACGGGCGACTCGGGATCGTAGCGGACGTGGGGCTGAGGCCGGGCGAGGGGCACCCGCTCCACGTGTCGGCCCGCGGCCATGGCGGCGAACTCGAGGGGCTCGGTCTGCACGGCGCGAATCCGATCCACCTCGTCGTGAGGGCCGATCACCCGCACGCTGGCCGGCTCCACCACGGCGGGCCGACCGAGGGCCAGCCCCTCCCCAGGGGAACCCTCGAGGCGCGCCACCACGGGGACCTCCTTCTCGAGCCGATCGGCCCAGGCGAGGGGGATGGAGGCGGGATCGATCAGGACGATGTTGACCCCCGCGGGCAGGTCGAACTCCTGGTCGAAGAAGGAGTAGCGGGAGACGCGGCCGTCCGTGAGATCGATCGTCACGGGAGGCAGGCTCTCGGTGCTGATGTTGTTCACCTGCGAGCGCCGCCCCTTGATGATCAGGCGGATCCGGTCCGGGATCTCGCTCACCAAGATCTTCCCCGCGTCGTCCGGCGGCAAGAGCGCGACCACGTCGACCCAGACCGAACGCTGCGCGTCCTCGGCGCCGTGGACAATCGAGAAGAGCACCACGGAGAGCACGATGGAGAGCAGCTTCAAGCGCAGGTTCTGCGTGAAGATACGCCGCATCCACTCGGCGGAGCCCGTGGCGCTCGGGACAGATCCAGTGGGAGGCGTGGCGCTCACCCCTTGGTCTCCTCGGCATCGTCGATGCCCACCGAAGAACCGCTCACCTTCGGCGGGATCAAGCCGTCGGAGGAGACGTCCAAGCTCGGGCGCCGTTCCCGCGGCCGCGCCTCGGGAGCCGACCGGTAGAAGAGCCCGTGGAGGCCGTCACGTAGAGAGTTCGCGTCGAGGTTTCTCACCAAGTTGCCGTTGAAGCAGAGGCTGACCGCGCCCCGCTCCTCGCTCACCACCACCACTACGGCGTCGGTCTCCTGCGAGATACCGAGCGCCGCGCGATGCCGGGCGCCGAGCGTGCGATCCTGACGGCTGGTGCTGGCCAAGGGCAAGAAGGTGCCCGCCTGCCAGATACGCCCCTCGCGGATCACCACCGCGCCGTCGTGCATCGGGTTCTCGAAGCTGGGGATGAAGATGCTGTAGAGCAGCTCCTTGCTCACCTCGGCGTCGAGATCCGTGCCGCGCTCCACGAACTCGTCGAGCTCCGCGTCACGCTCGAAGACGATCAGCGCCCCTAGACGCTTCTGCGCCAGCGACATGGCCGCCTTGATCACCTCCTCGATCACCTGCGTCTCGCGGGCGGTGCGCGCCCCGCGAAACAGCGGCCTGCGGCCCACGCGCATCAGCGCACGGCGGATGTCGCTCTGAAAAATCACCACCACGATCAGCACGATATAGGTGATCATCGAGTCGAGGATGGTCGAGACCGTGACCAGCCCGAAGCGCTGGGCCAGCTGATAGATCGCGAAGATCAGCGCCAGCCCCACGGCCATCTGCATGGCGCGCGTGCCCTTCAAGAGCGAGAGCACCCAATAGATCAGAATGGCGACCAGGCCGATGTCGACCAGATCACGCGTGATCGGCCACGGATCCCGCGCGAAGAAGGTGATGACGCCGGCGACCAGATCGTTCATCGGGTCCGCGCCTCATTCAGGGCGCGATCGAAGGAGAGCGCCTGCCACGCCTCCGCCACGTCGTGTACTCGCACCGCCTGTGCTCCGGCGCGGGCCGAGGCGAGCACGCTGGCGAGGCTGGCTGGGAGACGCTCGCCCGGCGCCGGGCGCGCGCCATCGCGGGCCGAGCCGAAGCGTGCCAGGAAGGACTTGCGCGAGGACCCCACGAGCACCCGCGGACCGGCAGCGACCAAGGTCGGGAGCGCCGCCAACAGGGACAGGGATTGGGCCGCTGTCTTGGCGAAGCCGAGACCCGGGTCGAACCAGATCTTGCTCCGCGCCACGCCGGCTCGCTGCGCACGCTGCGCCGCCAGCTCGAGCTCTGTCAGAACGTCCTGAACCACGTCGGCGTATACGCTGAAGGGAGGCTCGACCTCCCCGCGCCCTCGTGTGTGCATCAACACCAGCTCGGATCCCGCCTGAGCGACCACATCGAGCAGCTCGTGGCTCCGCCCACAGGAGACGTCGTTGATGATCTGCGCTCCCTCGTGCAGCGCCGCGCGAGCCACCTCGGGCTTCACGGTGTCCACCGACACGCGATGACCTCCGTGGGCCAAAGCGCGGACGACGGGCGTGACACGCTCGAGCTCCTCGGCGACGGGCACCTCCGAGAAGCCCTCACCGTAGCAAGCGCCGGCCGGCCGACTCGACTCGCCACCCACGTCGATCACCTGCGCACCCTCACGCAGCATGGCCTCGGCGCGGGCTAGCGCGGCGCCCGGATCGAGGAAGAGCCCAGCGTCGCTGAAGGAATCCGGTGTGATGTTGAGGACGCCCCAGATCTCGCAGACGTGGCCAGCGGGCAGCGGCACCGGCGCCTCGGCCGCATGCTCCACTGCCTGCACGGCCCCCCGACTCATCTCAGCTCGCGCTCGGAATCTCGCGTGGCCGCGGCTGGAAGATGGAGCCCTTGCGTCGCTCTTTGCTCTCGCGTCGCTTCTCGGCATACGTGGGGACGATGATGTGCTTGCGCTCGGGAAGCTCCGTGCCGTTCATTACCGCCTCGATCTCCTCGCGATCCAAGGTCTCGCGGTCGAGCAGGGCCTCGGCGATGCCGTCGAGCTTGTCGCGGTTATCCTCGAGCAGCTTGCGCGCGTGCCCGTACTGCTCCTTCATGATGCGGCGCACTTCGTCGTCGATCTCTTTGGCGGTCTGCTCCGAGTAGTCCTTGTGGTGGCTCGCGCCCAGGAAGCCAGGCTCCTCCTTGTCGACGTAGGCGAGGGTGCCGAGAGCGTCGGTCATGCCCCACTCCGTCACCATCGAGCGAGCCAGCTGCGTGGCCTTCTTGAAGTCGTCCGACGCGCCCGTGGTGAGCTGATCGAGGACGATCTCCTCGGCGATGCGTCCACCGAGGGCCATGGCGATGCGGTCGAGGATCCACGCCCGCGAATAGCTGCGGCGATCCTCGTTGGGCAGGGACATGGTCAGACCCAGCGCGGGCCCGCGGGGGATGATCGTGACCTTGTGGATCGGATCATGGTTGGGCAAGAGCCGCGCGACCAACGTATGGCCCGCCTCATGGAACGCCGTGGCGCGCTTCTCCTCGTCGCTGATCACCATGGAGCGCCGCTCGGCGCCCATCATGACCTTGTCCTTGGCCATCTCGAGGTCGCTCATGCTGACCCAGTCCTTGTCGAGGCGCGCGGCGAGCAGCGCGGCCTCGTTGACCAGGTTCTCGAGATCCGCGCCTGAGAAGCCGGGCGTGCCGCGAGCGATGATCTCCACGTCGACGTCGCTGGCCAGAGGCACCTTGCGCGTGTGGACGTGGAGGATTCCCGTGCGGCCGACGATATCGGGCCGCGGCACCATGATGCGACGGTCGAAGCGCCCGGGGCGCAGGATGGCGGGATCGAGCACGTCGGGGCGGTTGGTGGCCGCGATGATGATCACGCCCTCGGAGGACTCGAAGCCGTCCATCTCCACCAAGAGCTGGTTCAGCGTCTGCTCGCGCTCATCGTGACCGCCGCCGAGACCCGAGCCACGGTGCCGACCGACGGCGTCGATCTCG
Organism: Deltaproteobacteria bacterium; assembly: GCA_013151775.1. Lineage (GTDB taxonomy): Bacteria > Myxococcota_A > Polyangia > Polyangiales > Houyiibacteriaceae > JAADHO01. The sequence continues at coordinate 1,725 of JAADHO010000068.1, read as the reverse complement.
TCGATGAAGATGATGCAGGGCGCGTGCTTCTTGCCTTGCTCGAAGAGGTCGCGCACGCGTGACGCGCCCACGCCGACGAACATCTCGACGAAGTCCGAACCCGAGATGGAGAAGAAGGGCACGCCCGCTTCACCGGCGATGGCGCGGGCCAGCAGGGTCTTGCCCGTGCCGGGTGCGCCCATCAAGAGCACACCCTTGGGGATGCGTCCGCCGAGGCGCTGGAAGCGTTTCGGATCCTTGAGGAAGGCGATGATCTCTTCGCAGTCGTCCTTCGCCTCGTCGATGCCCGCGACGTCCTCGAAGGTGACCTTGTTCTGACTCTCGTTCAGTAAACGCGCGCGCGACTTGCCGAAGCTCATGGCCTTGCCCCCCGAGGCCTGCAGCTGGCGCATGAAGAGGAAGAAGATGCCCAAAAGCAAGAGCATGGGCAGCCAGGTCACGAGCACGCTGGCCAAGAGGCCGTTGTCGTCCTCGGGCAGGTACTCGAAGCGCACGTGATGATCGAGAAACTCCTGATTGATCTCTTCGCCCAGGGGCCCGACCGAGAGCCTGTGGCTGGGGGCCGAGCTGCCGGACTCGCTCGTCCGCACGTACTGGTATTCGCCCGTGTGCTCGAGCGGCCGAATCTTGACGCTCTCCACGTGCCCGTCTCGAACATCGGCAACGAATTCGCTGAAGGGCACCGACTGCGGCTGGTCGTCCTGCTGCACCATGTTGTAGATCACGACCAGCATCAGGCTGATCAGGACCCAAAGGAGCAGGGTTTTATGGCTTTGCTTCACTGGCTTCGCTTCGCTAGCGCTGCTTCACGGGCTTTGCTTTACTGGCACTTTGCCAAACTGGCATCGCTCGCCATGGCCGCACCGCCTCGGAACACGCTCATTTCTGAGAGACTACCTGCTCTAGCTAGCATGCGCCCCGCGTCCATTCAAACTTAGGGCGAATTCCCCGACCACGCGGGCCGGCGAGCGCGCGCCCACAGGAGGCCCAGCGCCGCCGCCACAGCCGGCCTGGAACGCCAGAAGGATCGCCAGGCAGGCCGACCCGTCACGCGTCAGCGACAGCCCTGGGTCTGGCGGATCGCGCCCACTGGGGGTGGTGCGCACAAAGTCCCGCCGCCGCCCGCGATCGAGCACGTCGCGTAGAAGTTTGCCGTGCTGCCGCAGGTGGGCGCGGGCAGACTGACCCAGCCTCCGCGACAGGAGCCGCCATTGTAGCAGGTGTTCTGGCTCGAGTACTGGGGGTTGTTGGCGGCATTGCAGTCATAGTCGTAGCTGCCGTCCGACCGTGGGCGGGTGAAGTACGCGGTCTGACCGGGGAAGGCGTTGCGATTCCCGTCGTCACAGTCGGCTACGTTCGTAACATAGCCACCACCAGGTGTGCTGCAAGCGAGCAGCGCCCCCCCAGCGCCGAAGCCGTCGCCGTCGCCGTCGCGGTAGTACGAGGTGCGCACGCCCTCGTCGACCGCGCCGTCGCAGTCGTCGTCCACGCCGTTGCAGACCTCTACGCCGCCGGGATGGCAGGTCGCGCAGCTGTCGTCGCAATCTGTGGCGTCCGACGTGCCGCCGCAGCCCACACCGAAGAAGGGCGCCGCGTCGGCTTCGTTGCAGGCGAGGCGCGAGTTCGCTAGATCACCGAAGGTGTCCCCATCACAGTCGGCGTAGAAGATGTGCTTCAGACCTTCGTCGATGGATCCGTCGCAGTCGTTGTCGATGCCATCACAGT
>JAADHO010000017.1 GCA_013151775.1 Deltaproteobacteria bacterium | reverse complement strand
CACCGCAGCCGCGCTCGTCCGGTGGCATGGTGAGATGCTCCTCCTGACCGGCGTCACCAAGGTCGATGCCGATACCGCAGCCGCGCTGGCTGTGCGTCGTAGCGACCACTCGGGGCCCGCAATTATGACTGGCATTCGAGGCCCCCGCGCCGACTGAACGCGCCGGGTGACATCTGGGCCAGCATTCCCCCTCACACCGGCCACTCCGCAGGTCGGCTTGGAGCGAACGAAGGGCACCGGCCACCACGCGATTCGGCCCGCGTCATTGGCGCCCGAGACGCAGCCCTCAGATCGCCGTGACGAGCACTTCGCGGCGGCCGCCGGCCTTGCTGGCGGCGGGGCCTACGACGCCCTCCTTCTCCATGCGGTCCACGAGCTTGGCGGCCTTGTTGTAGCCGACGCTGAGCTGACGTTGGATGTGGCTGATGGAGCAGTAGCCCGCCTGCGCCACGACGGCGACGGCGCGGTCGTAGACGGGGTCGTCGGTCTTGGCACCGCCGCTCGAGTCTTCGTCGTCGCGAGGCTCGAGGATCTTCTCGTCGTACTTGGGCTTGCCCTGCTCGCGCAGGTGGTCGCAGATCACCTTCACCTCGTCCTCGGAGATGTAGGCGGAGTGTACGCGGTGCAGATCGCTCGAGCCCGGCGGGATCATCAGCATGTCACCCATGCCCAAGAGCTGCTCCGCGCCCATGCGCCCGAGGATGGTCTTGCTGTCCTCGCGCTGACTCACCTTGAAGGCCATGCGCGCCGGGAAGTTCGCCTTGATCATGCCCGTGATGACGTCGACGCTCGGGCGCTGCGTGGCGAGGATCACGTGGATGCCGGCGGCGCGCGCCTTCTGCGCCAAGCGCGCGATGGCGCTCTCCACGTCCTTGGCGGCGACCATCATCAGGTCGGCGAACTCGTCCACCACCACGACCACGTAGGGCAGCTTCTCCGGCGGCTCGGCGAGGGCGTCCGGCTGCTCGTCGCCATCGGGCAGCACGAGCACCTCTTCGCCGTTCGGACCCTGCGCGCGCATCTTGCCCTTGCGACTCGGGAAGAGCTTCTCGTGCGCGAGATCGCCGTCGAGCACCTTCTGCACGCGTTGGTTGAAGGTGCCGATGTTGCGCGCGCCCGCGTCGGCGAAGAGCTGATAGCGGCGCTCCATCTCGTCCACGGCCCAGCGCAGGGCGAGGCTCGCCTTCTTCATGTCCGTGACCACGGGCAGAAGCATGTGGGGGATGCCGTCGAAGACCGCGAGCTCGACCACCTTCGGGTCGATCATCAGCATGCGCACCTCTTCGGGCGTCTTGCGCATCAAGAGCGAGGCGAGCATCACGTTCAGCCCGACGCTCTTGCCGGAGCCCGTGGCGCCGGCGACGAGCAGGTGAGGCATGCGCGAGAGATCGCCGTAGACGGGCTGACCCGCGATGTCCTTGCCGAGGGCGATCGGCAGGTTGGCCTTCAGCTTGTTCCAGCGCTCGTCCTCGAGCACTTCGCGCAGGTGAACCGTCAGGCGCACGTCGTTGGGCAGCTCGAAGCCGACGCGCGCCTTGCCCGGAATCGGCGCCACGATGCGCACCTTCTGCGCCGCGAGGGCCATGGCCAGATCGTCGCTGAGGCCCGCGATCTTGGAGATCTTCGTGCCACTCTGGGGCTCGAATTCGTACATGGTCACGACGGGTCCGGGGTGGATCTCGTCCACGCGTCCCTTCACGCCATAGGCGGCGAGCTTCTCCGTCAGGCGCGCAGCGTTCTCGCGCAGGGTGTCGGCGTCTACCGTTACTTCCGTCTCGGGGGGCTCGTCGAGCAGCGAGGTTGGAGGCAAGACGTAGGGCCCATGTCGCGAGGGCGGCGCCGTGTCGATGCTCAGCGCTTCCGTGGGCTTCTCGGACTTCTTCTTGGGCGCGACGATGCGCGGTCCCTCCGCCTCGGACTTCTTCTTGGCGCGCGTCTTCTTGGCCTTGGCCTTGGGCTTCGCCTCGTCCTCGGGCTTCACCTCGAGCGTGTCCGCGGGCTCGTCGGGCTGCGGCTCGGGAGTCACGGAGTCGCGATCCTCGTCCGAGAGGATCAACGCCTCGCCGTCTTCCTCGACGTCGTCGAGACCGGTGATACGTGGCGCGTCGGCCAAGCGTGCGGACTCGAGCTCCTCGCGCTCTATCTCTCGCGCTTCGCGCCAGGCCTCGGCCAAGGCTCGACCGCCGTCGCGCACACGATCGTAGCCCGCTCGCAGGCCGCCGCCCGCACGCTTCAGGCTATGCGTGACCGACACGGGTGTGCGCAGCACCATGGTCACGAGCAGCGTGGTCGCGCCCACGACGTAGGCGCCCGCCAAACCGACGATGGAGCGCAGCACCTCGCCGAGCACCTCGCCCAGCAAACCGCCCGGTAGGTGATCCCCGAAGACGGTCTGCCCCGAGAGCAGCAGGTGGAGCATGGCGCAGGAGACGAGCACGATCACCAGCGTGGAGGCCAAGGTCGCGAGCCCGAGCAGCGCGGCGCGCTTGCTGAAGAGGCGGATGGTCAAGAGCCCAAGCTCGATGGGGATCCACCAGGCCGCGACGCCAAAGGCCGAGGCCAAGAGATCCGCTCCCGAGGTGCCCAGAGGCCCGACGAGGTTCTCGGCGGCTCCCGTGCCGAAGCTCATGAGCGAGAGCGTCGTGAGCAGCGTGGCCGCCGCGGCCAAGAGGCCGAGCACTTCGTGACGTCGACCCTCTTCCGCGGGCGCGAGGATCGAGCCGCCTGATGTAGTAGAATGTGCTCCCAAGTGGGTAGACTCCTACGCCACTCTAAGGAGTATAGGAGCCCCAGGTCAAGATTTCGGAGACACATTCGGCTCCGGCTACCAAACTTTGTGTCAAGCTATTGCGGGTTTACCCACAATATAACCTTATTTAGGTAAATCTAATCACTGCGGCATCTCAAGGCAACTCGATCACGAGCCCGACGCGCACGAGCTGACGTGGGGCTGGGCTGATCGTGATTGGCAGCATGCGATCGTAGTCGGCGCGGTCCACGAAGTAGATGCGGCGGTCGCCAGAGGCCTCGACCAGGTCGTGTCGCCAGGTGACGAGCAGGCTCTGAGCCTCGGGCGCGGTCAATCCGCGCGCCATCAGCTGGGACCGGAGCTCGGCCTCGAGCATGCTCAGCGGGCGCTCGTCGCCGCTCGCGATGGGAAGCGGTGCGCGGGCGTCGGCGGGGAGCACGACGCGGTGATACATGCCGGCGTGCACGGCGAAGATGACGTCGTCGAAACCGGCCTGCGCGTGGCGCCCCGGACGCGCGCTGACGCTGCTGTGCCCACCGGCGCCGTAGAAGACGTAGGGCGAGCGCAGCTCCGTCAGCCCGTCGTAGAAGATGAAACGCTCGGCCTCCTCGCTGCCGGCGGCGACGAAGACGCTCGCCGGGACCTGACGCAGATCGTGCCAGAAGTGACTGCTGGCGACCCTGGCCATGGCGGGAGGAGGACTACAGCCCCCAGTCCCTTGCGTGGGATACACGGAGCCCATGAAGGACAGCCCGGAGCGCGTGGCGGTGGCGGCAGGATAGTAGAGCGACTGCCCACCGACGGGCATGCCGACGCGTACGTTCACACTTAGCGGACGGCAAGGCTCGTTCGAGTAGAGATAGAGCACGGGCTTGCGCACTTGGACCCGCGGCACTCGGATGCGAGGTGGTCTCGCGGGCCGCGGATGCGGTCGGGAAGGCCTCGCCTCGGCCCCGGGGCGTCCACGATGCACGAAGCCCGGCAGCTCCGCGGCGAGCTCATCGAGGCTCGTGACCCTGCCGGCGCGATACTTCCACACGCCCCACTCGGCGGCGCGATCGAGTCTGTGCGGCGTGGCGCGACGGCCTTGCGCATGAGGAGTGGAGACAAATATCCCGAGACCAGCGGTCAGGAGACCAAGCCCGACCAACACAGCGGAAGCACGAGTAACCTTCATCCGTATAGGATACGCACGGATCAGCGTTTCGTTCTAATCCAGTGGCAAATCCTTCCACGCAGATTCGGATCCCTGCACACATCGCTCGATCTCGTCGAAGAGCGCGCCGACCCCATCGTCCATCGGGTAGGGACCCTCGCGGAGATTCAGGAACGAGAGTGAGATCTCGCCGACTCGCCGATAGTAGCGCGTGATCTCTGGGTCGAAGGAGACGACGCTGACCAACATGGGCTTGTCGGGGTGTTCGAAGCGGATCTGAAGCTCGGCGCTGCCGCCATACGCGCCGACGAACGTCCAGCCCGCGATGGTCTGATCTGCCTCGAGACCCAGCAGCCGGCCAACTCGATCCGTCAGCGGTTTGCGTCCGGCCTCCACCGCGTGGCGCCTGTGTGTACCGTCCCTCTCGCCTGCGTCCATGAGCATTCGGGAGTAGTGCTGAGCGATGCCCACCTGAAAGGCCGTCCCGGTCAGAAAGCTCTCATTCACGGCCTTCGCCGCGGCGTTGTCGCGCAACACATCACCATTGTACCAGAGCTCGAATGCCTCGACGGCCCGTTGAATCAACGTGTCGTACTCGCTGCACCAGCGCTCGCAGGCCGCGGCAGACCAGCCCTCCTCGTTGATGATGCCGGCCAATTCGATCGCCTTGTTGACGGCCAACGCGGTTCCGACGGAGTAAATCGGATCCGCGAAGGCGCAGGCGTCTCCAAGCAGAACGTAGTCCATCGTGGCAGACGTCTCCGCTTTGACGGCGAAACCGGAACGGCTCCATACACGATCGAAATTTGAGGATTCTCCATCCCCTTCGGATATCTTTCTGCGCTTCAGGTCGTAGATCGGAGATTGGTGCGCTTCGATCGCCGAGAATAGATCTTCGTCCGTCGGCTTTGCGTGACGCGACACCAGGCCTACGCTCAGCATCGTCTTGTGGAAAAGCGGGATCTGCCACAGCCACTTCCCCTGCTCTATTTCAGTCAAGATCGTCGATGAACTTGCCTCCCATCCGTCGTCTTCTCCGCTCGGCAGAACCACGCCGGTGGGCACGTCGTATCGAAGATAGGAGAGATCACGTTTGGTGATATCTTGCATGAACTTTTCGTTGTTGACCTGCTCGATGTCGAGGTACGCCCAGCGGGCCCATACGGGCCAGAGCTTCTGAATATTGCTGCACTTGCGGGCGACGACCATGGCGGGGCCGGAGCAGTCGAAGATCTGCTTTCGCACGTGAAACTCGCCTTGGTCCGTCTTGACGATTTTTTCTGGCAGAACGATGTCGATGACTCGCTCGCGGAGAATCGGTGTTTTCCATTCGCGGTGCATCAAAGGTTCGAGTTCTTCTCGTGCGACGTGCATCGACACCTCAGCACCAAACGCAGGCAGTGGAAAGGACGCCACGCTGTCGCCTGATATGAATGTCGTGCCGACCTTCGGTGAATATGATGGAAGCTCCCTGCACAAGGGGCCGAGTTCTCTCATCACAGGGTGATGAAAGTGCTCTGGGGTGATGCTCTCACCGATCTTGAATCCGCCTGGTGACGGATCGAGTATGACCTTCGAATCGCTTTGCAAGAAGTGATGCAAGACGGTTCCGGACATGCCCGCACCGACAATCAAATAGTCTACTTCACGCATGGTCTTCACCTTGTTCCTTGGCGCTAGCGACCGCGGGGCACGAACCGGTGCACCGATTCACGCATTCGCGGGCGGCGTTCGCCTGCCGAGTATACAGCCCTGACGGCCAATCGGGGCCAGCGGGTCTCGCCTCTAGGCTCGATCTGTAGGGCTCGGCGCTTGTCGCGGGCCGCGCACCCCGTGAACACTCATCGGAGCGGGGACGAATATGGGGTGTCGCGAGTCTTCGCGCGTCTGCCTGCTGGTCTCGAGCGCAACCGGGACGAGATACGTGTCCCGTCGCACATTGCGGCTCGCGGGTCTGCCGGTGACGTTTATGCCCGCGAACAGGCCGGGAGAGCGGCCTGAGCGCCGCCGCGGAGACCCGCCTATCGAGCGATCGTGACGGACGCATGCACGGGAGTCTTGATCGGATGGGGGAATCCTCTAGTATCTTCGCGGCTCACGTGTCCACTTCTCTCGAGGTGGGATGTGTGCGCAGATGACGGCCGCTTCGTTGGGCCAAAATGCCTCGAGTCGGCCTTGCAGAAGGCTCCGCTGGGATGGGTGAAGACGTGATGGGACCCGTACAATTCGCGCAGTGCATCCTGGGTCGAACGGCCGAGGCTGGTCCGCATGAGCCTCCGCGCCGCCGATCCTGGGCGTTCGTGTTGGCCTTGATGACCTTCGCTACCGTTCTCGCGGGGTGCAAGGTCACCTCCGAGGACGTGCAGTCGTGGAAGGGCACGGTCAAGGGGCCTCGAAAGATCGTGGCTGTGCTCAAGGCGCAGCGCTATCCGCTCGAGCTTCGCACCGAGGCGGCATTGGCGCTGATCGAGATGGAGCGCCGGGATGTCGACGGGATCGCTCAGCTTCAGCAGGCCGTGCAGGTCGTCAAGAGTCGTGATCCGGACGAGTCCAAGCGGCTCGTGGACGGCATGATTCCGCGCCTCCGAGAGCTGATGAGCGGCGCGGACAATGCGCAGGAGCACGAGGAGAGCGCCGGGCCCAGCGAACTCTCGACGCGGGCGAAGGACGCGGCGTATCTGCTGATCCCCTTCACCAGCGAAGAACAGCGGCCTGGGCTGATCGACGCCGTCGTCGGCTGGTATGTGGTCGACTTCAACCGGCGCGCCCTGTCGGGTAACTACAGCGCCGAGCAGGTCGTGGGCTCCCTTGGCGCGCGCGCGGCTTCGATCTTGGTGGACGCGCTCAGCGCGCAGATGCCGCAGCAAGCGCTGGTGAAGATCGCCCAGATGATCGGGCAGCAGGGAGACGACGCGACCAAGGCGCGCGCAGCGGAGCGCCTCGTCGCCATCGAGCAGGAGATGGAGGGCACCGAGTTCCTCGACTGGCTCAAGGGCAAGATTCGCACCCAGATCCAGCAGCGTTCAGGTAGCCAAGAGGTGAACGAAGCCCGCGTGAACGCCGTCGCCACTCTGAACCGTGAGAAGTTCATCAATGAGGGCGCGTTGCCCGCCATGAAGTATCTCGCCGCACAGGAGAGCGTGCGCGGGCGTCTGTTGACCATCGCCCAGACCGCGCCCGCTGCCAATCTGCCGGGGCCGATTGCCGGGCTGATCAACACGCGGCGTACCAACGCCCTGAAGGCGCTCGAGGGCAACGCCAGCGAGGCGCAGCTCTCCCAGTTCTTGGCCATCGCCCTGGCCGACAGCAACCCCAGCGGAGTGCGTGACTACGCCTTCGATCGCATCGGAGACATCCGCAGCCAGGCGGCGATCCCGCGCCTCTGGCCGCTGGTTCAGAGTGCCGACAACGACACCGGCAAGAAGCGCCTCCGCTGGCGCGGTGGTGAGCTGGTACTGGCCATCGGTGGGAACACCATCGTGGGACGGTTCCTCACCAAGCTCCCCTCGGATCGAGAGGTCACCTACGAGCCCGAAGAGCTCGAGGGCTACGCGACGCGCATGAGCCAGATGACCCAGCCGCCCGTAGCGTTGATGCGGCGGCAGCTCCGCAGCAGCAAGTGGTTCTTGCGTGTGATCGCTCTGCGCTTCTTGCAGCGCCGAGGTACGGAAGCGGACAAGCGCGCCATGCGCCGGCTCGTGGACGACTCGGACGCCACGGCCGGCACCGGATGGGCGAGGCTCGAGCAAGAGACCGTCGGCAAGGTCGCTGCTGACGCCATTCATCAACTCGAAGAGCGGCTCGCTCAACCCGCCGCCGACAACCCCACGACCGCTACCCCAGACGCCGGCGCCCCCGCGGGCTCCCACTGAAATGACCGCCCGCATGTAGGCTCATGACCATGGCCCAAGACCAGAACAAGAAGTCCCTCCGCAGCTTCCAGTGCCGCGATTACCTATGGGAGATCTTCGAGCAGATGAGCGGTGAGCTCGAGTGCTCGGTGGACTACCTGATCAACGAGGCCATGCGCCAGTATGCGCGCTCGCGGAACTACGCGGGGCGTGCCCCGTCGCAGCCCGGCATGGCATCGGTCGCCGCGCCCTCCGCGGGCATCCCGTCCTTGGGTCAGCCCTCGGCAGGGCGACCGCCGATTCCGTCCGCTCCGCCTCCTCCTCCTCAGCGACCAGCGGCTCCTCCCGCGGGCTATGGCGCACCACCTCAGGCGGCCCCAGCCTATGGCGCGCCACCTCAGGCGGCCCCAGCCTACGGCGCACCACCTCAGGCGGCCCCAGCCTACGGCGCACCACCTCAGGCAGCGCCGGCCTTTGGCGCAGCTCCTCAGCCGGCTCCGGCCTACGGCGCTCCTCCTCAGCCACGTTCGCCCTCGTATCCGCAGATGCCCCAAGCGGCTCCAGCGGGTTATCCGCCTGCGCCCGGATATGGAGGTCTACCCCAGGCTCCGCGCCCGGCGTCTCAGGTTCCCCCCGGTGCGCCCACGAACCGACCACCGCCCATGCCGGGGCATGCGCCTCCGCCTCTGCCGAGCGCGCCACGCGCTGCAGCGCCCGTGCCGGGCTACGCCTCGTCGGGACCACGGCCCACCCTCTATGTCATCTTCAACGGCCAGAAGATGCCCGTCAACAAGGACGAGTTCGTCATTGGGCGGGGGAGCAAGTCCGCGGATCTGCCGATCAAGGATGGCAACATCTCGCGTCGTCACGCCGCCGTCGTGTTTCAGAACGGTGGCTGGTACATGAAGGATCTCGGCAGCACCAACGGGATCGAGTTCAACGGCACGCGCATCGACACGAAGCTGATCGCCGAGGGCGACATGATCCAAATCTGCGATTACGAGCTGCGTTTCACCTACCACTAGTGCTCAGGTTCCGGCCGGAGCTCAGCGGCTCAGCCCGCGAGCGGCCATCACCTTCTGGATCCTGGACTCCTCCACGCCAGAGTGCGCGTCTCGCGCGGCGTCTCGGATGAGCTGATCCGCGGCGGTTTGGTCCGAGCGCGTCAAGAGCTCCTGCGCCACCTGTGACTCGGCTGGCGCGGCGTGAAAGAGCGCCTCGAGCAAGAGCTCCACTGCCTCGGGGCTCTGGACCCGACCGATGGACGTGAGCGCCGCGTGTCGCACCTCGGAGTCGCTCGTTTGCCGGTAGATGCGCCGCAACGGGTCGAGGGCGTGGGTGAAGTGCAGCGTCTCCACCGCCGTCACGGCTGCGCGTCTCACCTCGCGCGACTCGTCTCGCAGGCCTCGCTCGATCAGGGGATAGGAGCGCTTGAAGAAGAGCTTCTTCAGTGAACTCATCACCGCCGTACGCACCTTCGCGCTCTGGTCCTCGAACAGGCGCTCGAGGGGCTCGAGGCAGACATAGAGCTCGACGCGCCCCAACTGCAGCGCGAGCTCCGATCGTGTGTCCTCGCTCATGTCGTCCGCCTGCGACAGGGCGAAGAGCCTGCACAGCAGCGCGCGCCGCAGGGTGAAGTCGGCCAGCTCCTCGCGCAGCAGCACCTCACCCATCACCTCCGCGGTGACGCCTGCCTGCTCCCAGGCGACCACATCCAGACGCCAGATCTCCGGATACGCCGACTCCATGCGCAGGTGCGAGGGCAGCGTCGTCGCCGAGACGGGTGAGTCCGTGGCGTCTGCCAAACGCCCCGCGAGGCGACTGTAGCGAGCACGCCTCTTGGCTGGCAGGGCGAGCTGGGCCATCTCCTGGTACTGCGCCCGCACACTCCCGAAGGCGCCCACAGCAGCCAAGCCGTCGATGGCCGCGGCGCGGGCATTCTCAGCCATCTCCGCCAAGCCATGTTGGGCAGCGACCTCGGCAGCGGCGACCTGCGCCTCCGCTGAGCGTAGGCGATAGGCGGCCTCGTAGGGCATGGCGTGCTTGCGCGCGAAGTCGGCGGCCTCGCGGAACAGGGTCGCCGCGGCCAAGAACTCTCCACGCTCCATCGCCAGCGCCTGAAAGTCTTCGTAGTACTGCAAGACGTAGTACTTCAGCTCGTCCTCGCTGAGGATGCGGATGCAGTTCAGGTAGCCCTCGGCGAGGTTCTCGAAAGCGCCCTCCTTGCCCAGACTGAGCAAGACCTGAAAGCAGTCGAAGGCGCGCTCGCGCTGACCCTGTGCCTCGAAGACGTCGGCCGCCGCCTCGATCAGGTGCACGCTCTCGACCATGTGGCGTCGTGCCGCGCGCTCATCTCCCAAGCGCTCGCAGCTGCGCGAGAGATCGAAGAGCACCAGCCCGCGCGTGTAGGGGTCGCCTTCGAGACGCCGGTCATCCGCTAGGCGCTCCCACAGCACACGCGCGCTGCGGTGGTCCCCCGCGCGTTCGAACATCAAGGCTGCGTGTCCACGCCAACCCGCCTCCTCGTAGGCGCGCGCCGACTCCTTGTGCTGACCCGCGCGCATGTGTACTCGGGCCCGGTCGGTCGGCTCGTTCGCTACCAGACGAGCGGCTCCACGAAGATCACCCAAGAAGAGCAAGGCCGTAGCGGCGGCGCGAGCATTTCCCAGGCCGTGATACGCCTGCGCCATCGCTCGCACGTAGGTGTTCAGCTCCTGCGGCGGCACGTGGTTGCGATTCGCCAACTTCTCGAGCAGCTCGAGAGCCCGAGCGTGCTGACCGGCGGAGAGCGCCCCCTCGGCCTCGCGCCAGCGCGCACGTTGGTCCATGGCGCTCACGTTCTCGGAGACCTTCGCTGCTGTGCGGCGTGTTCGACGATCGAGAGCGCGCGCTTGGCTCGAGCGTCGCGCTGCGTGAGTGCCGCCTCGTCCACGACCTGAACGGTGTCGAGCAGCGAGAGATAGTCGAGGTCGAGCTCGCCCGCCGAGGGCAGCATGAAGATCCCGTAGAGCTGCGCCTCGGCCGCGAGTCGCTCCACGACGGGTCGTGGCACATGACACTCGGCGTGCGTGAGCAGGTACACCACAGGCGCGCGCTGCTCCCGCCTCGCCAGCCGGGCCAGCTCGGGTGTCAGCAGGCTGAAGACCTTGGCGTAGTTGCGCCCACGCTCACCCTTGAAGGTCAGCACATAGGGCACCGAGAGCCCTGACCCACTTCCCGCAGGACGCACTCGTTGCACGTCGTAGAGGCGTGAGTCGAAGAATCGCAGATAGACCTGCTCACCCCGCAGGGTGAGCTTCTTGACGAGCGTCAACGCGAGACCGCGGGCGAAGACCGCGCGCTTACCGCGCATGGAAGCGCTCGCGTCCACCAAGAGGTAGTGGAGTCGACGCTCCTCCTGCTGCTCCTTCTCGTGAGCGTAATAGAAGACCTCTCGCTCGGCGTAGCGGCGCGCGAAGAGTTCTTCTCCGAAGGCGAGCTCGCTCAACACCAGAGAGTCGATGGTGCCACGTCGGGCCATGCCCGCGTAGCCGTCCACCGCGTAGCTCTGCTCACCGCTCGCGCGCTTCGTCTCGAGCACGCTGGGCAAGAGATCGAGGGAGAAGTTGACGACATCGTTCGCCTCGGGGCTCTCGAAGACGCGGAGCAGGTCGAGCATCTCGAGGGATCCCGCCGCCGCTGACTCGTGTCCGAACATGCCCACGAGGCGCAGCGTGTCGAGGTCGATCTGCTCAGCGGAGATCACCACGCGCAGGCGCTGCTTCGCGAGCATCTCGAGCGTGCTCAACTCGCGGCCGCGGTCGAAGGAGCGGAAGAGACCGGCCAGCTGAGGCTCGAGATTCTCGTAGCTCCGCGTCTCCAAGGGCGCCTCGGCGCGTGCGCTACCGAGCTCCGGTGCGTCGTGCAGCAAGGGTGAGAGCACCCGCAGGAGCAGCACGGTGACGAGCTCGTCGGGCAAACGCCAACCTCGCGCGCGCTCGAAGATCTCGCTCTCTCCGAGCTCTCGCAAGACCTCTCCCCAGATCTCGAGGGCGTCGCGACTCGACGCGTCGAGGCTCAGCTCGCGTGTCAGGGGTCGAGGCCCAATCGGCACGTCCGTGGGCGGGACCACACACAGCATCCCTAGGTCGTGAATCACGAAGGCGGGCGCCTCGAGCCCAACCTTCAGCAAGCTGCGCTGCCAGCGCGCGAAGCGCAGCCCGAGCATGGGCTCCACCACGCGCACGCAGGAGAGCGCGAGGCCGCCTAGCTCGCGACCGACCTCTCCCGAGCTCTCTTGCGTCGTGAGGGGCACGGACTCAGCTGAACTTGCCCGATTGGAAGACCTGCCCGAGGAGCTTGTCCACGCGACCGAGCGCCTCTTGCGCGGGCGGCGTGCCAATGGCGAGCAGCGCGGCCTTGATCTCGTTCAGCGCCTTCAGATGGCTGAAGAGCTGAATGTCACTGACCGGCTCCGGTGAGACGAGCACACCGCGGATGCGGTTGATCTCTTCGCTGAGCGCGTCGAGCCCCACATCCGTGGCGCCGAGCCGGCGCGCCTCGGGGTGAACGCGATAGTAGGCCTCGAGGGTCGGCCCGACGATGCCCTCGAGGATCTCCGCCTGATCGAGGTTGTTCCACACATGCTTCAGCACGAAGAAGTCGCTGGCGTCCGCCGTGGGGCGGCCATCGAGGAAGGCGCTCGCGGCGAAGAGCTTGAGCATCTTGATCGATCGACGATCGGAGAAGCTCACACCCTCACCGCGGATCTGGAAGACCAGGCTCTTGTACGTGCCGAGGAACTCCTCCGTGAAGTTCATGTGCTCGCCGAATCCCGAGTGCAGCGCGTGCAGCTGCGCGCTCGTGAGCACGGGCTGAAGCTTGTCGTAGGCGCCGCTGATGCTCTTCTTCTCGTGCTCGAGACCCTTCAGCAGCAGATCGTGGAAGTGATAGCTGTCGAGGTTCTCGCTGCGCACGCGCAGCAGGAAGCGGTCGAAGACGGCCATCAGGTTCTCGTCGTTCGGCACCTCGTTGCTGGCCGCAAAGGCGCTCAAGAGCGGCACCTTCATGACCTGACTGCCCACTGTGTAGACGCGCTCGTTGAGCACGGAGAGCAGCGAGTTGAGGATGGCGCTGTTGGCCTTGAAGACCTCGTCGAGGAAGACGATCTCCGCCTCGGGCAGCATGCCCTCCGTGCGCCGCTGGTAGCTGCCCGCTTGAAACGCCTTGATGTCGATGGGCCCGAAGATCTCGTTGGGCTCCGAGAAACGCGTCAGCAGATACTCGAAGTAGCGCGCGGAGATCAGCTTGGACAGCATGCGCACGAGCGCGCTCTTGGCCGTACCGGGCGGACCGACGAGCACCATATGCTCTCCGGCGATCACCGCGATCAGCATCAGGCGCACGGCCTCCGATTTTCCGAGGAAGGTCTGCTCGATGGTGCGCCCGGCGCGCTGAAGACCCTGCCCAATGTCGCTCATGAAGCTCTCTCCAAATCAGCCTCGGACGTCGCCTCGGCAATCATGTTCTTCGCCTCGCGCAGCGGCACATCCCCGGCCCACGCGGCCCAGATCTGCGCCCCTGTCGTCACGCGCTCTGCGTCGTCGAGGGCGAGCTCCGGCCACAGCTTGCGGGCCTGCAGCGCCGCCGCCGGCAGAGACAGGGCCAGCCCGAGCTCGAAGCTCGAGGGCGCACCGACGAAATCGGGCGGGTCGCGTCGCAGCATCAGCCTCAGCCCGAGCTCGAGCACGAAGACGACGGCGACGCGGAGCAGCCGAGGCGGCACGTCCCGGCGCAGCTGTAGCTTCCACAGCTCACCCCCGAGACGTGCCATCAGCTTCGATTCGTGTGCCTGTCGAAGCTCGGTGATCAACCCCTGTCGAAGGGAGGCGTCCTCCAACATGGCCAAGGTCGACACGTCGAAGAGCGGCGTCGCGTCGAGCGAGAAGCGCGCGATCCGCGTGAAGGGTGAGCGGGCCAGCAAGCCTCGAAGCAGCGTGTGCAGCGGCATCTCTTCGGTGTCGAGCTGACTGAAGATGGCCAGCAGTTCGCGCTCCTCGGCCTTTTGCTTCACACGCCGTAGGCGCGGCATGGCCACCACGTTGCGTGGCACGGGGCGACCGAAGAAGCGATAGGTGTAGGCCCAGTTGGTGACCACCACGTCGCGTCGCCTCAACGCCAAGGCGCGATCGCAGAGGACGTGACGCGCGAGCACCTCACCACGCGTGCGCGGTGCGCCCGTGGCCGCCAAGAGGGCTTCGACGAAGGCGACGATCTTGGGGCGTGCGCCGCGGGCGAAGACGCGGTCGAGCATGGGATCCGTTAGCGCAATGAGGTCGTGAAGCGCCATGGCGAAGGCGCGCGTCTCGGGCTCTGGGTACCCGAGCGCGCGCACCGGCGCGTGGCGCGATGCGCGCTGATGCAGGCGCTCGTAGATGGCCGCGTCCACGCTCGAGTCCGCCGTCTGGGCCACGCTGAAATGCGGCACGAGCCCGGGACCGAGCAGGCGCGTGAGCTGTACGCGCTGACCTCCGAGGAGCGGGCGCAAGAAGCCTGCGGCGAAGGCCTCGAAGAGGCTCTGGGGAGTCTCGCTCATGCGCCGGGCTCGCCCTCCGGCGCGTCTTTTCCAGGTAGGCCGAAGAGTGGGAGACGTCTGGCCTCGGCGTAGTTGAACAGGGAGAGCTCAGGCTCCTCTTGCGGAGCCGCGGAGCTGACGACGCGCGTGGAGATCTCGTGCAGCAGCGCCCGTGACGCCGGCCGGAAGTCGTGGTCCGGAATGCGCGCGGGCTGAGCGGCGCCGTGGCTGAAGAAGACGTGCCCATCCTCGCGGTCGCCGAGCAGATCGAGCAGGACGTCCGGGGAGACCGCGGGCACGAGGGAGAAGCCAGCGGGGACGTAGACGCGAGGCGCGACCTCACAGGCGAACTCGCCGAGGGGCACCCCTTCGATGCCGCCCGCGTCGTGCAGGTAGACGTCGCCGCCTTCGGTGAAGGCGATGCGCAGCGAGCTCAGCGTGTCCGAAGGCAGGGCGTAGATCATGCGCGCCAACCAATCGAGCTGTGAGGCGCGCACGACGGTCGCGACGACGTTGCGCCAAGGGTCCGAAGAGGGCGCCAAGCGCAACGACAGGGCGCTCTCGAGGGCGCTGTCGGACGGTTCACCCCGTAGGGTGTGTGGCCTATCCTGCTGTGAGATGTCGGCGCGCACCAGGCTCTCCACGGGCGTGAAGGCGGGCATGGGCTCGACCAAGAGCGCCTCGCCGCGCCTCGGCAGCAGGCTGAGGGAGTCGCTCGTGAAGAGGCTCGGGCAGGACTCGAGGGAGACCGGATGATGAAAACCGAATTCCACGGCGACGTTGGGTCCCTCGGGTGCGTAGACCGTCACACCTGGCAAGGCCACGAGCAGCGCGCTGATACGTTGGGGGCAGTCCGTGATGTCGAAGACGTGGAGGCGTGTGCCTCGGTCCTCGAAGGCGGAGGCAGAGGGCCACTCGACCAAGGCGACCTTGGCGTCGACGCCCCAGCGAAAGAGGTAGCCGATGATCGCAGCGCCCACGCCCGTCTCGGCGGTGACGAAGAGGCGCGGCGCCTGCTCTCTGCGGTTGGCGGGTGTCGAGATGGGGTCGAGGCGCAAGAGCAAGGAGCGCAGGTCGATGTCGCGCTCGAAGCTGTAGCTCTGTCGATAGGCTTGATCGTAGACGATCAAGTCTGCCGCCTCCTGCGCCAGCTCGGAGACGTCGTACCCCAAGGGTGAGGCGGCGTCGCGGTAGCGCACGAAGTGTCGCGACGTGCCGATGAAGACGAGACCTCCAGACAGGCGCGCCACCGACGCGAGCTTGTCCATGCGGTAGGACGACTCGGCGGCGAAGGAGAGCGCGGCCTCACGCGTCTTCAGCGGTGTGACGAGCTGTCGAATCTTCAGCGAGCTGAGCAGCTCATCCAGTGACGCCTGCTCGGCGTAGGCTCGCAAGAAGGCGACCAGGCGATCGAGGGAGGGGAAAAGCAAGAGCCCGCGATCGCCCAACAGCACACCGCGAGCGTCCGGCGCCACCCCTGGCGTCCGGAAGCGTTTTCGGTGAAGTGCGACCCTCTCGAGCACGCGGGAGGCTAGCCCTCGACCATGGCAACTAGCAAGGTCCTATGCCGAGGCACACTCGACCAGCCCCTCGTGCTCGAAGACACGGCGCAGGTTGGCGAGGGGCATGTTGCCGCTGCCCATGTAGAGGGCGTGGAAGCGGCGATCGAGCTCGAGGCCCTCGAGCTTGCCCGCGTTGGCGGCGGCGAGGTCGCGCTTCAGCTCGAGCACGAGCCGGTTGCCCGTGAGGTAGCTGAGCGGATAGCCGCGCTCCTGCGAGTACCAGTTGAGCTCCGCCTGCACGCGTCCGGGCACGAAGCCCGTGACCTCAGCGAGCAGCTTCCCTGCAGACACGAAGGGATCGTCGGACGTCACGTCGCAGTCGACGCCCAGGTCGAGGTAACCCTTGTCGCCCGTCATGAAGAAGAGGTCGATGCCCACGCGTGCGCCGATGCGGGCGATGTCACGCTTGCCGGTGAAGCGCGCCTCGTCCGTGAGCTCGCCCATGTAGCCCACGTCGAGCATGTAGCCCTCGAGCATGGTGGTCCAACCCTCCGCGTGGTCCATGGCCTCGACGTGTCGCCGCACGACGGAGGGATGCGTCGCGGCGGTCGCGAGCTGCAGATGATGCCCGGGGATGCCCTCGTGGATCATCATGTTGGGGATGCTCAGCTCCGTGTGCTCCGCGAGCAGCTCCTCAGAGAGGGTGAGGTAGACGAGGCTGCGCTTGGTGCCGTCGCGGAAAGGCGCGGGCTGTACCATGGCGCCCGCCGGGATGCTCGGCTCGAGGAAGCTCGGCGTACGCACGATGCGCATGTCTTGATCCTCGAAGACGGGGAAGAGATCGCGCTCGTGGATGAAGGCGAGGATCTTCCGGCGCTCCTGCTGATAGCGGTCGAGCACGCTCTCGAGCTTGCCGTCCTTCAGCTGCACGGGGTGCTTCTCCGCGAGGAAGTGCTCGAGCTGATCCATCGTGGTGTCGGCGGGCAGGCCGTGCTTCTGCACCAAGCGCGTGCGCAGCGAAGCGAGCTCACCCTGCGTGTCCGCGAGGAAGCTCTTGGCGATGCTGTGGATCTCCTCGAGGCTCTTGTCGATGCCGCGCAGGCGCACGATCTCGCGTGCGATCTTCTCGCCCACGTGGAGCTGTGTGGTCGTCGGTAGCTTCTTCAGGCGCTCGACGTAGCTCGTCAGAGCCTGCTCCGCCTCGGCGCGCGCGCGCGTCAGGCGTGGCAGCTCGGGCCAAGCCTCCTCCGTGGCCATCGCCTCGACCGTGTCGAAGAGCTGCGGCAGCCCCTCGACCTTCTGCACGTCCATGCTCACCCAACGCGCCACGGGCGTGTCGAGCCGTCCGAGCAGCGCCTCGACGTAGCCCGAGACCTTCTCGAGACGCGAGGTGATGTCCTCCAGGCGCTCGGCCGCTGGGCGCGGATCGTTGATCAGCATCAGGAAGATGCCGCCGCCCACATCGTCGCCACAGCTCGGGAGCTGCTGCGCCTGCGTGCGCCCGTTGAAGGTGTAGCGGTCGTTGTAGCGCTCGGACTCGAGCATCAGCGCGGCGAGGTCGAGGTCGAGGCGCTGATCGAAGCTCAGCTCGTCCCGAGGGACGCCTGCGATCTCCTCGAGCAGCTCGGCCGCCTCGTCGTCACGGCGCGCGATGGCGGCGAGGCTCGGGTCGGGCAGCTCGCCGAGGTCTCGGTTCACACCGAGGGTCACGCGGCTGTTCGGGTTCTGGGTGAAGTGCGCGTGAAAGCGCTCTACGAAGGCGTCAAACATCGACATCGAGGCCGAGCCTAATCCCCAAATGGGCACAACGCACGTCGGCGCGTGAGCCTACTCGGACCTCATTTCAGCCGAAGATGCTCCGGTGCGCCGCGTTGCTGATCGCCCGCACCGCGGGGTGCTTGATCCGGCGCTCCACGGTGATCGCGTAGAAGCGCTCCACGACGCGCTCCGTGCGCCCGAGCACGACCACGCCATACTGCTCGCAGATCTCCTGCTCGACCGCCGTGGGTCCGGCGAAGAGGCCCTCGCCGTGTTGACCGAACTGCTTGAGCAGCGCGCTGTCCTCGAACTCGGCGATGATCCGAGGGCGCACACCGATGGCGTCGAACCAATGCTCGAGAGAACGTCTCAGCAAGGTGTCGTCGGTGGGCAGCAGCAGGGGTGCATCGTCGAGGGACGAGGGGAAACGCTCCCGATGGGCGCTCGCGAGCTCGCTGATCGCGAAGAAGCTAACGCCACACTCTCCGAGCAGATGATTGAAGGCGCGCACCCTCGCCTGCCCTGCGAGCGGCGCGTCCGCTAGCACGAGGTCGAGGTCCGACACGGAGAGCTCGGCGAGCAGCCGGTCCGTCTTGTCCTCGCGACACACGATCTGCACGGGTTCGTCCATGCGCAGTGCGGGCTCGAGCAGTCGGTGAAGCAGCAGCTTCGGCACCACGTCGCTCACACCGACGCGCAGCTTGAACGGGCGACCGCTCGGACGCCCCGCGAGCGTGTCCTGCAGCTCCTGCCCGAGGCGGAAGATCTCATCGGCGTAGCGAAACACGAGGCGCCCCGAATCAGTCAGGGCGAGGCGCCGCCGGCTGCGATCGAAGAGCTGCTCTCCGAGGGAGCTCTCGAGACTCTTGAGCTGCTCGCTCACGGTGGGCTGCCTGAGCCGCAGCACCTCCGCCGCCTTCGTCACCGTGCCCTCCTTGGCGACTACCCAGAAATAGAGCAGGTGGTGGTAGTTGATCCATTCCATCGTCCTTGCCTATAGCATAGGTGCTGCCGATGAGGTGATTCGGGCTCGCCTCTAGGTGCGCGGCGCTTACGCCCGGATCTGCGTTCGTATAGGCGCTCCCTATTTCACCAAACGGTATTATCTCGAGTTCCGAGGGTCGAGTTGGTGCTAGAGATATGGATTGAGCCTGCCGCACGCGCGGTGCACGTGGGCCAGAGGCGAGGAGCCATCTTGGAGAGATACCGATCCGTGTTCGAGAACAACCGCCGGTGGGTGGAGGAGAAGCGTCGAGCTCAGCCCGACTTCTTCGAGCAGCTGGCGGTGGGCCAGGCCCCCGAGTTTCTCTACATCGGCTGCTCGGATTCTCGAGTCCCCGCCAACGAGGTCATGGGTCTCGCCCCCGGGGAGCTCTTCGTGCATCGGAACGTCGCCAACCTCGTGGTGAACACGGACCTCAACGCCCACTCCGTGCTCGAGTACGCCGTGACCCACCTTCAGGTCGACTACGTCATCGTGTGTGGACACTACGGATGTGGCGGTGTTCAGGCCGCGATGCAGTCCAAGGACCTCGGCATCCTCAACGGATGGCTACGCGAAGTACGGGATATCTACCGACTTCACCAAACTGAACTCGACGCGATTCAGGACGAGACGGCTCGCTATCGGCGACTCGTCGAGCTCAACGTGCAGGAGCAGTGCGTCCACGTCCTGAAGACCGCTTGTGTACAGAAGGAGATCCTCCGGCGTGGCAAGCCGAGTGTACATGGATGGGTCTTCGATCTTGGCGAGGGTCTGCTGCGTGATCTCGATATTCCATTCGACGATATCTTGAAAGATGTCCGGGAGATCTACCACTTGGACATCGACAGCGAGACGACTTCCAATGGCGTCTGATATCACTGCATCCAGCACAGGTAACGAAGAATGCACCGGACGTCAAGACACGGGCTACATCCAGAACCTCAGGCACGACGCGCCCGCGTCCGTCGTCGTCTTCTTGGTCGCTCTTCCACTGTGTTTGGGGATCGCCGTCGCCTCCGGCGCGCCTCCCCTCGCGGGGCTCGTCAGCGGCATCGTAGGCGGGCTCTTCGTGGCCTGGGCGAGCGGCTCACAGGTCGCGGTCTCGGGTCCGGCGGCCGGCTTGATCACCATCGTATTCTCGGCGATCGCGACCCTCGGCTACGAGGCATTTCTGCTTTCGGTGATGGTCGCGGGCGCGATCCAGATCGCCCTCGGACTGATGCGCGCGGGCATCTTCGCGTACTACTTCCCATCGAGCGTGATCAAGGGAATGCTCGCCGCTATCGGGGTCATCCTGATCCTCAAGCAGATCCCCCACGCCCTCGGCTACGACCAGGCCTTCGAGGGCGAACTCGCGCTCTATTGGAGCGGTGAGCTTGGGGCGTGGCACGACATCTCCTTCGCCTTCGAGCACATCCACGCGGGCGCGGCCATCGTCGCGGCGCTCGGGCTCGCGATCCTGATCGTGTGGGAGCGGGTCGACTTCCTGAAGCGCCTCAAGTGGTTGCCTGCGCCCCTCGCCGTCGTGGTCCTCGGCCTCGCTCTCAACTCGCTCTTTCAGGCCGTCGCCCCCGAGTGGGCCATGCGAGACTCCCACCTCGTCAGCATCCCGGCGGGCGGAATCTCGGATCTCCTCTCTCAGATGAGCTTCCCGGATTTCAGCCGCATCTCCGAGTTCTCCATCTGGCAGACGGGCTTCGTGATCGCCGCCGTCGCGAGCATCGAGACGCTCCTCTGCATCGAGGCCGTGGACAAGCTCGATCCCTTCAAACGCAGCAGCCCGACAAATAGGGAGCTCCTGGCTCAAGGCGCCGGCAACATGATCACCGGTCTGCTCGGAGGCTTGCCTCTGACCGCGGTGATCGTCCGAGGATCAGCGAATATTCAGTCCGGTGGACGCACGAGGATCTCAGCCTTCTTCCACGGCGCGCTCCTGCTCTTCACCATCGTGGCGTTGCCGAGCGTGATGAATATGATCCCCCTCGCGGCGCTCGCGGCCGTACTTCTGCACATCGGATACAAGCTCGCCCGCGTCGAGGTCTTCCGGGCGATCTTTCGTCAGGAGTCGGGTCAATGGATTCCATTTCTGGTGACGCTGGTCGCCATCCTCGTGACGGATCTGCTCAGCGGTGTGGGTATCGGTATGGGTGTGGCGGTGTTCTTCATTCTTCGCGCAAACCTTCAGACGCCATACTTCATCCACCACCGTGAATCCCACGAGGAAGATGACCATCGGCGGCATATCCTCATCGAGCTGAGTGAGAACGTCTCCTTTCTCAACAAGGCGAGCGTCAACAAGGTGCTGCACGAGATCCCCGCGGACAGCGTCGTGACAATCGACGGGACCGATTCACACTACATTCACCATGATGTCATCGAGCTGATCCAAGAGTTCAAGACCACTGCCCACACACGCGGGGTGGAGGTCGACGTCGTGGGTCTTCGGGCCGGAAGGAAGAAGGCCGCCGCTCCCTCCAGGATCTCCAGCGTACCGCTGACGACGCTGCGAGATCCCGCCCGTGGTTGAGTCGCTGACGTCCTCTCCCATCAGAGCGCGAGTCCGCTCGTGCTTTCGCCCATGGGCTCCCCGGGAGAGCGCAGAGGCGTGAAGCGTCTGCGCACGTAGAGGGCAGCGAAGCCGAGCGCCACCAAGGCCGTGAACAGCCCCGACTCACCGACCCAGAATCCGGGGCGCTGCGTGGAGGCGTCGAAGGCGCCTTGGATGATCGAGTTCCACGCGGAGTGGATCATCACGGCGGGCCAGACGCTGCCGCTCGCGAGGCGCAGTTGCCCGGCCACGTAGGCGATGGCGATCACGTCGAGCAAGAAGAGCGCCGCGGAGAGCGCCGGGGTGTCGCTCGAGGCGTATTGCCCGCTGAAGATGATGGGCATGTGCCAAGCGGCCCAGATCACGCCGCTGACGAGCAGGGGACGAGGCACGCCCGCGTCGATCAAGCGCGTGAGCATGTAGCCACGCCAACCGAACTCCTCGCCCGCGGCAGACAGCGCCGAGAGCGGCACGCCCAGGGTCGCGGTCAGGGCTAGCAGGGCGCAAAACAGCACGGGCCCTGGCGCCGTGGGTAGCCCGAGCAGCTCGGGGTTGGGTGGCGCGAAGACGGTGAGACCGCTGATCCACGCCGCGCAGTAAGCGAAGGTCCCGACGGCCACGGGGAACGCGACGGCGACGCACAGCCCCTTCACGCCCTGCTTGCCGCCGAGGCGCAGGGAGATGTCGCCGAATCCCTCGCGCAGCACCAAGCGCGTCACGATGGAGGTGAAGGTCGGCGTCCACATCAAGAGGAAGACCTGCGGCATGTGAAACTCGATCTTGCCGCCGAGGGAGATGATCCAGGCCTCGATGCCGAAGGAGATGGCGAAGGTCAGACTCAGGTAGACGGCGAGTCCGCGCCGCGCCCGTCGACGCAGCTCGCCCTCCGCAGGGCTCTGCTCCTGACCTCTGCTCACGCCTCATGATCACCCGTGGCAGCGCGCCTGTCGACCGGGGATCCTCGTCCTCGACCAATACCCACAGACTGGGTAGGCTCCCGCCGTCGTCATGAATTGCCGTGTTCTAGCCGTGCTCTCCTTGCTGCTGATGCTCGGCGCCGGTTGTAGTATTTCCCGAGGGGGTCGAGCTAACTTGGGTCGACGAGACGCCGCGCAGCAGGACGCGACGCCGCAGGACGCGGGCGCCGTGGACGCGGGACCGCAGGACGCGGGCC
>JAADHO010000302.1 GCA_013151775.1 Deltaproteobacteria bacterium | reverse complement strand
GTGGCGACGCAGCACACGCCGCAGACCCGAGCCTCGAGCCGCACGCCCGAGGGCATGTCCCAGCAGCGGCACGGGCAGCGCAGAGGCCGACGCGGCCAGCGCCGCGTGCACCGGCAGCCCGGGCTCGCTGACTTGGTGAGAGGTCATGACTCAGCGAGTGTAGCTCGCTCCCGGTCCACGGGCTTCGGGAATAACTCGCCAGCTCGGCCTGCTCTCCATACCATCGCACAAGCCGCCGACCCCCTCCGCCCCAGACCACCCACGCATGCTCGCCACCGACCTGCCGCCATCCCTGATTCGCTTCTTCGCCTTCAGCTTCGGCGCCATCTGGGGCAGCTTCTTCAACGTCGCCATCTACCGCTGGCCGCGCGAGCTCTCCGTGGTCAGCCCCGCGAGTCGCTGCCCCGGTTGCGGCGAGCCGATCCCTCCGTGGCGCAACATCCCGATCCTGAGCTGGCTGCTCCTGCGCGGCAAGGCCGCCTGCTGTGGCATGCGCATCAGCCCCCGCTACGTGCTGGTCGAGGTGCTCGGCGGCGTGCTCTGCTTGGCCATCGCCGAGCGCTTGATCCTCGGAGCGGATCCGGGCGCCAGCCTCGGCGATGTGGGCATCGAGACCCTGCTCTATTTCGCGTTCGCCGGGGGCCTGCTCGTGGCGACCTTCGTGGATCTCGAGTTCATGGAGATCCCCGACGAGGTCAGCCTGCCCCTGGCCGCCTTGGGTCTGGCGACGGTGATGTTCCGCGATCTGCCCGGCGCGGAGAACGCCGCCCTGGGCGCCGGTGGCGGGTTCCTGCTGGTGCAGCTGGTCTTCGTCTGGTCCTACGAGCGGCTGACGGGCCGACGCGGCATGGGCGAGGGAGACGCCAAGCTGCTGATGGCCATCGGCGCGTTCCTGGGCTGGCGCGGCGCGCTCTTCTCGCTGATCGCCGGGGCGTTTCAAGGAGTCGCTGTCACCCTCGGCAGCATGCTCGCGGGTCGACCCCTCGGTCCGCCGGACGCCGAGGAGACGGCCGAAGACGACGACGCGGAGCCCGGCGAGATCGCCCCGAGTCCAACGACCGAGCCGGGCGAGCCCCTCGAGGGAGAACACGAGGAGGACGAAGAGGAGCCTCTGAAGATCCCCTTCGGCCCCTTCCTCGCGCTGGGCGCGCTGGAGTTCTTCTTCTTCGGCGACCTGCTGATCGAGCGCTATTTAGCGCTCTTCCAATAGAATCAGTCGCTGTGTGCTCGCGGCCCGAGGTCGACCCGAAGTGGCCGAAACCAGCGCAGCAAGAGGAAGAAGTCCACGACGATGGTGAGCAGCGCCAGGATCGCCAGGATCAGAGCCCAGGCGTAGCTGCCGGGCGGCTCGTCCGCGAGCACCAGGTAGGACTCGGCGCCGACCGGCATGCCCATATGCTGTGAGAGATAGCTGCCCAGGCTGGAGTAGCGCCTCCCGAGCTGACCAAAGGTCACGAGTCGGCCGGCGAATTCACGTCGAGCCGACGCCTGGCTCGCGCTCCCCTGGCGCGCGGGGAGCTGCACGAAGACGCGACGCTGACCCGCCAGCGGGAAGACGACGTAGTCGCCCCCGAGGAGCACGCGCCCGAAGCGCACGCGCTCGCTCATCATCGGCGTGCCCGAGATGCGCACGAAGGTGTTGGGGACCAGGACAGCCGGATCGAGAACCGCAGCCTCGCCCAGATCCTGCACCTCGGGTCGCGAGAAGAAATACGCCACGTCCGTGCGCAGCGCGATCACCAAGGTCAGGGCGCCAGCGGCCACCAGCGTCATCATGACCAGCGTCGAGTGGCGCCGCAGGGCCGGAGGCTGATGCAACGTGACCAGCTCTGGATCGAGGCCGTCCTCACCCAGCTCCGCGACGCCCGACGCCGGGATGGAGGGAAGATCGGTGGTCGAAGCCTGGGTCATCTCGAGCATCCAACGCTAAGACACCAAGAAACGCCAGAGGTTCAGCGCCAGCGCGCCAAGCCCGCAAAACGGCTCAGCTGGCGCGCTTCTTGGCGGAGGCGTGGTAGTCGACCAGGCGCGGCGTGGACCAAGCCTCGAAGCGGCTCTTGTAGCCCTCGTCCTTGGTGCGCGCCTCGATCTCGAGGATGGAGCCCACGAGCTTGTCGCGGGATCCGAACTCGCTCTTGACCTGCGTGAGCACGTCGTGGAGGTGGAGCAGCTGCTTGTTCGAGGCGAACTCGAGGCCCTTGTCCCCGATTCGGTCGATCCAGAGACCTCCGTCCGCGAGCGCCTGCACCTCGGCGACGAGCTTGGCCTTGGCGGCCTTGCGGTCGTCTCCAAAGCGTTCCTTGACGATAGCGAGGGGGGACTTTTTCATGACTCTTCTACTCCACGTACCCGCGTGGACTCGTGTCCACAGAAGGGCGGCGCATGTAGCACGCCCCCGGAGGCAGGCGCAAGCCGAGGCCGAGATCGACGCCGCCGTGAACGCCCGCGACGCCCGCTGGGTCCATGATCGCGGATCCAGCGACCGGCGTTTTGGGTATGCTGCGCCCGTGTCCGCCCCCTTCGTTCATCTGCACGTCCACTCCGAGTTCTCCATGCTCGACGGAGCGCTGCGTATCCCGGATCTGGTCGAGCGAGCGGCGGCCATGGAGATGCCGGCGGTCGCGCTCACGGACAACGTCAACATGTTCGGCGCCTTGGCCCTGTGCCGCGCCGCCAAATCCGCGGGTATCGAGCCGATCCTCGGCGCCGAGCTGAACTTCGTCGAGGGCTCGCGCACGGACGGCAAGCGCCGGGCGCTGCATCACCTCGTGGTGCTCGCGGCGAGCCAGGAGGGCTACGAGAACGTCGTGCGCCTGACCAGCCGAGGCTGGGTCGACGGCATGATAGACGACCAGCCCGCCGTGGACGCGGAGCTCTTGCGAGAGCACGCCAAGGGCGTGATCGCGCTCAGCGGCTGCATGGGGGGCCACGTCGCGCAGAAGATCCTGCTCTCCGGCCCCGACGCCGGGCGCGAGGCGCTGAGATCCCTGGCGGCGCTCTTCGAAGAGGGCTGCTTCTACGTGGAGCTGCAGGATCACGGCTTCCCCGAGAGCGGGCCGCTGAACGAGATCCTGATCGATCTCGCCGACGAGCTCGGGCTGCCGCTCGTGGCCACCAACGACTGCCACTACCCCACGCGTGACTCCGCGCCGGCGCAGCTCGCCCTGAATTGCATCGGGCAAGGGCGCACCCTGCGTGAGGCCCAGCTCGCCCACCACAACTCGTCGGAGATGTACTTCAAGAGCCCCGAGGAGATGCAAAAGCTCTTCGCCTCGCGCCCCGACGCGCTGGCCAACACCCTGGTCATCGCCGAGCGCTGCGGCGGCGCAGCCAACCCCTTCTCCGATCCCAAGCTGCCGCGCTTCGCCGTGCCCGAGGGCGAGACGGAAGCCGGCCACCTGCGCGAGCTCGCCGCCCGCGGCCTCGACGAGCGCATCGTCGTGGCCAAGCGCGGCGGGGAGCTAGACGAAGCCGTCTACCGCGAGCGCCTCGAGATGGAGCTCGGCGTGATCGAGTCCATGGGCTTCCCCGGCTACTTCCTGATCGTGCAGGACTTCATCCGTTGGGCCAAAGAGAACGAGGTGCCCGTGGGGCCCGGGCGCGGCTCGGGCGCGGGCTCGATCGTGGCGTGGGCGCTGCGCATCACGGACCTCGACCCGATCTTCCACGGGCTGCTCTTCGAGCGCTTTCTGAACCCCGAGCGCGTGTCCATGCCCGACTTCGACATCGACTTCTGCATGGATCGACGCGAGCTGGTGATCGACTACGTGCGCTCCAAATACGGCGCCGAGAGCGTCGGGCAGATCGCCACCTTCCATCAGCTCAAGAGCAAGAGCTGCGTGCGTGATGTCGGCCGCGTGATGGGCATGGCGCCGGCGGAGGCGGGGCGCATCGCGGGCATGATCCCCGAGCTGGGCCCGGGCCAGAGCGCGCCGATTCGAAAGGCCATCGACGACACGCCACGGCTGAAGGAGATCTACGAGACGGACCCACAGGTGCGGGAGCTGCTCGACACGGTGGAGCAGCTCGAGAACCTGACGCGCCACGCGGGCATGCACGCGGCGGGCGTGGTGATCAGTGAAGGCCCGATCTGGGATCACGTGCCCGTCTTCTGTCCGGAGCCGGGGAGCTACGTCACCCAATACGACAAGGGAGACGTGGAGGCGGCGGGGCTGGTGAAGTTCGACTTCCTCGGCCTGCGCACGCTGACGGTGATCGACATCTGTCTGCGCTTGATCAAGAAGCGCCCGGGGCTCGCTGAGCCCTTCGACCTCGACGCCATCCCCATGGACGACGCCGCCACCTACGCGCTCCTGCGCTCGGGAGAGACGACCAACGTCTTTCAGCTCGAGTCGAGCGGCATGCAGGGGCTGTTCAAGAAGCTGAAGCCCGACCGCTTCGAGGACATCGTCGCCGCCGTCGCCCTGTATCGCCCGGGGCCCATGGGCGCGGGCATGGACAACGACTTCGTCGAGCGCAAGCACGGACGGCAAGCCGTGACCTACCTCGATCCCTGCCTCGAGAAGACCCTCGAGCCCACGCGCGGCGTGATCGTCTACCAGGAGCAGGTGATGCAAATCGCCCGCGAGATGGCCGGCTACTCCCTCGGCGGCGCCGACCTCCTGCGTCGCGCCATGGGCAAGAAGAAGGCCTCGGAGATGGAGAAGCAGCGGAAGATCTTCGTCGAAGGCGCCGTGAAGCTCGGTCACGCGGAGGCCACGGCGGAGCACGTCTTCGAGCAGATGGCCTACTTCGCGGGCTACGGCTTCAACAAGAGCCACTCGGCCGCCTACGCGCTGATCACCTACCAGACCGCCTACCTGAAGGCGCACTTCCCGGTGGAGTTCACCTGCGCCACGCTCTCGGCGGACAAGGACAAGACGGAGAAGGTCGTGCGCACCGTGGCGGAGGCGCGCAGCCTCGGCATCACCGTGCTGCCGCCGGACGTGAACGAGTCACAGATCGACTTCACCGTGGTCTATGCCGAGCCAGCGGACGCGAGCGGGCGGGCGCCGAAGAGCGAGCCCGTCTCCTATCGCGGCGAGCTGCGGGATCCGCTGCAGCCGAAGATTCGCTTCGGGCTCGGCGGCATCAAGGGCGTGGGCGAGGCGGCCCTCGACGCCGTCTTGGAGTCGCGACGCAACGAAGAAGGCTCGGAGCAGCCCTTCCTCGATCTCTTCGACTTCTGCGCGCGCGTGGACCTGCGCCGCGTGAACAAATCCGTGGCCGAGGCTCTCGTGCAGTCGGGCGCCTTCGATCAGCTCGACGAGGAGCAGGGCGTGCACCGAGCGCAGGCCTTCGCCGCAGCGCCGGGCGCCTTCGAGCGCGGCAAGAAGATGGCGAGCGACCGCGCGAGCGGCCAGACCAACCTCTTCGGTCTGCTCGGCGACGAGTCGACCACGGTCACGGACTTGGCCGCGCCCATCACCAGCTACCCTGACGTGCCCGCGTGGGATAGCCGCGATCTCCTGACGCGCGAGAAGACCTCCCTCGGCTTCTACGTCTCGGGTCACCCCCTCGACCGCTACAAGAGCGAGCTGCGACGCTTCGCCGACGCCACCACCAGCGCGCTCGCGGAGCTCGACGGACGCACGGAGGTGCGCGTGGGCGGCTCGGTGGAGGGCTACCGTGAGCGGCGCACGAAGGCGGGCGCGGACATGGCCTTCTTCCACCTCGAGGATCCCGACGGCCGCGTCGAGGTGATCGTGCGGCCGCGCGTGCTGGCGACGGAGGGCGTGCGCGACGTGCTGCACGCCGGCGAGCCCGTGCTGGTCACGGCCCACGTGAAGCACGAGCGCGATCGCGGCGCGCAGGACGATCCCGACGCCGCCGTGGAGACCAAGCTCTTGCTCGACTCCGTCGTGCCCCTGGCGGCCGCGCTGGCCGAGCAGACCGAGCGCGTGGCCCTGCGCCTCTCGCTGGACGAGGTGGACAAGCAGCGCCTCGAGGAGCTGCGGCGTGCGCTGACGGAGCACCCGGGACGCTGCCCTGTGGCGCTCACCTTGGTGGGCGACGACTTTTCGGTGACGCTGAGGGAGACGGGGCTCTTGGTGGCGCCGGAGGAGTCGTTGAAGGCCAGCGTGGAGCGCCTCTTCGGCGCCGGCGTGTGCCTGTATCGCTGAGCGGGCGGTGAGGAGCGCGCCCAAGGATCTCGCCAGCCTGCGAGCGCGTGCCCATGACCTGGCCGGGCGCAGCTTGGCGGAGCTAGCGGCGGCAGAGTCGTGGGACCTGCCCCCTGACCTGCGCCGTCACAAGGGCTTCGTCGGGCGCCTGCTCGAGGCGGCCCTCGGCGCGCCCGGAGACAGCGCCGAGGGTCCGGACTTCGCGCAGCTCGGGGTGGAGCTGAAGACGCTGCCGATCAAGGCGAGTGGACGTCCCGCCGAGTCGACCTTCGTGTGTCGAGCGCAGCTCGCGCGGATGCCCGAGCTGGATTGGGAGCAGTCCAACGTGCGCCAGAAGCTCGCGCATGTGCTCTTCGTGCCCATCGAGTCCGAGGGAGAGCTCGCCTCGCGCCGCGTGGGCTGCGCCTTCGAGTGGATCCCCAGCGCCGCCGAGGAGGCGCAGATGCGCGCAGACTACGAAGAGGCCGCGGAGATCTTGGCGCGAGCCGAGCTCGAGAAGCTGACCGCGCACCTGGGCCAAGTGCTGCAGCTGCGCCCCAAAGCCGCCAGCGGACGCGAGGTCACCCTCGGTCCCGGCGACGACGCCCACGCCTGGACCCGACCGCGAGGCTTCTACCTGCGCGCCCGCTTCACGGCCGGCCTGCTCGCCCAGCTGAGCGTATCACAATGAT
This sequence comes from Deltaproteobacteria bacterium, assembly GCA_013151775.1. Lineage (GTDB taxonomy): Bacteria > Myxococcota_A > Polyangia > Polyangiales > Houyiibacteriaceae > JAADHO01. Next base: position 7,714 of record JAADHO010000302.1, on the reverse strand, counting down.
ACATCAGACAGGAATTCGCATCGCGAAATCATGAGACAATTCGCCGCTGCCCCAAAAGCTTCCAGGGTACTTTCGGGGCCCTGCTTCTGAGACTGTCCCATTCTTGCATCGCAACGACGCAACGCGTCATTTCGTCTCTGCAAGTGTCCAAGCGCCAGAATGCTGACTGTGGGAGCGTGAATTCGGCGACGCTCGAGGCGACGTGACGACCCCGCGGCGAGTCAGCTAGGCGGCCTGCGTGGAGAAAGCCGGCGCATGGTGGATGGCGTCGAGTATGACGCGCGTACCCTCGAGCATGGGCGCCACGGTGGTGAGCAGACCCATCATGCCGAGACGCTCCGGCCCAGCGCTGACCAGCGAGAGGCGTCCGCCCCCGGACGCCACCATGGGCGTCGTGAGCAGGCGAATCATCAAGGATCGCGCGGACATGGCGGGAAGGTCGGCTCGACCCCCTCCGACGATGGCCGCCTCGCAGATGCGTCGCCCACCCGTCACCACGCGGGCGAGCTTGTCGCGCACGCGCGACACGAAATCTTCGATGCGCTCCTCCGGCTGTTGAAGCAAGAGCAGCGTCGGCAGCTGGCGATGGTCGTCGGCGTGGGCAGCCCAATCGCCACCTCGCTCGGCTACCACTACGCGGATTTCGTTGCTGTCATTCATGGCCAGAAGGTCTCGCTGACGGAGACTGTCCGAAGATGAAGCAATCATCGTGCCACTCTTGCGACGACTCCGAGATCGCTGCGTTTTCTCGACGACCTGCACCCCCGTGTCCTCGCGACCGGCCGCTGCTGTGGCCGCCAGACCACGGCGACCGTGACCAGTCTGCCTCGGTTCTACCGCCCGACGGGCGTGGCGGGCTATTGCATGGGCCATACTGTGACAACGCTCAGCGCACGTTTTCGTTTCAGTGGATAGCGAAATTGGCGAAAAAACCTCCGCGCCCCGACGCCGCGTTGACCCATCGCGAATCCGCTGGTACCCAGCGTGCTCGATCAGGGCTGTTAGCTCAGTTGGCAGAGCAGCGGGCTTTTAACCCGACGGTCGTGGGTTCGACCCCCACACGGCCCACCGAAGGATTCCGAGCACTTGCGGCGACCAGCCGCAGATCGGGCTCAGCAGGATTGGCGCTGGCGACCGTCGGGTTGGCGCTCGCGACCGTCGGGCGGCCGAGGGTGGAGGCCGCGGCACCCGCGATCGCGTCGGTCGTCCGCCGCACGTAGCGCTCGGTGACGCGCTCGATCATCCGGCGCTGAGGTCGAGCCCGGTCTTCTCGGCGATCGCCCGGGTCAGGTTCTCGAAGTCTTCACCGCATCTCTTGGCGGCGGCCACATGAGAGCCGAGCGCACCGTCGGCGGGCTTGAGGTGGAAGATGGGCTTGCGTGCCTCCATGGCCATCGGCATCAGGCTGCGATAGTGCTTCATCAAGGCGAGGCAATGTGGATCCTGCTTGGTGGACATGGTCTTCTCCGCGGGCAGGCCGAGCACGGAGGTCCTGTACTGAGTCGGAATTTTCTCGGCCCACTTCGCATAGGCCTTCACCGGCCGATCGTTCCGGACGTTGTGCTGCAGCACGACATAACCGGCGGGCTCCATCTCACCGGGAGGCAAGTCAAGGCCTTCGGGAGCTCGAGCGAGACGCTCCTGCCAGCCCTGTCGCCAATCGCGGAGCGTCGGGCCGAGGTTGCGCAGCCCCTGAAGTGAGAAGAGGTCCGGCGCGAGCGGCATGACGACATGATCCGCGCTCAACAGCGCGGCCCGATTGATGGCGCCGAGGTTGGGGCCCACGTCGATCAGCACGACGTCTGCTCCGAGCGAACTCGAGCCCGAGAGCAACGTGCGATAGAACGCCGAGATCACGCGAAATGCAGCCTCGTCTCGGTCGAGACAGAGCGGCCAATTCTGCGAGAGCTTATCCTCGAAGCGACTGAGGCCGAGGTCGCCGACCAAGAGCCCGAGCCCATCGGCGATCCTCTCGACATGGGGCGATTTGACGTCGCCCACTCCACGCAGGATCGGCTCCACCGAGCCCAACACCGTGTCCGGGTGCGCGCCGTCTGGCCACAGGCGCCCGAGGCGCTCTTCGTCCAGGAACATCGAGCTCAGGTTGGCCTGCGGGTCGAGATCGGCGACCAGCACCTCCAGGCCCATGTCGCTCAGCGTCCAGGCGATGTGATAGGCCAGAGTGGTCTTACCGACGCCGCCCTTGTTGTTGAAGAACGCGATGGTCTTCATGTCTTTGGCCTAGCCGTGATCTTGCGTCTCACCGTGACGAGGATGTTGTTCGGCTCCAGCTGAAACTCCGCTGGTGGATTTCCGTTCGCCTCCAGCTGCCTCTTGGCGGTTGGGATGCCGTAACCGAAGCGCTGAACATAGCCGAGGTTGGCCATCGCCTCCGCCACCAACGGATTTCGATAGTCCGTAACGCCTGTGCCAAGCGTCTTGGACGTTACCTGCCCGTACAGACCGCCAGGACTGTGGATCTCGACGCGGTCGTCGAACCAGTAGAGCCGAATGGGGGCGTTGCTGGTCTCATAGTTGCGATGAATCAGCGCGTTCCGGATGAGCTGCTGTAGCGCCGCGACAGGATAGTCCGGGCTGGACACGGCAAGAGGCCCCGAGGCGATGTCGAGTGCCGTGGTGACGTTGATGTCCACCAGGTCGTCAAGCTGACGCATGATGTGATGGAGGGGACCGCCGAGCTCCTTCTGGTCTTTGATGGCATCGCCTAGCTCCATCCCATCAATCCGCAGGAACTGCAGATAGGATCCCGGCACGGCGTCACGCGGCTCTTTGCCCAGCACGATCAGCGCACCGTGGGTCGGGACGCCTTCGACGAGGAACCTCAGGGACGCCAGCCGCTCTTCAGTCGTTCGATTGTTCCTGGCGAGAACGTCGCGAGCCAGCGCCTGTGGCAAGTACTCCTCATCAAAGAAGCGGAGGTCGAGATCATCGACGACAGCGCCTTCCGCGGGTCGCCGGTCGAAAGGCTGGTTGCCATGGCGTGCGCGCTCCCTCAGGCGACGTTCATCCTCGTCTCCCGCTTCCTGCGTGGTCGGCCCAACCCTGACCCACACGCGCCCTGCGAAACGCACGGGCGGAGCCGATGACGGATCCACCTGCGCGACGGCGACCACGCAGCCGTCTACCTCGTGCTTGCTCACCTCAATCGATGGAATCGGGAGGATGTCGCCGTTGCTGCGAATCTGAGCCAAGTTCTTCAGCAGGTCGTCATCGATCGCGAGGTTCGCACACGAGCCGTCATCGTTGACGCCCACGAACACGATCCCCGGCCTACGATGGCCGGGCAGGTCGTTCGCGAATGCACACACGGCCTTGCGGATCTTCCTCAGATCGGAGGCAGACGCTTTGCGCTCGACACGATCCGACTCGAGGTCGTGCAGGAGCTCGCGGATCTCAACATCGTCAATCATGCTGGGTCCATCAGGCTGGGTCTCGCGCGACGTGGCGCGTGCGAAGGCCGACGATTTCTTGGGTGGAGTGAGCGGATCATCAGGGCGTCTCGGGGATTTCGCCCAGTGTAGTCTGTCTGCGGCCACATGCAGCAAGCTGCTGTTCGCGCTGCTGGATCAGGTCCGGGTGGGCGGCCTCGAAGGCAGCGTCGTACGAAGCACGCGCCTCGGCGGACTGCTCAGCTTCTACGATCGACGCGCCGCCTGACGCAGCGCAGGGCGTTGGCGCGAACGTGGTCACTGCGCCCACCGCAGCGTCGGCGCACCGCTCTGCGCGGAGGGTTCGTAGCCTCCGAAAATCGCGTGTCGATCGTTCACTCGCGTCTTCCATCGATCGTCATCTTCATCCGGCGGACCCGAGTTTCGCCCGCGCTGCTCAGGCGATCCACTCCAAAACCCCTCGGCTGAATATTGGGACACCACGCGAACGGGCCCTCGCCATTCCTTCAGCCGGCGCGCTCGTTGGCAAGACCCCCGATGGCGCTCCGATTCGGCGCTTCTCGCTAGAGCGCTTCGACCGCTACGGAATCATGCTCGCGATCATCGACGACGTCCCGATCGTTCTTGCGTTCGTTCACACGTCACGTCGCCCCAGCTACTGGCGGGACCGCCTCGAGGAGGGCCCACGCGACACCCTGGCCGAATACTGGGACACCACGCGATCAGATCTTCAGCGGGCCGACCATCTCTTCGGGTTTCACCGCCGCCGTGAACTCTTCCGCCGTGAGGTAGCCGAGGTCGACGGCGCTCTCCATCAGGGTGATGCCCTTCTCGAAGGCGTGGTGGGCGATCTTCGCGGCCTTGTCGTAACCGACCACGGGATTCAGCGCCGTCACCAGCATCAGGGAGCCGTGCAGGTTCTGATCGATGCGCTCGCGCACCGGCTCGAGGCCTTGGGCGCAGTGCATATCGAAGCTCTCGCAGGCGTCGCCGAGCAGGCGCGCGCTCTGGATCAAGTTGTACGCCATCACCGGCTTGAAGACGTTGAGTTCGAAGTTGCCCTGGCTGCCGGCGAAGCCGATGGTGGCGTCGTTGCCGAAGACCTGCACCGCCACCATGGTCATGGCCTCGGCCTGCGTCGGGTTCACCTTGCCGGGCATGATGGAGGAGCCGGGCTCGTTGGCCGGGATGCTCAGCTCGCCGATGCCGCAGCGCGGACCCGAGGCCAGCCAGCGCACGTCGTTGGCGACCTTCATGCACGCCGCCGCGAGCTGTTTCAGCGCGCCGCTCGTGCCCACGAAGGCGTCGTGTCCGGCCAAGGCCGCGAACTTGTTCGGTGCCGTCACGAAGCCCTTGCCCGTCAGCTCGGCGATCTGGGCCGCCACCTTCACGGCGTACTGCGGGTGCGTGTTGAGGCCGGTGCCCACCGCCGTGCCGCCGAGGGCGAGCTCGTAGAGTTGGGGCAAGGTCGCCTCGACCGCGGCGATGGCGTGATCGAGCTGCGAGGCCCAGCCGCTGATCTCCTGGCCGAGCGTCAGCGGCGTCGCGTCCTGCAGATGCGTGCGGCCGATCTTCACGATGTCGGCGAACTCTGCGCTCTTCTTCTCGAGCGTGGCCTTCAGCGCGCGCACCTTGGGCAGGAGCTGATCCTCGAGGATCAGCACGGCGGCGATGTGCATGGCCGTGGGGAAGGTGTCGTTGCTCGATTGGGAACGGTTGACGTGGTCGTTGGGGTGCACGGGCTGCTTGCTGCCCATTTCGCCGCCCGCCAGCTCGATGGCGCGGTTCGCGACGACCTCGTTCACGTTCATGTTGGACTGCGTGCCCGAGCCCGTCTGCCAGACCACGAGGGGGAAGTGGTCGTCGAGCTTGCCTTCGATCACCTCGTCCGCCGCCTTCACCACCAAATCGGCGATCTCGGGCTCGAGGTTGTCGAGGCTGCGATTCGTCAGCGCCGCGGCCTTCTTCAGGACGCCAAAGGCGCGGATGATCTCCACCGGGATGCGCTCGCCACCGATGCGGAAATTCTGCTTGCTGCGCTGCGTCTGCGCGCCCCAGTAGCGGTCCGCCGGGACCTCGACCACACCCATGGAATCGCTCTCTTGTCGCATGCTCATAGCTGCCTCCGATGGGGGCGCTCTACCGCGCGGATCCGCGAGCGTAAAGGAGGGCGCTCACGGCCAACGGAATGCGCGACCGCGGCGCGCCGATTGACCCTGCGAGCCGGTGAGATCAGGATGCGCGCGATGGGCACGGGAGAACGAACGACGAGACCGGGGCGCGCCCTCTTCACGGCGCTCTTCGCGGCGCTGGCTCTGGCCTCTCCGGGCGTGTCGCTCGCGCAGCAGGCGAGCCTGATGCAGCGGCTCGAGGCGCTCGAGGCGCATCACGAGGCGGGCGTGCCCGAAGGGGCGCTGACGTCCATCCGCTACGCCATCGCGCAGTCGGGGCGCATGCGAGGCCGCTACGAGGCGCAGTCGGACGCCTGGCGCGCGCGCGCCGCACGCTACCTCACGCGCGCCGAGGCGGGCGCCGATCCCTTCGCCGAGGCGCGGGGCGAGATCACCGTGCGCGCCTACCGCTCGCGCATCAGCCCGGCGCTGCAGAACTACGGCGTCTACATCCCGCCGAACTACGACCCCTCGCGCGCCTACCCCGTCTACATCGCGCTCCACGGCGGCTCGTCCAACGGCAACCTCTTCCTGGGCGTCGTGCTCGGCAACAACATGGACTGGCTCACCTACCCGGAGCACCTCTACGACGTCTACACGCCGCGCTGGTCCCCGGACTGGATCGTGGTCGCGCCCACGGGCTTCGGACAGGTGATGTGGCGCTGGATGGGCGAGCAGGACCTACTCGACGTGCTCGCAGACGTCGAGCGGCACTACCACGTTGACGCCGATCGCGTCGTGCTCGGCGGGCTCTCCAACGGCGGCGTCGGCGCCTACGCCGTGGGCGCGCGCCACGCCTCGCGCTTCAGCGTGGTGCAGGCCATGTCGGGCGCGCCGAGCTGGCTCCAATACCTGGGCCGCACGCGCCCCGAGGTGCGCCGCAGCGTGCGCCCCTGGTCCGCCATGGATCTCGCCGAGAACCTCACCAACACACGCTTCCGCTACTACCACGGCCTGCGCGACGGCGGCCCCATGCGTCCGGCCTACGTGCGCGCCTTCGAGGTGCACCTCGACGAGCTGGGCATGGACAACCACGCCACCTGGTACGACACGGGCCACGACATTCTCTACTACGTGCACCGCCACGGTCGCATCTACCGACAGCTCGCCGAGCTGCGCCGTGACCCGCGCCCGCGAGACGTGACCCTGGTGTCGGGCGACTACCGCGCCGCGGAGCAGCACTGGCTGAGGCTCACGCGCATCGCGCACTACCCCGACCTCGCGCGTGTGCATGGTCACGTCGAGGCCGCCTCGCTGTCACTCGAGACGCGAGGCGCGCGGGCGCTGCGTGTGGACCTGAACCGCTGCCCCCTCGAAGGCACTGACGTACGCATCACGGTGGACGGCCAAGAGGTCTACACGGGTCCACGCACCGCCCTAGGCCAAGCGCTGCACCTGGTGAAGCGAGGCGACGCGTGGCACCTCGGCTACCCGGAGGCGCGCGCACGCGAGAAGCGCCCTGCCCTCTCGGGGCCGATCACGGACGCCTACTACGACCGCATGATCCACGTCTTTGGCACGGCCAACGCCGAGCACACGCACGCGCTGGAGAGGGCCGCGCGACGCGGCGCCCGGGGCTGGCCCCTGTGGGCCTGGGATCTGAAGCAGGAGGTGGTCGCCGACACGGACGTCACGGAAGAGATGATGCGCTCCGCGACCGTGGTGCTCTACGGCTCGCCGGGCGACAACACGCTGCTAACGCGCGTCGACGGCGCCCTGCCCATTCACGTCGACGCACGCGGCGTGCGCGTGGGCGAGCGGCGCTTCGACGGCGACGACGTGGGCGTGCGCTTCATCTACCCGAACCCGCTGGCACCCGAGCGCTATGTCGTCGTGCAGGCCGCCGTGACGCCCGAAATGGTGGGGCGCGCCAACAAGCTTGCAGAGTTCGGCGGCGACTGGGTCGTGTTCGACACGCGCACGCTGCGAGGCGCGCAGCGGCGCGTCTTTGGCCCCAACCGTCCGCTCGACGTGGGCTTCTTCGACGACGCCTGGACCCTGCCCGAGACGCCAACGCCGGGCGACGGCGCGGGCCCCGACGCCGGAGAGCCGGCCGTGTCGAGCCTGCCCATCCCCGAGGCGCCGCCCGTGCCCCGCGCTCCGCGTGAGTTCCTGGCCCCCGAGAGCGATCAG
>JAADHO010000376.1 GCA_013151775.1 Deltaproteobacteria bacterium | reverse complement strand
CGAGAGCGCCTTGCTGCTCGTGGTCGACGGTGAGGGTGTGCGGGCGACGCTCTTCGTGCGCCTGCGGAACCCCGGGCGCGAGACATGGGACGGACCGCGCGCGGGCGTCGAGGGCGTGGTCCGAGACTTCGGGGTGGACGAAGGCCGCCCCATGGACGAGCTCGAGGAAGGTCTGGCCGACGCCTGCGGCAGCTCGCCATGCCTCTGGCATCGCTTCGGGTTGGCCGCCGCGCACGACGCCTTGGTCTGCCGCGCCCTCGATCGCCTGCGCGCCAAGCCCCGCTCTGGTCTGCTGCCTCCGAGCCGCATGGGCTGCCCCGCGGCGCTCTTGTCGGAGCTACGCCTGAGCAAGAGCTCCTGGGAGCTCGAGCGCATGGGCGCGGCCATCGAGATCACGCGAGAGGCGCACCTGGCCGCCATGCGCGCGGCCCGGCCAGGGCGCTTCGAGTACGAGGTCGAGGCCGAGATGCTGCGCGTCTTTCGAGCGGGCGGAGCGGAGCGTGTCGCCTACGACAGCATCCTGGGCTCCGGGCCCAACGCCACCATCCTGCACTACCGAAAGAACGCGCGCCGTATGCAAGAGGGGGAGCTGCTGCTGATCGACGCGGGCGCCGAGCTCGACTACTACGCCGCCGACGTCACCCGCACCTTTCCCATCAGCGGGCGCTTCACGGAGCCCCAGCGTCGCCTCTACGAGCTGGTGCTCGACGCGCAGCTCGCGGCCATCGAGAGCGTGCGCCCGGGCGCGACCTTGCCTCAGATCCACGACGTCGCCGCCGGAGTGATCACCGCCGGTCTGGTGGAGTTGGGGTTGCTTCAGGGCGAGCCGGAGGCGCTGATGGAGGAGGGCGCGCACAAGCGCTTCTACATGCACCGGACCAGCCACTGGCTGGGCATGGACGTGCATGACGTGGGCGCCTATACGGTTGCGGGCGCGGCTCGCCCCATCGAGCCGGGCTTCGTGCTCACCGTCGAGCCTGGGATCTACGTGGCGCCCGACGCGGAGGCCCCGGAGGAATATCGCGGCCTCGGCGTGCGCATCGAGGACGACCTGTTGGTGACCCCGGATGGCGCTCGCAATTTGACCCGGGAGATCCCCAAGCAGGTGGCCGAGCTCGAGCGCCTGCTCGCCCAGCGCACGCCCTGAGGGGTCTAGCGGGGGTGAAAGGTGAGGCTGGCCGTGCAGCCTTGGCTGCCCTTCCGGGCGCTGGCCGTGGCCGCGACCTCGAGCTGCGCCGCCTTGGCCAAGGCCTCGAGCAAGCCCGCGAGGGCGGTGGCGAGCGCCTCGCTCGGCGTTGGCACGACCGTGAGGCAGAGCTTCATGCAGCCCGCGGGAGCGTCGACCACGCAGGGAGAGAGGCCGGAGGTCAGCTGGCATAGGGGCGCCGCCCACTCGGGCAGGCCCTGGGCGTGGCTCTTGGCCCCTCGCGCCTGGCTGGCCCAACGACGCAGGATTCGGCTCGTGGCCTCACGGCCCAGGGTTCGGGCCGCGAGGTGCGTGGGCGCGGCCTCGAGCAACGCCTCGAGCACGGGGAGGTCGACCCAGGACGCCGGCAAGAGCACCCCGAGGAAGGTGGCGCCCGCGTCCTTGGGCAAGCTCTCCAGCAGACGCGCGTAGGGCGCGGGTCCCAGCGCCTCCGCGAGCTCGAGGGCGATCTCGGACACCCATGCCCCACGCAGGCGTGGCGTGCCCTGCTCGGGCCTGGCGTGGGTGGGTCGGGCCCCCGAGGCCAGCCCCGACACGGGCGCCGACTGGGGGCGCGCTTCCTCTGGAGCCGAGCTGGCGTGGAAGGCGTGGGGCTCGGCCGCCATGGGACCGGGGCGTGGCGCGAAGGTCACCGCCTCTCGCGCCCTCGGATGCGCCAGTGGCCCGCCCGAAGGAGCGGTCATGCTAGCGGCGAGGTCGGAGTCGGCTGCTTGAATTTGAGGGAGCTCGTCGAGCCTGACCGAGACAGGCAGCTTGCTGCCGGCGGGGGGCGTGAATTGATGGACCTGCGGAGGCAGCCCCGCTCCGAAGGGCACCAAGGCGTCGTACAGGGCCCGTGCGCTGTTCGGGCGGTCTTCGGGTCGCTTGGCCATGGCGCGCTCGATCAGGCGCGCAAATTCTGGGTCGGTGTCCGGGGCGAGCTCGCGGACTGGGGTGGCCCGTTGCTCTTGGATGGCGGCTTTCAGGGCGCCGGGCGTGGCGGCCTCGAAGGGCAGCTCACCCGTGAGGCACTCGTAGAGCAGGACGCCTGCGGCGTAGACGTCTACCCGCGCGTCTTGAAGGGCGGCACCGCCCGCCTGCTCGGGCGCCATGTAGTGGGGCGTGCCGGCGGCGAGCTTGCGCGGTCCGTCCTCGCTCACGCCCATCTCGGCGACCCCAAAGTCCAGCACCTTCACCCAGTCGGAGAGACCCGCACGACGGGTCAAGAAGACGTTGTCCGGCTTCAGGTCGCGGTGGTGGATGCCCACCGCGTGCACGGCCTCGAGGGCGCGCAGGACCTGGCCGACGATCCAGGCGGTGCGCGCCGCGGGCAGGCGCCCGATGCGATGGATGGCGCGTCCGAGGTCGACGCCCTCGAGCAGCTCCATCACCAAGAAGGGAGATCCACGCACGTCTCTGCCGAGGTCGAAGACCTCGATCACGTTCTCGTGGCCCGTGGCGGCCGCGGCCCGCGCCTCACGCTCGAAGCGCTGACGGGCCTGCTCCCCAGCGTCCATGCGCGGGTGCATCAGCTTGAGGGCGACGCGCTTCGACAGCTCGACGTGCTCGGCCTCGTACACCGTGCCCATCCCCCCCTCACCCACGACGCGCAGCAGCCGGTAGCGGTCGGCCAAGAGTCGCCCCAACATCGCCTCGGGCGGACACCCTCCGGGGTGAGCTTGGCCGCAGCGGGGGCAGACTGGTTCAGCAGGGGTCACGACTCGGCGGTCAGGATGCCCCAGTCGCGCGCTTCCGCCAAGCGCCCCCTGTCCGCGAGACGATGTGCGGGTCGTGGCTCAGCGGGAGGAGGGCTTCATCTCGCCGCTTTTCAGCTTGGACCAGTAGCTGTCGAGGGCACGCTTGACCTTGCCCGAGAGCAGATAGAGCCCGAGGATGTTCGGGAAGGCCATGCCCAGGACCATCAGGTCCGAGAAATCGAGCACGCTGCCGAGCTCGAGCACCGAGCCGAGCACGACGAAGCCCAGGAAGATCACCCGGTAGAGCATCGAGGTGCCTGTGCCGAAGAGGTAGGTGAAGCAGCGCTCGCCGTAGTAGCTCCAGGAGATCATGGTCGAGAAGGCGAACATGAAGACCGCGAAGGTCAGCACCTTGGGGAACCAGGGCAGCACCGTGGCGAAGGCGTTCGAGGTCATGACCACGCCTTCGCCCGAGTTCTCGTAGGTGTTCGTGATGACCATGACCAGGCCGGTCATGGTGCAGACCAAGATGGTGTCGATGAAGGGCTCGAGCAGCGCCACGATGCCCTCGCGCACGGGCTCGTCCGTAGCCGCCGCGGAGTGGGCGATGGACGCGGAGCCGATGCCCGCCTCGTTGGAGAAGGCGGCGCGCTGAAAGCCCGTCATCAGCACGCCTATCATGCCGCCGAAGCCCGCCTCGGGCGTGAAGGCTTGGCCCACGATGTGGGAGAAGGCGGGCACGATCTGATCGGCGTTGCTGATGATGATGAACGCCCCGGCGAGTAGGTAAACGCCGCACATGATGGGCACGACGACGCCCGCTACCGTGCCGATGCGCTTGATGCCGCCGATGATCACCACGCCGACCATCAGCGCCAACAGCACGCCGTAGGCCAGAGCGCCCATGTCACTGTCGAAGAAGGGGATCACCTCCTTCACCTGGGCGTAGCTCTGGTTGGCCTGGAACATGTTGCCGCCGCCGAAGCTGCCGCCGATGCAGAGGATGGCGAAGGCCACCGCGAGCACGCGGCCGAAGCCCTTCATGCCCAGCTCGCTCAGGCCCTTCTGCAGGTAGCGCATGGGCCCGCCCGAGAGGTTTCCGCGCGCGTCGACCTCGCGGTAGAGTTGGCCGAGGGTGCACTCGGTGAACTTGGAGCTCATGCCGAGGAAGCCGGCGATCACCATCCAGAAGACGGCGCCAGGGCCGCCCGTGTGCACGGCGACCGCGACGCCCGCGATGTTGCCGAGGCCGACGGTGGCGGAGAGGGCGGAGGAGAGGGCCTGGAAATGACTGACCTCACCCTCGTGGCTCGGATCGTCGTACTTGCCGCGCGTCACCTGGATGGCGTGCCAGAAGCCGCGCAGGTTGATGAACTTGAAGCGCAGGGTGAAGAAGATCGCCCCGAGCACCAGCCAGAGCACGATGATCGGGATCTTGATCTCCCCCGGATCCCCGTTGTCCCAGAAGGCCAGGTCGAAGAAGAATACCGAGGCGATGGGCGCCACCACGTAGTGGCCGAAGATGGCGTCGAGCCGCGCCAAGCCCGTGGGCGTAGCCTCCGCCGCGCCAGCTTGGGCGAGGGCGAGGGCGGGGCTGAAGAGTGTGAGTGCGAAGGCGAGGAACCGTCGAAACATGGCCATCCTTGAGATGAGGACGGCGGACCATCGCACGGGGTCTCAGCCAGAACAACACCCTGGGCGGGTCTGCGGATGCGAGAGACTCAGGAGCGAACGGGGACTCTGCGAGCGCCGCGCCGCCTGACGAAGGCCAGCATCAGCAGCGCGAGGGCCAGTGCTCCGCCCGTGGAGACGTCTCCTCCGGCGCTGCAGCCCGTCGCCGCGGCCTTGACGGGGTTGTTTCGATAGGCCGCCAGCACGCCCCGCTCGTCGTCCACCTCCGGCGTGCGCGCGCGCGTGCTTCCGAGGGGGAAGCGCGGGAACATGGTGGCCTCGTCCACCCCGGGCTCATCCGAGAGCCCCAGGGCGTGACCCATCTCGTGGGTCAGCACGCCGCCCAGATCGTACGCGCCGTCATCGCCGCCCCGATCGTTCATCAGGGCCCAGGGATCGACCCCGCTGATCACCACGTCCACATCGACGATGCGCCCCGAGCGCGGCTCGAAGGTGAGCCGGGTCTCGGCCAGGTGGTCTCCGTCGAGGGGCGCGTCCGTGATGTAGATGCCGTTGACGCCGTCCTGCGCGTCGGGCTCCACCAGATCCGTGCCGCCGCCTGTGCCCAGGATCAGATCGGGGCTGCCGGGGAGCCCTCGCCAGGCCTCCGTGGCCATGCCCACGGCGCGCGCGAGGCTCTCGGCGCCCAGGCGCTCACGAGCTGCAGGCGAGAGCCGAAAGACCACCCGCTCCTGCGTCCAATGGGTGGGCACGCCGTCGGCCGTGGTGTGCAGCTCATAGGCGTGGGCGAGGCCGGCAGGAGCGAGCGCTAGGGCCAGGCTGAAGAGGGCGATTTGACGACGGAGGGGCATGGGAGTTCCAACGACCGAGGCTGAGCCTGCTGAAGGGGCGAGCGGTGACATTCGGGACTCTGGGTTGCCTTCACCTTTGCTCATGATCAATGCCGACGGCAGATGAGAACCTCATATGCCGGCGCGAACGCGAGGGCGGCGACGACCCACTCGAGCCGGCGCTCCTCTCCTGACCAGGAGACAGCATGAAATCGGCATTTGTCACACTCCTCTGCGTGCTGGCGCTCAGCCCGAGGGCCTTGGCCCAGGACGAGCCCGAGGCGATCCCAGATCCTGCGGAGGCCACGTCCGCGGACGTCGTCGAGCCATCCGGCGGCGTAGTGGCGGAGCTCGAGGCGCGCGTGGCGGAGCTCGAGGCGGAGCAGGCGGAGTCGGAAGAAGGGGCGGAGGAGAACCACGACGAGGGCGAGGAATTGAGGGATTCGCTCTTCGAGCAGCTCGCGCATCGGGTCGCCATTTCGGGCTACTCGACCAGCTACTTTCGCTCGAGCAGCTCGCGCGGTTCCTCCTTCCGCGCCTTCCGCTTGGCCCTGCTGATCGACGGTCGCATCACCGACAGGCTGCGCTTCTACGCTGAGCTCAAGCTCCAAGACGCGGCGCGGATCGGCGAGGGCGAGGGCACGCTGGAGCTGGAGCAGGCGTTCATGGAGTTCGCCTTCGGGCGCAGCCTGATGCTGCGTGCAGGCGCGCTGCTCGTGCCCTTCGGCTACTACAACCGGCTGCACGAGGGTTGGAGGCAGCTGTTCACGCGCAGCCCGCTGATCAACGACGTGATCTTCCCCAGCACCTACGCAGACGTCGGGCTCGAGGCCCACGGCCTGCTGCTGGAGTCGGGCGAGACTCGGCTGATCTACGACGTCGCCATGATCAACGGTCTCGGCGACGGCATCGCCACCGAGGGCGAGGGCGTGGGGCTGCGCGAGACGCGGCCTAGCTTCAAGCTGGATCCCAACGCCTCGCCGGCCTTCGTCGGCCACCTTCGGCTGATGGTCTCGGACGTCTTCGAGCTGAACGGCAGCGGCTACTACGGGCGCTACGCCACCCAGGGCCGCGCGGCGATCGCCATGGGCGGCATCGACAGCATCGTGCACCTCGGCCCGTGGTCTCTGCGCCTCGAGGGCGTCTACATCCACATTCAACCCGGAGGCAGGCTGATCGACGAGGACGAGGATCCGAGCACGCCGCCCGTCTTCGCGCCCTTCGCGCGCAATCTGCGCGGCTTCGTGGCCGAGACGGAGCTGCGCTTCTGGCCCAGCGCCCTCTCCGACACCTTCCTCGGCGACTTCGAGGATCCGACCTTCTTCGTGGCGGCGCGCTTCGACGCCGTGGAGCAGGGCTTCGAGACGCCCAAGAGCGAGATCGTCGCGTCCGCTGCCATCGGTTACCGGCCCGTGCACCGATCGGCCATTCGCCTCGAGTTCGCCCAAGGTCGTGGCGATCTGCGTCTGGGGAACGGCTGGGAGGCGACGCTGGCCTTCGCCATGGGCTACTGAGGTCGCGTGAAATGCGGGTCGCCGACCCGTCGAGGCGGAGGAGACTCACCCCTTGCGGGCGCGCGTGATTGACACTCGCGGGGGTGAAGACTAGAAACCCCGCACGTTACGGGCGTCGCCATTTTTCTGGCCACTGCACACGTCGCAGCCACGCGGCGCCCGGGAGCACGAGGCTCGATGTTCTGGGAATACCTACCCGTCTTCGTCATGCTCCTCGTCGCCGTGTTGGTCGCGGTGGGGTTGTTCGTGCTGACGTCCAGCGTCGGTCCGAAGAAGATGACCCCCGAGAAGGCCATCCCCTACGAGGGAGGCTCGGAGACCACCGGCGCCGAAGGCCTGCGCTTGAGCGTGAAGTTCTTCCTCACCGCCATCCTCTTCGTCGTCTTCGATATCGAGGCGGTCTTCTTGTACCCGTGGGCGGGGCTGTTCTCGCGCCTCGGTTGGATCGGCCTGGTGGAGATGTTGGTCTTCCTCAGCGTGTTGGGTGTGACGCTGGCCTACGCCTGGAAAAAGGGAGCGTTCGAATGGGAGAAATGACCTTCGGAGGAGGTGGCGAGGACGCCAACTTCTTCACCACCAAGTTCGACGCGCTGCTGGGCTGGGCCCGGAAGTACTCGCTCTTCCAGTATCCCTTCGTCACGGCCTGCTGCGGCATGGAGTTCATGGCCGTGGCGTCCCCACGCTACGACATGGCCCGCTTCGGCGCCGAGGCGCCGCGCTTCAGCCCGCGCCAGGCCGACGTGCTCTGGGTCGTGGGCACTGTGAGTCAGCGGCAGGGGCCCGTCTTGAAGCGCATCTACGAGCAGATGACCGAGCCCAAGTGGGTCATCTCCTTCGGCACCTGCGCCTCCTGCGGCGGCTTCTACGACAACTACACGACCATCCCCGGCATCGACAAGGTGATCCCCGTGGACGTCTACATCCCCGGCTGTCCCCCGCGCCCCGAGGCGGTGCTCGACGGCCTGATGCTGCTGATGGACAAGATCCAGAACGGCAACAAGGACCCCATCGTCGTGCCGCCCCGTGAGCTGCCGAAGCTCGCGCAGCTGCGCGTCAAGAAGGAGGCGGCGCGATGAGCAAGGCCTTGCTCGATCACTTGGGCTCGCTGCTCGGCGACAAGCTGCTCGAGACCACCGATCATCGCGGCGACGAGGTAGCCATCGTGGCGCCGGCCGACTGGTATCGGGCCGCCGAGTACCTGCGCCGCGACGAGAAGCTCGGCATGACGCAGTTCACGGACCTGACGGCGGTGGACTACCCGGAGCGCGCGCCCGACGAGCCGCGCTTCGACCTGCTGCTCTTCGTGCGCAACCCCTCCGTGGGCAAACGCTTGCGCTTGAAGACGCGCGTGGCCGACGGGAAGTCCGTCGCCAGCCTGACGGATCTGTGGGCCGGGGCGAATTGGGCCGAGCGCGAGGCCTTCGACATGTTCGGCATCGTCTTCGATGGACACCCGGATCTGCGCCGCATCCTGCTCTATCCGGAGTTTCAGGGGCACCCCCTGCGCAAGGACTACCCCATCGATCAGGCGCAGCCCCTGGTGCCCTATCGCGACGCGGACGACACCCACAAGCTGCCTCCCTTCGGCATCGAGGAGGGTCAGCCCTTCGGACGCACGGATTGGTCCCGTCGCCTTCAGGGCCTCGACGATCAGGTCTCGCCCTCCCTCGCCCTCGCGGCCGGTCAGCGCGCCAGCCTGAGCAGCGTCGAGGCGCACACCCCCGAAGCAGCCCCCGAGCCCGCGGTCGACGCCGCCAACGAGGCCTGAGATATGGAACCCCTCGACCAGAGCTTCTTCGACGAAGACGACGCCCTCGAGCTGCCCGCCGAGCCCATGCGTCTCAACATGGGGCCCTCCCATCCGGCCATGCACGGCACCATCCGCATGGTGCTCGACCTCGACGGCGAGACTGTCGCCAACGTGGACGTGCAGCCCGGCTACCTGCATCGCGGCTTCGAGAAGAGCTGCGAGCGCGGCACCTGGGCGCAGGTCTTCCCCTACACAGACCGCCTGAACTACGTCTCGCCCATGCTCAACAACGTGGGCTTCGCCCTGGCCGTGGAGAAGCTCTGCGGCATCGAGGTGCCCGAGCGCGGTCAGTACTATCGCGTCGTGCTCGGTGAGCTGGCGCGCATCTGCGACCACTTCACCTGCAACGCCGCGAGCGGCATGGAGCTCGGCGCCTTCACGCCCTTCCTGTGGCTGATGAAGGTGCGCGACTGGATCTGGGACGTGCTCGAGAAGGAGACGGGCGCGCGCCTGACCCACTCCTTCGGCCGTATCGGCGGCATGGCCATGGAGCCCACGCCAGACCTCGCCTCGGACATTCGGGCGATCCTCCCGGAGATCGAGAAGGTCGCCGTGGAGACCGAGACCCTGTTGGTGCGCAACCGCATCTTCATGGATCGCATGCAGGGCACGGGCGTGCTCTCGCAGGAGCGCGCCCTCGAGATCGGCGTCACGGGCCCCATGCTGCGCAGCACGGGCGTCGCCTACGACGTGCGCAAGGATCACCCCTACATGGTCTACGATCGCTTCGACTTCGACGTGCCCGTGGGCGAAGATGGCGACAACTACGACCGCTTCGTCGTGCGCATGGAGGAGGTGCGCCAGTCCATGCGCATCATCGAGCAGGCCCTCGATCAGATGCCCACGGACGGCCCCGTGTCGATCGACGATCCGCGCATGGTGCTGCCCGACAAGCAGCGCGTCTACACCACCATCGAGGGCACCATCGCCCACTTCAAGCTGATCATGGAGGGCTTCGCGCCACCCGCGGGCGAGGTCTACAGCTTCACCGAGGGCGGCAACGGCGAGCTCGGCTTCTTCATCGTCTCGGACGGCACGGGCACGCCCTACCGCGTGCGTGTGCGGCCCCCGAGCTGGTTCAACCTTCAATCCGCCCGCGAGCTGCTGATCGGCGGCATGATCGCGGACATCATCCCCACCTTCGGCTCGGTCAATATGATCGGCGGCGAGTGCGACAGGTAGGCGCAGAACCCATGCCCAGCTTCACACTAGACGGTCAACAGGTCCCCTACGAGCCAGGCGATACGATCCTGCGCGCCGCCTGGCGCGCGGGCATCGAGATCCCCCACTACTGTTGGCATCCGGGGCTCTCGGTCGCGGCCAACTGCCGCATGTGCCTCGTGCACATCGAGAGCGGTCGCCAGATGGCCATGCCCATCCTGCGCTTCGACCAGGCCAAGCAGACCTACGTGCCCGACACCAAGCCCAAGCTGATGCCCGCGTGCCAGTTCCCGGCGGGCGACGACCTCGTGGTCTCCTCCACCAGCGAGGTGGTGAAGACGGCGCAGCAGCATGTGCAGGAGTGGCTGCTCTTGAACCACCCGGTGGACTGCCCGATCTGCGACCAGGCGGGCGAGTGCAAGCTCCAAGACTACTGGGCCACTCACGATCAGCAGATGAAGCGCAAGCGCACGGAGATCGTGCACAAGCCCAAGGCCGTGCGCTTTGGCCCGACCATCGTCTACGACGCCGAGCGCTGCATCAGCTGCACGCGCTGCGTGCGCGTCTGCGACGAGCTGGTGGGCGACCACGTGCTCGACTCGCGCGAGCGCGGCAACCGCAGCGAGATCTTCGTCGCCCCCGGGCGCGAGCTCGACCACCGCTACACCTTGATGACGGAGCACGTCTGCCCTGTGGGCGCGCTGACGAGCCGAGACTTCCGCTTCAAGGCGCGGGTCTGGTTCTTGAAGAGCGCCAACGGCATCTGCAGCGGCTGCGCCAAGGGTTGCAACATGCACGTCGACTACGATCCACGCTCGCGCGAGGTCGAGCGACTTCGGCCGCGCGACAACATGGACGTGAACCAGTTCTGGATGTGCGACGACGGCATGATGAGCTACAAGGCCGTGCGCGAAGACCGCGTCTTGACGGGGCTCGTCGGCCGCGGCGAAGCCCGCGAGCGTGTGGCCGCCTCCGCAGCTCTCGCCTTCGCGGTGGAGCGTCTCTCCGCTGTCCCGGCGGACAAGGTCGCCTTCGTGCTCAGCGCCACCGCCTCGACGGAAGAGAACGCCGCCTTGGCGCGGCTCGCCGAGGCCATGGGCTCGGTGCATCTCTACTTGGCGGCCCGTCCCGACTGGGAGGGCGACGACATCTTGCGCAGCGCCGATCACAACCCCAACCGAGCGGGTGCGAACTTGGCTGCGGGCCACGCGCTCGAAGAGAGCGTCGAGGATCTGGTCTCCGACCTGCTCGCCGGCGCCGTCGGGGCCGTGGTCGCGGTGGGCGCGGACTCCGCCGAGGCCCTCGAGGCGCTGGCGCCCATGGCGGCCCTGGACGCGAGCGTGGTCTTCGCCTCCAACCACGGCGTGCTCTCGGACGCGGCCAGCGTCGTCGTGCCGATCGCGAGCTGGGCGGAGAGCGTCGGCACCTACGTGAACGAGCAGGGCAGGGCGCAGGCCTATCGGCGTGCGGTGACGCCTCCGGGCGGCGTGCAAGAGGGCTGGCGCGCGATCGCGGATCTCGCCGAGGCCTTGGGCCACGGGCTGGGTGTGGAGCGCACCGAAGAGCTGATGCCCATGCCCGCAGCGAACGAGGCCGCGGCCGCGGCGGAGGTGACGGCGTGATCGAACATCCCATCCTCTTCTTGGTCGGCATCACGCTCGCGAAGATCGTCTGCGTCCTGGCGGTGGCCGTGGCGGCCTTCGCTCCGCTGCTGATCTGGGCGGAGCGTCGCCAGAGCGCGATGATCCAGGATCGCCTCGGCCCCATGCGCGCCAACATTCAGATCCTCGGCATGAACATCACCCTCGGCGGCATGCTGCACCCCGTGGCGGACGCCCTGAAGCTGTTCTGGAAGGAGGACTTCGTCCCGCCCAAGGCGGACAAGTTCCTCCACGCCATCGCGCCGATGATCGCGCTGATCCCCGCCCTCGCCGCCTTCACGGTCATCCCCTTCGGGAACACGCTCTACCTCGACGCTCTGAACCAGGTGCTGCCCGCCGATGGGGCCATCGAGTCCGCGCACGCGATTCAGCTTCAGATCGCCACCATCGACGTGGGCATCCTCTTCATCTTCGCCGTCGCCGGTACGGGCGTGGTGGGCGCGGCCATCGGCGGCTACGCCTCGGACAACAAGTTCTCACTGATCGGCGGTGTGCGCGCCGCGAGTCAGATGGTGAGCTACGAGGTCGTCCTCGGGCTGACCTTGATCCCTTGCTTCATGGTGTATCAATCGCTGCGCCTCGAAGACATGGCGATGTGGCAGCACGAGAACACCTGGGGCATCCTGAACCCGGCGCTCTTCTTCGCCTTCATCCTCTACTTCGTCGCCGCCGTCGCCGAGAACAAGCGCGTGCCCTTCGACCTGCCCGAGGGCGAGAGCGAACTCGTGGGCGGCTATCTGACCGAGTACTCGAGCATGAGATTCGGCATGTTCTTCATGGGTGAGTTCATCGAGGTCGTCGTCCTCGGCGCCCTCGCTGTGGTGATCTTCTTCGGCGCCTGGGACGTGCCCTTCCTCACGCGCAGCGGCTTCGACGTCTTCGGTCACTATCTTCCCATGGTGCATTGGCTCGTCGCTCTCATTCAGGTCGTCGTCTTCATTCTGAAGATCATCGTTCTGATGTGGTTCCAGCTGATGGTGCGCTGGACGCTGCCACGTTTCCGTTATGACCAAGTGATGAAGCTCTGTTGGAAGGGGCTGTTGCCTTTGGCGCTGATCAACATTCTCTTCACTGGAGTCTTGCTCCTGGCCTGGAGAAGCTGATGACCATTGGAGTCAAAGTCCTGAAGAAGCCGCCCCGCACCTTGGCGGAGCAGGCCTACCTGCCGGAGACGGTGAAGGGCCTTCGCCTGACCATGTCGCGTTTCTTCAAGAACACCTTCGGGCCCGACTCGGAGAAGGAGATCGCGACGGTCAAATACCCCGAGGAGACGCGGGTCTATCCCGAGCGTTTTCGTGGGGTTCATCGCCTGACTCAGCGGGCGGACGGCTCTCCGCGCTGCGTGGCGTGTCTGTGCTGCAGCACGGCCTGCCCGGCTCAGTGCATCCACATCGAACCGGGTGAGTACGCCGCGGACGATCCCCGCGCGGGCTACGAGCGCTATCCCAAGGTCTTCGTGATCGACGAGCTGCGCTGCATCTCCTGTGGCTACTGCGTCGAGGCCTGCCCCTGCGACGCCATCCGCATGGACACGGGCGTGCACATGCCCGCCTCCACCCATCGCGATCATTTCCTCTACGACAAAGAGACGCTGCTCTCCTTGCCCGGCGCGGACGGCAGCCTGCTCACCGCCAACACGCGGCCCGAGCCCGGCGATGCGGATCACCCGGGCATCGACCGCGACCACCATTAGCCTGCGTCGCCGCCTTCGCGTTCGCGTCCGCGTGATATCGTCGCGTTGAATGACGAAATCCAAGGATTCACTGAGTTCCATGCGGACGCGGGTCGTGCGTGGCGCCGCGCCTGAGGGCTACGCCCACTCGGCGCTGACGCCCGCCATCGTGCAGACCGCGAGCTACGTCTTCCGCGACACGGCGGAGCTCGTCGCCTTCTTCGAGGGGCGTGGCGGCCCGAGCCAGGAGTACGGTCGCTACGGTAACCCCACCGTGCGGCTGCTCGAGCAGCGCGTCGCCGAGCTCGAGGGCGCGGGGGATGGGCTCGCCTTCGCCAGCGGGATGGCGGCGCTCACCACCAGCATCTTGGCGCTCACGCGCTCGGGCAGCCACGTCGTGCTCTTCGCCGATTGCTACCGGCGCACGCGGCATTTCGTGCGCGACTTCCTGGCCCGCTTCGGCGTCGAGCACACGCTGCTCGCTCCCGGAGACGTCTCCGGCCTCGAGGCGGCGCTGCGCCCGGAGACGCGCTTGGTGATCTCCGAGGCTCCGACCAATCCTTTTCAGATCGTCGTCGATCTCGAGCGCATGAGCGCCATCTGCCGCGAGCATCGGGTGAAGACGCTGGTGGACAGCACCTTCGCCACGCCCATCAACCTGCGGCCCATGGAGCTGGGCGTGGATCTGGTGGTGCACAGCGCGACCAAGTATCTCGCGGGTCATCACGACGTGCTCGGCGGCGTGCTGCTGGGCAAGCCCGGGCTGGTGTCGCTGGTGCGCGAGCTACATCACGAGATGGGCGCCGTGATGGACCCTCACGCGGCCTTCTTGAGCCTGCGCGGGCTGAAGACGCTGGCGCTGCGCGTGGAGGCCCAGAACGCCACCGGGCTCGCCTTGGCGCAGGCCCTCGAAGGCCACACGCGCGTGCGCCGTGTCTGGTATCCGGGCCTCGCGTCGCACCCGAGCCACGGCGTGGCCGCGCGCCTGATGGAGGGCTTCGGCGGCGTGGTCTCCTTCGAGCTCGACGCCACCCTCGAGGCCACGGGGCAGTTCATCGACGCCTGCGAGCTGCCGCGCATCGCGCCCAGCCTCGGTGGCGTGGACTCGTTGATCGAACAGCCCGCGCGCATGAGTTACTTCGAACTCGACGCCCGCGCGCGGCGCGAGCTCGGCATCCCCGACGGACTCGTGCGCTACGCCGTGGGCATCGAGGATACGCAGGACATCGTCCAGGACACGCTCCGCGCCCTCGACGCGGTCTGAGGCGCCTCAGTCGTCGACCCAGCGGATGGCGCCGAGGCCGAGCAGCAGCAGCACGGAGCGGGTGACGCGAGTGGGGTCCGCGTGGGTCGGGTCGAGCTCCATCGCGCTCAGATCGGGGAAGCTGAGTGGCGCCTCTAGGGCGCT
>JAADHO010000367.1 GCA_013151775.1 Deltaproteobacteria bacterium | reverse complement strand
CGTGGCGGGCGTGAAGACGTATGCGAGAGAAGGATCGGGACGATGAGCACGCCCACGCCACGCGATATCGCGCACATCTTCGAGCAGCTTCGCAAGGGCCTCGTCCCCGAGCGTGGCATCGAGGCCTTCGCCGTGGGCATCGACGCCCAGTGGGGCGAGATCGGCCGGCAGCTCGACCTGGCGGAGAACGGCCCTCGAACCAACCGGGAGGCCGAAGTGACGAAGAAGACCTCCAAGCGCTCCGGCCGGGCGAAGGCGTCGAAGGAGAAGGTCTCGCCCGCTGTGCGAGACGCGACGGCCGGCGAGGGCGAGTTGGTGTCCGCGCTGCTCGATCGGATCGCCGGCATCCTCGAGGAGGCTCGGTCGCACGCCGTCCGGGCCGTCAACAGCCAGATCGTGCTGGCCTACTGGCACATCGGCCGGGAGATCGTCGAGCACCAGCAGGGCGGGGCGCGCCGGGCGGCGTATGGGGATCAGCTCGGACCGCGCGGCGACGATTCGTCACGAGGCTCGTGACGAATTGCCGGAGACGGGAGGGAAACGTCACGAGGGCCGTGACGTTTCCGAGGCGCTGTCGCTCGCTGCAAGCCCGGACGCCTGCCTCGATGGCTTCTCGAGTCGCCTGAGCTGGACACACTATCGGACGTTGACCAAGGTCAAACGCTCGGCAGAGCGCGCCTTCTACGAGATCGAAGCGGAGCGCGAGGGCTGGAGCGTCCCCGTCCTCGAACGCCAGATCCACACCCAGCTCTTCGCCCGGCTGCTCAAGAGCCGAGACAAGGCGGGGGTCATGGAGCTCGCTGCCCGCGGGCAGGTGCTGGAGCGCCCCATCGACGCCATGAAGCAGCCCTATGTGCTGGACTTCCTCGACCTGCCCGAGGCGCACCAGCTCCGCGAGCGCGATCTCGAGACCGCCATCCTCGACAAGCTGCAGCACTTCCTGCTGGAGCTCGGCAAGGGCTTCGCGTTCATCGCCCGGCAGAAGCGGCTGAGCTTCGACGACGAGCACTTCTACGTCGACCTCGTGTTCTACAACGTGATCCTCAAGTGCTACCTGCTCGTCGACCTCAAGCTCGGCAAGCCCGCCCACCAGGACGTGGGCCAGATGGACAGCTACGTCCGGCTCTTTGACGATCAGCGCCGCGGCGCGGACGACAACCCGACCATCGGCCTCATCCTCTGCGCCGAAAAAAAAGACGCCATCGCGCGCTACTCGATCCTGCGAGGGCACGAGCAGCTCTTCGCGGCCAAGTACCTGACCCACCTCCCCAGCGAGGAGGAGCTCCAGCGCGAGCTCGCGCGGGAGCGCAGGCGACTCGAACTCGGTCCTGGGCCAGGGGGAGAGACATGACACCATCACCCGCGGAGAGACGGCTGACGAGGATGGAGGGTGAGCACCAGAACGACGCCGCCAGGAGACAGATGAGATGAGCACTTCACGAAGCACCTTCCGGACCGCAGAGCCTGACCTCACCAAGCTCCTCGAGGCGGTCGGCATCGAGCGCCGGCACACCACGCATGGCTTTCGCCGCACCTTCAACAACCTGGCTCGGCAGGTCACGACGGGTGAAGTCGTGCGCGCCATGACGGGGCACGTCACGGAGGCCATGACGGAGCACTACTCGCACGTCGAGGCGTCGGAGAAGAAGGCGGCGGTCGAGAGCGTGATCGCCGCCATCGAGAAGGCTGGCGAGGAAAAAGTGGAAGGTTTGGTGGAAGGTTGCGCCCAAGACGCGAAAACAGCCGGCGAGGGCATCCTCGTAACCAGCCGTAATCACTAGGGTCTCTTGGAGCGGGAGACGAGATTCGAACTCGCGACGTCGGCTTGGCAAGGTTCCGTGAATACTCGTTAATGTGTTGGAATCATTCACAATACACAATGCGAGTACAGGTACCCACGAGCACGTACGGGTACTCACGGGGCCGGCCAAGGTGGACGCGCGGAGATGACGGTGCGTCCAAGGCCTTCACCTCGATTGGCACGCGGAGTAAGGTCGCGTGAATCGGGACCTTGCGAAGTGAAGGCCGAAGAACTCCGCCACCGGGCACGATAGGACTGGAGATGAGATTGAGGGAACTCGACACACATGAAGTCCAGGCAACGCCCCTTGCCAAGCTCGTTGCGCCTTTGCGCCGCTTCGCGGATGCCAGAGCATGAGCGGGGAGCCGGAAACCCGCGGGGGTTACACGCGAGTATGCGGGCTGGAAAGCTTGGGTCGCGACCTGTGGGGAATTGACACAGGCGAGCCGTACCACACCGCCGCAGATCCAGAGAGCACTCGCCTGAAGCGGGTGTCCGCGCCACGGCAGCGTCCGCCCACGACGTCCACCGCCTCACCGCTCGAGTCACCCTGGAGGTCAAAGTGACGAAGAGGAAGACCTCCTCGCGCCGGGGCCGAGCCCAGGCACCGAAAGAGAAGGACGCTTCCGCGGTGCGACGAGCCGGCGACGGTGACTCCGTGACCGTGTTGCTCGACCGGATCGTCGAGCTTCTGGAACAGGCGCGGGCACGCGCCGTCCGGGCCGTCAACAGCGAGCTGGTGCTCGCCTACTGGCACATCGGTCGCGCGATTGTTGAGCACCAGCAGGGTGGCGATGCGCGCGCGAGCTATGGGAAGAAGCTCATCGAGGAGCTTTCGGAGCGTCTCGGCGAGCGCCTCGGCCGGGGCTTCTCCACAACGAACCTGCGCTACTTCCGGACGTTCTACCTCGCGTACCCGAATCGCGGATCCGAGATTCGCCACATCCAAGGTGGCATCTTGGAGGACCTCGAGCGCGCGACCTCGCCCGACGCCCTAGCGGGCTTCTCGCCAGCGCTCGGCTGGGCCCACTACCGCGCGTTGATGAACGTCGAGCACGAGGCGGCGCGGCGCTTCTATGAGATCGAGGCGGAGCGCGAGGGATGGTCGGTGAAGCACCTCGAACGGCAGATTCACACCCAGCTCTTTGCGCGGCTGCTCAAGAGCCGTGACAAGGCGGGCACCATGGAACTCGCCGCCCGTGGGCAGGTGCTGGAACGCCCCATCGACGCCATCAAGCAGCCCTATGTCCTGGATTTCCTCGACCTGCCTGAGGCGCACCAACTTCGCGAGCGCGACCTCGAGACTGCCATCCTCGATAAGCTGCAGCATTTCCTGCTGGAGCTCGGTAAGGGCTTTGCGTTCATCGCTCGGCAGCAGAGGTTGAGCTTCGACGACGAGTGCTTCTATGTCGACCTCGTGTTCTACAACGTCATCCTCAAGTGTCACCTGCTCGTCGACCTCAAGCTCGGCAAGCTTGCCCACCAGGATGTCGGCCAAATGGACAGCTACGTCCGACTCTTCGATGACCAGCATCGACGACACGATGACAACCCGACCATTGGCCTCATCCTCTGCGCCGAGAAGAACGAGGCCGTGGCCCGGTACTCGATTCTGCATGGGCACGAGCAGCTCTTCGCCGCCAAGTACCTGACCCACCTCCCCAGCGAGGAGGAGCTGCAGCGTGAGCTCGCGCGCGAGCGGAGGCGGCTCGAACTTGGTCCCAACGAGGGGACCAAGCGATGACACTACCCCTCCGCAGAGAATCCAGATCTGCGTCTGTCGCGATCGTCTGACCTTGTGGAATCCGGCTGTGCTACCCGAGGGATGGACGTTCGCGACCCTGCTCGGAGAGCATCCCTCTATCCCCTACAACCCCAACGTCTTCGAGAATCCAAGCGTGCAGGAGTGGATCGCCTCACACATTGACGCGGCCATCGCAGAGTGCTGGGTCGGCGAACTCGAAGGGAGACTCAAGCCCCTGATGGTGTACCTGGCCGACGGCGCTCCTGCGGAACTGGACTACACCCAGCTGCGCCTTGCCGTGGTCCGCCGGGCGCGCGCCGGGGGGGCGTCTGGGGCGAACGGCGACGCGTGAGGGTGCCCACGCGCCTATGGGCGGCCTTCAGCGGGTACCGTCTCCGCACTTGAGCGGGCAGATCAGCAGCGGTCGGCGGCGCTTGCACGCTCATCCTAGGCACCAGCGCCTGTGTTGTGGTCCACCTCGTCAGTCATCGCCGTCCACGCTCCAAGCGCGCATCGCGCGCGATGCCTTCGCATGTAACCGCGCATCCGGGCATCCCGCGCTCACCCCGCCAGCCGTCACGTCTCCACACCGAGCGTCCCATCGAGCAGCGTGCGCAAAGCCTCCTGCTCCTCGGGCTCCAGCGATCCGCTCGGGCGCGCCTCGATCAGTCTCGCCAGGTCGGCGCCCCAGCGGAGCACCTTCGCGTCCACTGCGCCTGTGTGCTTGGCAAACGCCGCCGATGCTTCGAGGTCGCCGCTCTTTCGGTAACAGCGGAGCGCCGCGTCCATGTCGCCAAGCTTCACCCACAGCTGAGCCGCCTCTTCTGGACGGTCGAAGCTCTCGGCCCGGCGGGCGTCGAGCCTGAGTAGCTCCTTGCGGTCACCGAGGGGGCCGCGCAGTTCGGCGTACTCCTGCTCTCGTGCCTGGTTGAAAGCCAGGCTGTGGATGATGTTCTGAAGCACGTCGTCGTGAGCACTCCTCAGCGCTTCGGTGTTCGATGGGGCTTGCGAAGCCAGCGCGTCCATCGCGCCGAGCAGGGCCTTCTGTTGCTTGCGAGTCTTCGGAACGAAGCTGGCGCTGGCGAGAGCCTCCGCCTTGCGCACCAGCGCTGGCAGCAGCAGCGCGAGGAGGGTCGGTTCATGCAAGTTCAGGTCCGAGAGTTCGGCAGCGAGCTTGCCGAGCGCCCGGCTGGATTCCAGGCTGCCTTCTGCGTCGAAGAGCGCTGCGTTCGCTTCGCGCAATGCGCGATGGGCGACGTCCATGCCCGCCAGTCGAAAACAACGAGAGGCGTTGCGCAGGTCGTCCCGGACCGCTGCCTCGATGCCTCGCGCTGCCAGGCAGCGCCCGAATGTGCGCCGCGCTGCTTCTCGCAGCTCCTGCCGCGCGCTGCCAGGTCGACCTGGCCTGCCCAGCAGCCGAGTTGCCTTCTCTGCGAGGCGGACGGCCTCGTCGTAGCTGGCGCGCGCGAAGAGCTGTTCGGCTTGTTCCACCAACGACTCGATGCGCTCGCGTATGTCGGCCGCATCTGCCTCGAGCAGCTCGCGCAGCTCGTCGATTGCCACGACGCCAAGACGACTCTCGTCCTCGGCGGGATCTGCCCGCTCGTCGTCGTGGCGTCCCGGTCCTTCGTCGTCGAGCAGGGGTCCCACGAGAGCGAGTTCCGCCTCCTGCCAGTCGTCCGCCAGCAGGACGAGCGTCTCCGTCGAGCGGCTCAGCGCGACGAGAAGCCTATCGATCGCAGAACGCGCGAGCT
This sequence comes from Deltaproteobacteria bacterium, assembly GCA_013151775.1. Lineage (GTDB taxonomy): Bacteria > Myxococcota_A > Polyangia > Polyangiales > Houyiibacteriaceae > JAADHO01. The sequence goes on along the minus strand of JAADHO010000367.1, from coordinate 40,372 downwards.
CGCCGGAGAGCGCGCTCGCCTCCGCATCCGATGCGAGGCTGCGGATGTCTGCCAGTGTCTCATCGACTCCGAGCACTGCGACTGCCCGGAACTCGAGACCCTTGGCCATGTCGGCAGTCCACACCACGGCCCCGACCTCCTCCGCCGACGCCGCGACCCACTCGGGCACAGTCGTGCCCGGGTAGACCAACGCCGTTTCGCCCGCCAGGTCCGCAAACATCATCAGGAGCTGCCGCAGGCAATCCTTGCCCGCAGTCGCGACCTGCAGAACTCGGCCCACGGTGGCATCGGCTGGGGACTCTTCCACGCGTCCGCGTGGCCGCTGGCTCTTGTCGAGCAGTCCGTAGAGCGAGCGCCTGGCTCGGTGGACAACCGAGGCGATCTCACCAGGAGACCGCAGGTTCGCGAGCAGCTCGTGCTCGTGTCCTTCCCCCGGCCTCGCATCCAACCGACGGTAGAGCAGGTCCTTCAGCTCACCCCACTGAAACGCCGTCGGGCGGACCGTTTGCGCTTCGTCGCCTGCGACGATCACGCCCGGGCGCACCCCAGCTTGTATCCCGCATCGCGCGGCGACATCGACCAGCAACCACTGTTCGGCCAGCGTGAGGTCTTGCACCTCGTCGACCATGAACCACTCGAAGTCGAACGTGTCCGCATCCAGCTGGAGTGCACCCGTCGTCAGCGCCAAGGCGCGCTCGAACGCGGCGACGGGCTCGGGGAATAGGGCGAAGAGGTCGTCGTCGCTCAGTGCTCGAGCCGCCAGATGCGCACTCTTGGCAGCGGCGCCCAACGCCTCGCGAGAGGAGAGATAGTCTTCTTCGTGCATGTGGGGCGTACAGCTCGCCCGGCGACCTCGGAACGCCACTGGCAGGGCGTTTCCGACGTAGTGGGCCCGCAGCTCAGCCTTCAACTCCTCGACCATCAGCCGGCCGCCACGACGCCATGGCCCCAGCTTCTTGCCCAGGGGATCCAGGCGCCGGCGAAGGAGGTCCGTGGCGACCGCCGAGCTTGGGCTGACGGAGAACCGGCCGCTCGCATCCACGGCCGCTACGAACTGCGAGAACGTCCACACTGTGATGTCGAGGTCGGCGGGCGCAAAGACAGCGAACCAGCGACGCGCCTGCTCCGCCAAGTGATCGCTCCACGTGAGATACAGGGCCTTGCCACGCAGGGTCATGGTGGAGGCGAGCAGACTCGTCGTCTTTCCGGAGCCCGGTTGGCCCTTGATGAGTCGGATTCTCGATGAGTCGCCGGCGATCTGCGCCTGGTCCGCCACCAGCGGTTCGATCAGTCCGGCCTGCTCGTCGGCGATGTGAGTCTGTTCCGGGAGCAGCTTGGTGTAGTCGCTTGGGTTCCCCGGCGGAAGCACGCGGTGACCGTCGTGATGGCGAATGATCCGGAGGAAGCGAGCGCGCGGCGGAAACCCGCCGAGTATGTCATCAACCTTGGCGCCGCCGGCACGCCCGCCTGCCTCGAGCTGCCACAGATAGTAGTGAGCTCCGGAGTTGCCGCCCAAGGGAACGCGAGTGAAGCCTGCGTTGCGCCCGCACACGCCCTTGGTTCGCGTGGCCTTTCCGTAGGCCATCACCTCCTGCGCGCGCCGCGTGAACGCCTTTCGTATCGGCTTGGGCGTCGTGGTGTCGGTGAGCTCATCCCACAGCTCGGTGTGAACGTAGACCGGAAACTCAGTGGCGCCTCTAGGTGCCAGGCGGCCGTCGGCCGGCGTGACTCCCGGCAGATCCCGGAGGTCCAGACTGTCGACCTGCAGGTCCTCTGCGACAGTGGCCGTGCGCTCGTGCTGCTCGACTGGACTATCCCTCAACTCCCCACTCTCATGGGCTTTGCGGATGGCTCGAATCTCTTTGCGTCGAAGCGATGTGCCCGAACCTCTGAAGTGCCGGGAGTCGCTGCTGAAACCGTGGTCGCGCAGAAAGTTCTTCACGATGGTGAGCCGGACGCCGCATTCATCGGCTATCTCTTCGGTGGTGATGCCCATCAGGAAGCCTGCCCATCCAGGCGGAAGTCGATGAAGGCGAGTTGGGCCCACGTGTAGCCGCCGCATGCGTCCCTGTCCGCGACGTCGATTCCACGGAGCTTGCGGACGATCTTTGCGTAGCGTGCACCGGGCTGCCCGAGCGCCTTCCGCAAGAAGTACGCCTCCAGGTAGTGGATCCATGGGGGCGCTTCGCTGGTTTCGATCAAGCTCTCGATGATCCCCAGCGCATCCCTGCGCAAGGCCTTCACTTCCGGATCGTGATTGCCCAGCTTCGCGGACGCGGCGCGCTTCATCGCTCTCGACATGAGGTCCTCGGCCTCTTCGTGCTCAGGTGCTTCGCCTGGCCGCGCCTCAATCCCAAATTCGGTGCGTGCGACCGCGAGGATGGCCGGCTGCCAGTAGCCCATCATGCATCCGAACTCACCCGCGAGTGGACCGAGGTTGCCATCCTGACTCAGGGCCTGGAGGCAAAGCGTGCCCAACAGGTTCGCCGTCCCCTCCAGCACCATCTCCACCAGGATGCGATCCCGACCCTCGTCGCCGAGATAGGCTCGACTCGGGGCGTTCAAGATCCCAGGGATCACTCCCCTCGCGGCTTCTCGCGCGACATGGAATCGCCGCTCCAACTCCGCGACGCGCTGGGGCGCACGCAGTCGGGCCGCGTCCGTCAAGCAGGCCACGAAGAGGGCCAAGTGCACCGAGTCTCCACCGGTGAGAGCGTCCTTCCGACCCAGCGGAGCCATTTTGGTAAATGCACGGCCCAACTGCACGAGCGACTGCGCGTCAGGTCTGCCACGGCCTGTGACCCACTTCCGCAAGGTCGACTCATCGATGAGGTCTGGGTAGGCGTCTGGTTCGCCGACGTTCCCGACCTCGAGAAATCCCAAAAGTCCCTCCTCCGTCCGACCGATGCGAGCGAGCTGGGTTCGGAGCACATCGCCGAAGGTCGCGAAAGGCACGAAGGTCAGCGCCGCTTGCTCGCGCTCGCGCTGAAGGAGAACATCGAGCGCAGCCCAGCGGACGCCGAGGTCGAGCGCCGCGATGTAGGCGTACGACCACCAGGACTCCGGAGCGGGAATCGCTCGGCCCGGAAAGTCGGCGCATTCTCGGTCCCAGCGCGTGAGCTCCTGCACGACGAGGCGGACGTAGTCTCCCTTGCCGTAGTCCTTCGCTCGGAGGAACGAGGACGCGGCGTCACGGTGCGCATGAAGCTGGGGCGGCAGTTGGGCTGGCACGGGCAGCGCCATCAGCAGCTCGGCAACCGCGCTCTCGAGCTTCTCGGGGGATGTGGAGTCGCTGGCGCGCGCTCGCCGCAGGACGGCGCTGTGGCTCTCCCCCTTCATCCCCGCTGGGAGGAGTCGACTCAGGGCCGCGATCAGGTACAGTGCGGACCCAGGCCGCCGGGGAGTCTCTTCCATCTTCGCCGGGTCCCCCGGCTGTTGCTCGTCTCGTGTGCTTTCGGTTGTCATGCTGACCTCGTCTGGCGTGTGGCTCCCCCAACCAGAGAGTCGGTCGCCGCGGGCCTCCTGGCTCGGACGCTTTCGTGCAGTTTTCGTGCGTACCGGTTCAAATGACGCGACCGAGCCGTCGTGCGAAGCATCCGGAGCATTCGAGCCATCTATGCTCAGACGTGCGGGGCGGCGCGCGATTCGATTTCGAGGCTGCCGAGCGGAACTTCGGGCGTGAGTTCCCATCTGCCCGGCACCCCACCGCCTCCGTTGGCCTGGCCCGTCATGGACCCGCTGCGATACGGACCACGCGGGAACAGCGTTCGACTATGTGGCGCGCTCGGCATCCGCGCGGTGTCGCGCTCGGTACGTGCCCCTACGACGTCGCGGAGGTGCCGCCGAGTCCAATGTCCGAAGCGAACGAACAAGACTCACGCTGGATGATGCTCGGGCCGACGGCCTCTTCGTGTTCCTCCCGATCCAGGCGTTCACGTTGATGCGATTCAGGCGTTCACGTTGATGCGATTCAGGCGTTCACTTTCGACGATATGCGCATTCGAAGGAAGCAGAGCTGCTTGCGCACCGCAGGACGGCCCTCCCCCTGGGGCTTGAGCCGTCGGAGGGCGGTGCGGCCGCTTCCCACTTGTGCCAGAACCGCCATGAGCACCCGATGGCGTGTGATGCTCACGACGATCAAGTATCGTCACGCAAGAGCCACGGTGATCGAAGCGAGATGTGACCGAACCGGACCTACTTCATCTAGGACGCGACTTCTTCCATGTCGCTCAGGATGGGAAAACCTTTGACCCCGCGGCGGCGGTCTCACTGGCCCGCGCGCTCGGGCAGACCAAGGCGTGGACAGACGTGCTCGCTTGTCCCTGCGCGGTTGTCCTGGGCGAGATGGGAAGCGGCAAGAGCGTAGAGTTCCGACTACAGGTCCGAAGCCTCAGGGAGGAGACCGCGGCGGCCTTCTTCCTACCGCTCAACGAGCTGGCGGCCGATAGTGTCGACGTCGCACTCGGATACGCAGACACGACTCTCCTCGATGTGTGGCTCCGCGAGAACGGTCTCGGCTATTTCTTCCTCGACTCGTTGGACGAAGCCAAGCTCGCAAGGCGCACCCTGGGCCAGGCGCTCAAGAGGCTCAGCATTCGACTGGGCCCCGCTTTGGCTCGTGCTCACGTCATCGTCTCTTGTCGCCCAAGCGACTGGGCGCCGAGTTCGGACACGGACGCATTTGGGCTGCTGGCCGTGGACTGCGCCGATGCTATCGAGCCGCTGAAGCCCGAACTCTTCCAGTTGGCACCACTGAGCGACAAGCAGGTGCGCCTGCTAGCTCAGCGCGAAGGCATCACTGACATCGACAATTTCATGGCGGCGATTGCCACTGCGAGTGCGCTTTCGTTTGCCACTCGACCTCTCGACGTCGAATGGTTGGCTCGGTTCTGGCGCGACAGCGGGCGGCTAGGTGGGTTGACCGAACTCGTCGAGCACAGCATTCAGGTTCGCCTGCGCGACGCACACGAACCTGGACGCACAACCAGACTGACACCAGAGCGGGCGGGCGAAGGCGCCCGGTATCTTGCGGGCTTGGCATCTCTGGCAGCCACGCGCCTAGTTCGCATTCCCAAGGCCCCCTGGGTCAGGATAGTTGCAGCACCGGCGGATGCATACTCGCACGGTATCGACGCTCACGGCCTGATGTCGACCTGGTCCGATGAAGACCTGGGTGCGCTGCTCAGGCTGGGCCTGTTCGACGAGGCGACCTACGGTCGAGTTAGACTGCACCACCGCAGTGTCCAGGAGTACTTGGCTGCGGAGTGGCTCCGCGGCCTTCTCGACGAAGGACTCACTCGGCGCTCCCTCGACGACTTGCTCTTCTGCGTGCACGGTTCTCGACGCATCGTCCGACCACACCTCGCGCCTGTCGTCGCCTGGCTGAGTCTCAAGGATCAGGCGCTGCGTGACAGGGTGGTCGCATTGGCGCCAGAGGTCCTGATCCAACACGGAGACCCGAATGCCCTGACGCCTGAAGACCGGCGAGCGCTTCTGCGTCGCTACGCGTCGCAATATGACGGACGCGCGCACCTGTATCGCCACTTCGACCGTGTCAGCCTGGGTCGGTTGGCAGAGGCGAGCTTGGTGCCGACCATCCGAGAGCTGCTCGTCGACAGCCCAGACGAACTCAGAGCGACGCTGATGGTGATCGCCCGCGAGGGAGGACTGATCGATCTCGGCCCGGACGCTCTGGCGTTGGCGATGGCGAAGGAAAGCTCCCCGGAACTACGTGCGGCCGCGCTCGGGGCAGTCGCGACGCTGTGCACCAGTGAGGACCAGGCCGCGATCCTGACGATTCCACCGGCATGGCTGGCGGATGACTATGTGTTCGGCAAGTATCTGCGCCTCGTGTTTCCCGGACTGCTCGGCGTGTCCGAGTTCGTCAATCGTCTTGTGGATCACTCGCGTTCACAACCGCATCCCGTGACGGAAGTCGATGCCATCCTTCTCTACGAACTACCTGATGTGCTGGAAGGCACGACACGCCGGCGCGTGATCGATGCGCTTCTCACGCAACTGGAGGCTGACGATGGGGACCAGTTGTCCTGGCTCATCCCGTTCCTCGCTGCCGTGGTTGCGCGCGACGTCGACGAATCTCGCGACGAAGCATCGGTTCCGGTTGTCCGAGCAGTGGAATATTTCCGGCGCCCTTCGACCCTGAGAAACCCCATGTTCCATGAACTTGACCCGGTGCGGACCTCGCTTGCCGACAGGCCGGGAGCTCGTAGGACCCTATTCTGGCGCGACGTAGCCCAAGCGAAAGCATGTGGACGCATGCCTCGTCGGTATTGGGAGGTCCATGCGTCGCATCAGCTCTACGAACTCGGAGCCGAGGACATTTCGTGGTTGGAGAACGATGGCAACGCTCGCTCCGACGTACGCGAGCGCGTCCTGGCCTATGACGCGATCGCGTGCATCTCCCTGGCACCCGAGGACGAGCACATTCGTCAAGAGAGCTTGGAGAGGCTGGCCTCGGCCCGCGACGAATTCCGACTGCGAGCCGAGCGCAGGAGGAACCCGCCATTCGTAGACGGCGGATCGATGCGACTCTACCAGCGGCTGAATGAGGCCCGTGAGCGCCGGATTGCCCGCCAGGACAAGGCGAAGCGAGACGCACTACATGCGGTGCTGCCACAAATCGCGGCAGGTGAGCACTCCCAAGCCCTGACCACCCTGTACGATGATGGCGATATCGGCGGATCTCGCTACGGCGCCATTTCGCTCAAAAAGATCGAAGAACGCAATTCGATTGCGGTGGCTGAAGCGGCCGAGCAAGGGCTTCGCGCATTCTGGAAGACGGTCGAGCCAACACGGCCCGAACGTAGTGACCCAGCGGGCACCACATCGTGGCAGACGAAGCTCGCGCTGGCTGGCCTCGAACTCTCCGCAGAAGCCGGCGAGCTCGATGACATCGACGCTCAGACTGCTCTCAAGGCAGCGACCTTCGCACTCTCGGAGATGAACTCGTTTCCCAAGTGGGTCGAGAAGCTCGCGAAGTCCTGGCCTTCCGCAGTCAAGAGCGCCGTGCTGCCCAGCCTGCAATACGAGCTCGAACGTGAGGGCTCAGATCACCCGAGAGTCGCAGAGAAGGTGCGCCTCGCTGGTGGTTCCGTCGCATGTCTCGTGGCCCCCTGGATTGCCGAGTGGTTGACTTGCAACGAGCCTCCAACAGTTGACGCCCTATCCACCGCCGTGGCGATCGTCGCTCAAGAGGAGCCGGACCGTTTGGCAGCGACCGTTCCTGAGCGCACGGCGAGATTCACAGGCGACCCCGAGCGATTCGCAGTGTGGATGTCGATCTGGATGCTCACCGACTCCGCTGCTGCAACCGCCTTCCTCCGGCATGGCCTTGCACCGCTGGAGAACGATGCGCGTCAGCGCTGTGTCGTCGCCTGGGCGGCCAGCGAACAGCGGGCGGCAATTCGCGCGCGCCGACAGGGGCTGTCGTTCACTGCCAACGTCGCCACGCTGAGAGACCTGATCGCGTCGATGTTTGAGCAGGTGCCGGCCTGGGCTGACGCCGTGCATGAGGGCACATACACGCCAAATTCACGAGACGATGCAGCAGATTTCCGAGATCGACTTGCGCAAGCGCTCGGCGACGCTACCGGCTCGGATGTGGAGGGCGCCTACCGCGAGCTGGCAGAGATGGCGGTCATGGCAGACCGTCGAGACTGGCTCCTCATGCTGGCGGAGGCCGCTGCCTCGCGGAATCCGGCCTGTGGACCAATATCGGCTGAGGAGGCCAAGGCATGGAGCGAATCCTTCACCCGGACCCCGACGTCCGCAGATGAGCTTCACGACGTGGCGTTACAACGACTCGACGACATCAAGCTGTTCATCGAGCAGGGAGAAAAGAGCTATAGGGAACTGTTCACGCAGACCAAGAAGGCCGTGGATGAATCGATCGCTCAGCTGTGGCTCGCGACGCAGTTGCTGGAGCACGCGCGCCAGCAGTACGACGTCACTCGCGAGGAAGAAGTGGGCGACAGGAAGCGCCCCGACCTACGACTCCGCATCCCTCGCCTCGGCAGCCTCTGCAACATCGAACTCAAGATCGCGGACAAGTGGTCCTACACCGAGCTTTGCGATGGGCTCGAACGCCAGCTCGTTGGTCAGTACCTCGCGGATGACAGCTCGAGACACGGCGTCTACGTGCTCTTCTGGGTGGGATCCAAGATGAACTGGGAACCACCAGACCGGAGTGTCGACTTCATGACTTTGCTCAAGGAGTTATCTGCTCAGGCCGATGAAATCGTGAGGACGAATCCAGCAGTGCAGCGGCTGGATGTCGTAGGCATAGACTTCACCAAACCCGGTACGCCGAGCTGAACGCGAACGTTTTCTTAGGGCGTTCGGAGCGCTGCCTGCACGACCGAGTACGCGTAGACGGCGTCCAATCGCCAGACCGCCCCTCGTGGGCTGATCTGATCGCGACCATGGTCGACGTGTTGGCGTGGAGTGACTCGTGAGGCCATTGGCGCCATTGGCTCGAGTCCCGAGCGCGCATTTCTGAGCCTGATCCGCTGCACCCCATGCCTCCCCAGTTGGGGGGTGGCGCTGGACCAAATTGAGCCCTGCCACTGCGGAATCTGATTGCGGAGCACATGCTGCTCCCATGACGATCACCAAATCACGACTGGCCGCGGCCTTACGCTCGACCGAAAAAGTGGACCTCGATGACCTCCTGAGCTGGTTCGAAGGTCATGAGGAACTGGCCGGGGACTGGTCGGTGTTTCAGGCCGCAGTCGGCCACCTCGCCAGTCACATCTGCAATCAGGCGATACCACTCGCGGCTCCGCCACGGAATTGGCCGGTGCCAAGCGACTACCCGCCCGGGGACACGCAGGTCTGCGCAGTGGCGATGGGCTTGCTCGAACTCTGGAGCCGGTTCGCGGACCGCGACTCGCCACGTGGGCAGGCACTCGAGGCGATACGGGAGGCGCAGAGCGCCTTGGCCCGCGTAGCCCGCGTTCTGACCCCTGTTCACCAAGTGTGCTCGGAGGTACGCTCGACACACGAGGCATATCCAGGCATCTTTCGGCATAGCATGCTCCCATCTCTGTCGGACGACATTGAGCAAGGGCTATCAGCTATTCGCTCGATGTTGGATACCGCAAGTAGCGAACTGGACGACCAGGCGTTGTCCAATCCTCGAGGTACGCTCCGCCTTCGCCGACCCATGCTGCATCTACTCGAGGCTCATCTCCATGCCGGAGGGTGGAGCTACAAGCAGATTGCGGATTGCGTCGAAGACGGAGGACGAAGCGGAACTCTCGGCAAGGATCGCGTGAAGGGCCGCGCTCGGCGACGACGCGAGGCCATGCAGAGGGCGAAGGTACTGTGATGGCGTGGGCCACCGGAATCAACGGCAGTCCTCGCGAGGCAACGGGCAACGGGCACGTGGTGTCGGCGAGCCGCTGTACGCGTGGCTCTGAAGCAGCGGGACGAGGGGCCATCGTACTGCTCACTGTGGAGCGCTTGCGCATGGCCTCGGCGCCGCGAGCGAGCGGCTTCTGCGTCAGCATCCAGCCTCGAGTCCACTCAGCCCTAGACAGGGAGCGCCGCGGCGAGCACCTTGCTTCTGCGCTGGCAGCTATCTATCGCTGCGGGCGAGCAGAACTTCCCGGTAGGCAGACGAAGCGCTCGACCGCTCGATTCGATTGCCGGCAGCATCAGGACAACAGCAACATGAGTGAGATCATGGATAGGCAAGTGTCGCTTCCATACCACGGGGCGGATCGCGGCACCTCAGATAGCATCCGTGCAATCGCGAGCCTTCTCCAAGCGTCGGAGATCGAACGTGCGCTGCTCGTCACGTCCCCGGCAGACAGCGACGGAAATCGTTCACATGGTTTCTTCCTGTGGACGACTCCCGAAGGCTACGTTGTGGTGATGCCGGGATTCTCATCTGGATACGGGGGCGAGGGCCCAACTGGGCTGTCATTAACGCTCGCAGGGCTTCGCGCCCACGATGTCGAGCTTGGCGAACTACAGGTCGATGGCCAGTTCTTCGGGCGATTCCGGCGCGGGCTGCTCACGGCAGAGGACCTCGACGTGCTCATCGATGGGCGACGAATCCGGAATGGCTATCCCTATGACTACATCATGGAACACCACAGGGAACGAGGTGAAGCCAGTGCACTAATCTGGCGCGAGGCCTCCATTCCCATGCCTTTTGGATTGATCGACCCGCGACTCTTCGACCTGGCGAAGTCGTTTCGCACTGACCCCGACAGGAGCCTCGTAAGTGCCTATCGGCGGATTGAAGACATTGTTCGTTCACGCACTGGTCTGGAGGAGTTTGGAAGCAAGCTGATGTCCGCGGCGTTTCTCGGCAAGTCGCCTCCGCTGACATGGAACGGCATGGCCACAGCAGAGGTTCAGGGTCGTGCGCAACGATTCGTGTCCGCCTTCATGGCCTACCGGAACCCGAGGGCGCACAAGGAGCCGGAGTTCGGCGAGTCAGAACGCGAGTTGTTCAGGGAATTTCTTGCCGCGAATGAGCTATTCGTCCTGGAGGCCAGCAGCGTTGACGCCAACGTCCAGACTGAACGGGAGAAGTGACGAATCGGGCGAATCCGGAAAGGATCATGGCGCAGGTGTTCCCCGAACTGGATGCGGGTCGAGAGTGAGCGACTTCTATTCGAGCAGCCGACATCTGGCGGATAGCAAGCGGCTCGCCACGTCCCCGAACACATGTCATGATGATCTTGCCAAGAATGATAATGCGCTACGGAAATGAACCGTACTGGTGCAAAGTAGTGAAGCAGCGCATACAGCACTTCGCGATGTGGAGTTGATCTGTGACGGTCATGAAATTCAAGAATCTGACGAATACAGGCGATGAAGAGTGCGGATGCACAGGTGGGTGGATAGAACACTGGAAACGTTCGCCCGACGGCATACTCGGCCGAGAACTTTGGTACGAAGGCAAGCTCAAGTGCGCCAATGCCTCGTGCACGAATGAGGCTGTGCACGGCGGACATGTTGAGGCGGAGAGCAAATTTTCAGCCATCAGTCCATGGCTAGCGGAGGGCGACGGGCCGCACATCCTCCCGCTCTGTGCCACATGCAATGCTTCAACGAATACCAGTTGGATGACACTCCGTGGTGGATATGGACTCGCTCCGGCGCGTTCCAAGGGCTGGTGCCGCTCGGGAGGCTGAATCGCGGTGCACAATCGAGTCTGGCCGGGGCGCAAGCGCTGGGCAGCAAGGCGTCGACACCGGCTGACAGGTGAAGCTGCGAATGTGGCGTCTGGACGCGTCGGTCTGACGGTCGTGTCTGCGGCGCTTCTTGCGAAGGACTGCCTGCGTTCTCTGTGGCCTCGCGACCTTGATCGCCACGCGGAACTGAAGGTCGAAGGTCGCGCTGTACAGTCACCACGCACCCAAGGGCTAGGTGCGCAGGATCTTAGGCATCGGTTGCGTCGGCAGTTCGCCGAAGCCAACGTGCCTTGAGGTCCAGGCCCCTCTGCGACCACTGGATCGTGGTCTTCGACTTTCGCTACAACCGGGGCCGGTCGAGGGTTCTCCTCAAGCGAGCGAGGCAGTTCCTCGCCGCAGCCGATCACGGCATGGACCAAGAACTCTGGAGCGCCTTCGCCTACAATCTGTTCGTGGCCGCCGAGCTGGGCGTAAAGGCCGAGTTGCTCATGCTCCCGGACAAGACGCTGCTGAACGGCCGCTCGCACAAGCCCCTTCACTCGCGCATCAAGAAGTGGGGCAAGCTCGGCAACGTCGACTCAAGACACGTTAGTGCCTTCAACACACTGTCTCATCTGCGCCCCCACGCGCATCAGCTGGCGTGCGCGCTAACAGAGGGTCGCGGGGGCGCGGATACGCACGAGTCGCGAACTCGCCAGCTATTCACTGCCTAGCCCCTCGCGCCCATCCCCTCGCGCCCCTCCTCGCCGCCCGCCGCCCGAATCCGGTTCTGCAACATCGTGCAGTCGGATACGATGCACGCCAGCTCTCCGTTCGCGGCGCTCGGGTGCCGGTCGAGAGTCCATGATTGCGCGAGATTCGTGAGTTCCATGCGGCGAGGCGGAGGACGACATCCATGGCGGTGAGGTCAGCGGCGCAGAGTCCCATCGCGCCGGGCGCGCATATTGTGGTCCGCGACGCGATCTGGCGCGTGGTGCAGGTGGATCAGACGAGCACGGGCAAGGCGGCTTGGCGCGTTGTGGGCATCTCGGAGATCGTGCGCGATCAGGACGCGATCTTCCTGGAGGAGTACGAGACGACGCTCGGCAACGGGGTGGAGGTGCTCGATCCGGCGGAGACGAAGCTGGAGGTCGACACGTCGTCTGGGCACCGCTCGTCGCTGCTCTATCTGGAGAGCATGCTCCGCGATGTGCCTCCGACGGGGCCGGAGCTGCACATCGGGCACCGCGCGGCGATGGATGTGCTCGACTTTCAGATGGACCCGGCTCGCATGGCTCTGGCCCAGACGCGCTCGCGCATTCTGATCGCGGACGCGGTCGGACTCGGCAAGACGCTCGAGTGCGGCATTCTGCTGTCGGAGCTGATCCGCCGGGGTCGCGGCAAGCGCATCTTGGTGGCGGTCACGAAGGCGATGCTCACGCAGTTCCAGAAGGAGATGTGGGCGCGCTTCGCCATCCCACTCTTCCGGCTCGACTCCATCGGGCTGCAGCGCATCCGGGCGCATATCCCGACCAACCACAATCCCTTCTACTTCTACGACAAGTCGATCATCTCCATCGACACGCTGGCGCAGAACAAGGCCATCCGCGCTCATGTGGAGAACGCGCGCTGGGACGCCATCGTGATCGACGAGGCGCACAATGTGGCCATCCGGGGCGGCTCCCGTTCACTGCGAGCCCGCATCGCGCAGCTGCTCTCGGAGCGCTCGGACCACCTGATCTTGCTCTCCGCCACGCCCCACGACGGCAAGGCGCGCAGCTTCGCCAGCCTGATGAACATGCTGGACCCGACGGCCATCGCGAACCCGGACGAGTACACGCGCGACGAGATCGATGGGCTCTTCCTGCGTCGCTTCAAGAGGGATGTGCAGGATCAGGTCCGAAAGGCGTTCCCGGAGCGGACGATCGCCAAGGCCCACGCGAAGGCTTCCGAGGCCGAAGAGTCTGCCTATCAGCGTCTGGTCGACCTCGAGTTCTCCAGCACGGACAAGCGGGCGCACGGCGGCATGCTCTTCAAGACGACGCTGGTGAAGGCGCTGTTCAGCAGCCCCGCGGCTTGTCGTCAGACCCTGGGCAAGCGCATCGCGACGCTCAGCAAGCCCCAGCACGCGGGCGCGTTCGAGGCAGACGTGGAGGCTCTGCGGGCTCTCGATGAGTCGGTCGCCGCGATCGGTGTTCAGGAATTCAGCAAGTATCAGAAGCTGCTCCAGGTCATCAAAGACAAGAAGAAGGGCTTCGGCTGGAAGGCGTCCAAGAAGGACGACCGCCTCGTGATCTTCTCGGAGCGCATCGAGACGCTCCGCTTCCTCGAGCAGCACCTGAAGCAGGATCTGAAGCTGAAGGACAATCAGGTCGCCCTGCTCCACGGCGGCTCGGATCTCGACCAACAACACATCGTCGAGGAGTTCGGCAAGCTGGAGTCGAAGGTGCGCCTGCTGCTCGCGTCCGACGTCGCGTCGGAAGGCCTGAACCTCCACTACCTCTGCCACCGCCTGATTCACTTCGACGTCCCCTGGTCGTTGATGGTCTTCGCCCAGCGCAACGGTCGCATCGACCGCTATGGGCAGGAGCAGGCGCCTCAGATCGTTTACATGCTCACGGACTCGGAGACGGAGCAGATCCACGGCGACGCGCGCATCCTCGAGCTGCTCGCCGACCGCGACGACCAAGCCACCAAGAACATCGGTGACCCCTCTGCCTTGATGGGCGTCTACAACATCGACGACGAGACCAGCATCACCGCGAAGGCGATGGAAGACGGCCTCGATGTCGAGACCTTCGATGCCCAGCTCGGCGAAGGCGTGGCCATCGATCCCTTGGAGTTGTTGCTGGGAGAAGGTCCAGGTGGACCGGTGGCGAGCGCCGCGCCGAAGGATCCGCTCTCCCTCTTCAAGACCGACTTCGATTTCGTGGCGGCCGCCCTCGATTGGCTGGCGGAGTCCGAGGGCGTTCAGCGCGAGGTGCGCGCCGAGGACGGCATCATCGAGCTGAAGATCCCGCCTGATACGCAGGAGTCACGCCGCGCTCAGCTCCCTGCGCTCGACCTGCGTCGTCGCTTCCGCAAGCTGCCCGCCGAGGTCGTGCCCGACGACGGCGTGATCGTCCTGACCGCGGATCGGGCTCGCATGCAGCAGGAGATCGTCGCCGCGCGCCGGGAGGAATCCGCCTGGCCTCGCCTGCATTTCCTCTGGCCACTCAGCCCGGTGGTCGAGTGGTGCCGTGACAAGGCGCGCGCCCTCTTCGGCCGCCACACGGCTCCCGTGCTCACGCTGCTGCACGGCCTCGAAGCGGACGAGGCGGTGGTCGTGGTCTCCGGGCTGCTGCCGAATCGTCAGAGCCAAGCGCTGGTGCATCGCTGGTTCGCGGCCCGATTCCGCGACGGCGTGCTCGCCTCCCTGGATGACTTCGGGGACTTCTCCCGCGAGCTGAAGCTCGGTCAGAAGCCTCTGCCGAACCGCGGAGCGCCCGCTGACCTCGACGCGCTGCGGGCCCTGATCGCGCCTGCCATCGACGCCACGCGCGCCGCCATGTTGGAGCGCCGCAAGGTCTTCGAGCGGGACATCAACGTGAAGCTTCAGCAGGAGCTGGACCGTCTCGAAGAGCTGCGCGCCCGTCAGCTCGCTCACCTCGAGGCGACGACCGCCGCGAACCCGGCGAAGCGTGCCACGCGCGAACGCGAAGAGCGGCGCATCCACCGCATCTTCGACAGCTACCTGACCTGGGTCGAGGCGGCCATGACCTCGGAGCCCGTGCCCTTCCTGCAGGTGCTGGCGGTGCTGCGACCCGAGGGCGGCTTCGGCGAAGGCGAGGCCACATGAGCCACGCGTTCATTGGCATCGAAGACCAGAACGAGTTCTTCACGCAGCACTACCTGGCCGCGATCCTGAAGGGTGACCTGAAGCCCGTCCTGGACGCCTGGCGCGAGCAGGCCGCACGCCAGAAGCAAGTCAGCTCCGGCAAGGCGAAGCGCGGCGCGTCGAGTCAGACCCCGCCCCAGGCGCTCTCGGCGCAGCACCGCGGCTTCTTCCGCTACCTCGATCAGATGGAGCGGCTGCGTTCGGCGGCCGCGCGCGTCGAGGCCCATCGCGACGCCTTCGCTCCCGTGCTGTCCACGCTGGGCTACGTAGCGCGGCGCGCGGTCGTGGAGCTGCCCTCGGGGCACATTCCGCTGCTGGCCCAGGTCGAGCGCGCGGACGGCACGCCGCTGGTCTGGTGCATCCCGGCCACGCGGCCCTTCGTGCGCAATGGAGGCGACGACGCCACCGACCCAAGCGCGGGCGCGGCGACCGACGAGGCCACGCTCGCATGCCAGCTGATGCCCGAGCAGCTCGACGAGGCCGCCCGAGACGGGGACCGGAGCGAGCTTCGCTTCCCGCAAGGCGTCGCGGTCGAAGACCTGGCCACGGAGGCCTTCGGGCTCGAGGAGCCGCCACGCTTCGTGCTCATCCTCGGTCACTCCGACATCGTCTTGCTCGAACGCACGAAGTGGGCCGAGCAGCGCCTCATGCGCTTCGATCTCGAGGAGATCCTCGCACGGCGTGAGAGCGACACCCTCGAGGTGGTGGCGGCGCTGCTTCACCGCTCGAGCCTCGCCCCCGAGGACGGCACGCCGCTGATCGACTCGCTCGATGACAGCTCTCACAAGCACGCCTTCTCGGTCTCCGAAGACTTGAAGTACGCGCTGCAGGCGTGCATCGAGAGCCTAGGCAACGCGGCCATCGAGTACCGGAAGTCGCAGAAGAAGAAGGTCTTCGGCGAAGAGATCGACCCCGAGCAGCTCAGCCGCGAGTGCCTCCGCTACATGTATCGGCTGCTCTTCCTCTTCTACATCGAGGCGAGGCCCGAGCTTGGCTACGCGCCCCTCGGCTCCGACGCCTACCGCCTTGGATACAGCCTGGAGCGCCTGCGCGACCTGGAGCAGCTCGACCTCACAGATCCCGAAGATCGCGCCGGCACCTACATCCACCAGAGCATCCAGCTTCTCTTCCGCATGATCCACGACGGCGCGACGCCCGCTGAGCAGTCGGTGATGTCGCCCGATCAAGACGGCGAGCTCAGCCTCTCGCGCCACGGCACCTTCGAGCTGAAGCCGCTGCGCACGCACCTCTTCGACCCGGCGCGCACGCCCTTCCTGAACACGGTGAAGTTCGACAACGTCGTTCTGCGCGACGTGATCGAGCACATGTCGCTGACTCGACCGGGCTCCAAGCGGGGCGGCAAGAAGGTGAAGCGCCGCGGCCGCATCTCGTACGCGACCCTCGGCATCAACCAACTCGGCGCCGTCTACGAGGCGCTGCTCTCGTATCGTGGCTTCTTCGCGGAGACGGATCTCTTCGAGGTGAAGCCCGCCAAGGAGAAAGAGCACGACGTCCTGAAGACGGCCTACTTCGTGCCGGAGTCGGAGCTATCGAAGTACGACGAGAAGACGGAACGCGTCTACGACGCCGCCGGCAAGCTGAAGCGCTACCCCAAGGGCACGTTCATCTACCGGCTCGCCGGACGCGACCGTCAGACCTCGGCCTCCTACTACACGCCCGAGTCGCTCACGCGCGCCGTCGTGAAGTACGCCCTGCGGGAGCGGCTCACGGACGAAGACGGCCAACCGAAGCTGAGCGCGGACGAGATGCTCGAGCTGACGGTCTGCGAGCCGGCGATGGGCAGCGCCGCCTTCCTCAACGAAGCGGTGGATCAGCTCGCCGAGGCGTACCTCAGCGCGAAGCAGCGCGAGCTCGGGCAGCGCATCGCCCACGACCGCTACGCCTTCGAGAAGCAGCGCGTGAAGATGTACCTCGCCGACAACAACGTCTTCGGCGTCGACCTGAACCCCATCGCGGTGGAGCTCGCGGAGGTGTCCCTGTGGCTGAACACCATCCACGAGGGCGGCTTCGTGCCTTGGTTCGGCGGCCAGACCGTGTGCGGCAACTCGCTGGTGGGCGCGCGCCGACAGGTGTTCAAGAAGAGTGCAGTCGCCTCGGGGCGTGACGGCAAGCGCGCGGACTACCTCGACGCCGTACCGGAGCGCGTGCCCCTCGGCACCACGCGACCGAAGGGCGCCGTCTACCACTTCCTGCTTGGCGACCGCGGCATGTCCGTCTACGGCCAAGGCAACGAGGGCAAGCCCATCCGCGAGATGGCGGCCGACGCCCTGAAGCATATCGAAGACTGGCGCGGGGACTTCTGCGCGCCTGTGGAGGGCGCCGACCACGAGGCCTTGGTGCAGCTCTCGGACGCCGTCGACAGGCTCTGGGACAAGCATGTCGGCCTGCTGCGAAGGATCCGCGCGCGCACGACCGACCCGCTCGAGGTCTACGGCAAGCCGCTGCCCAAGGACGCCCGCAAGCCGACGACCACGGCCGAGAAGGACGCCATCTGGCGCGGCGAGATGGAGTCCAAGGAGGTGCGCGCGGCGAGCCCCTACCGCCGGCTGAAGCTGGCCATGGACTATTGGTGCGCCCTCTGGTTCTGGCCCATCGAGCAGGCGGAGCTGCTGCCCGACCGCGACGAGTACCTCTCGGATCTCGCCCTGCTGCTCGACACGGACGTGCTCGACACGCTCCAAGGCGAGGCGCAGCAGTCGCTCTTCGGCGCGACCATGCCCGCGGACGAGGCGCGCGCCTTGGCCAAGGAGCTAGGCGTCGTAGACGTGGACAAGGTGGTCGCCCGCAGCGAGCGCCTGCAGCTCGTAGAGCAGCTCTCGACCCGCTACCGCTTCCTCCATTGGGAGCTGGAATTCGCCGACCTCTTCAAAGATCGCGGCGGCTTCGACCTGATGCTGGGAAATCCGCCGTGGATTCGCGTGCAGTGGTCGGAGAAGGACGCACTCGCAGACGTCGATCCTTCCTTCGTGCTGAAGAAGCTCTCGGCCATGGAAGCGACCGCCCTTCGCGAAGATACCTTCGCCCGCTTCGGAAATCGCAGCTCGTACTTGGAAGCGCATGAGGCTGCCGCCGGCACGCAGGGCTTCCTGTCCGGCACGCAGAACTACGCGGAGCTCGAAGGCATCAAACCCAACCTCTACAAATGCTTCCTGCCCGTAGCGTGGTCTTGGACGAACGAAGAGGGCACGAGCGGGCTGCTGCACCCGGAGGGCGTGTACGACGACCCCAAAGGCGGCGGGCTGCGGCAGGCGCTCTATCCGCGCCTGCGCCGCCACTATCAGTTCGCAAATGCACTGTTTCTGTTTCACGAAGTCCACGACCAAGTTCGATTCAGCATCAACATCTACGGCCCTGCCCGCCCACAGCCGAGCTTCGTCCATCTCGCCAACCTCTTCACGCCGAGCACGATCGAGGCGTGTCACGCGCACCTCGGAGGCGGACCCGTGCCCGGCATCAAGGAGCATGGCGTCTGGGCTGTGCAAGGCCATCGGGACCGTATTGTAAACGTGGGCAGTGAACAGCTCGAGCTCTTCGCGGCGCTCTACGATCCTCCCGGCACATCCGCGCTGCGCGCGCGCCTTCCCGCTGTGTATTCGAGGCAGCTCGTCGGTGTGCTGCAGCAGTTCCGCGAGGCTCCGCGCCGGCTCGCAGACGTGGACGACTGGTTCGCTACGTTCCACTTCAACGAGGTGTATGCGCAGAAGGACGGCAGCATTCGGCGAGAAACGCGCTTCGCCAAGACTTCCAATGAACTCATCCTCTCGGGCCCACATTTCTTCGTCGGCAACCCGCACTACAAGACGCCGCGCGGCGTCTGCACGAACAATAGCCACTACGACATCCTCGACCTGACGACGCTGCCGGTGGACTACCTGCCTCGCACCAACTACCTGCCCGCTTGCTCGCCCGCGGACTACGCCAAGCGCACGCCGAAGGTGCCGTGGGGCGACAAGCCGCCGGTGACGGCGTTCTATCGGATCGTCGTGCCAAACATGATTAGCCCGCCCGGCGAACGCACGCACCAGCCTGCCCTGACATCACGCGGTGCGGCTCACATCCATACCGTGAACTCCTACGCATTTGGCCGTGTCGCCGAGCTACTCGCGAGCACGGCTTCGTGGTCGTCCACGCCGGTCGACTTCTTCGTCAAATCAACTGGGGCTGGTCACTTGCAACCCAGTCTTGCGCGCCAGCTTCCCGTTCCCAACCAACACCTCCCCGAGCTCTTCGCTCGCACGCTGCTGCTCAACTGCCTCACCACGCACTACGCCGATCTCTGGGTCGAGGTCTATGATTCCGCCTTCCGCGCCGATGGATGGGCCAAGGCCGATGCTCGCCTCGACGACGCCCACTTCGAGGCGCTCACGCCACAATGGACATGGGAGACTCCCCTGCGCACGGACTACGCCCGGCGTCAGGCGCTGGTCGAGATCGACGTGCTCGTCTCCATGGCCCTCGGCCTCAGCCTCGAGCAGCTACAGACCCTCTACCGCGCGCAGTTCTACGTCATGCGCGGCTACGAAGCCGACACCTGGTACGACCGAAAGGGTCGCATCGTCTTCACCAACTCCAAAGGCCTCGTCGGCGTCGGCCTGCCCCGCAAAGCCAAGAAGGGCGACCCCACCCCCGGCTGGGAAGACGTCCAACACATGCAGTCCGGCAGCGTCGAGCGCACGCTCCTCGACGACACCCTCCCCGGCGGCCCCCGCGAGCGCACCATCACCTACCAAGCCCCCTTCGACCGCTGCGACCGCGAACAAGACTACGAAACCGCCTGGGCCCACTTCGAGCAGCGCTTCGCGACGGGCCGCCCATGACCATTTACCCACGCGCGCGAGAACGCGGTAAAGAGTCAACATGCTGACACGACTCGAGGTCACTGGCTTCAAGAACCTGGTCGACACCGAGATCAGGTTCGGCCCCTTCACCTGCATCGCGGGCTACAACGGCGTCGGCAAGTCCAACATCTTCGACGCGATCCGCTTCATCAGCCTGCTCGCCGACCACAGCTTCCTCGAGGCCGCCAAGCTGTCTCGCGGGGGGCCCGATGTGTCCAGCCTCTTCACCGCGGGCGGCGATGGCGTAATGCGCTTCGAGTGCGATCTGATCACGCCGCTGAAGGGCAAAGACGATTTCCATCAGGTCGCCGAGGCGAGCCACAGCTTCTTGACCTACCTGCTGGAGATCGCGCTCGTGCGGGACGACCAGGGCTTCGAGCGCATCGAGCTGCGGCAAGAGTCTTTGCGCTACGTAACCCAGCACGAGGCGAAGACCCGACTGGGCTTCAAGAGCGAGCGCGAGTGGCGCGACTCGGTGATCAAGAAGTCGCACCGCCGCGCCAAGTACATCGAGACGATTGAGGAGGGCGGCCAGACCCGCATCCGGCTCAGCACGGACAAGATGCGTGGTGGCTCCAAGACCAAGCGCGGCGGCGGCAAGCCCAGCGATTTTCTCGCGTCCACGCTGCCACGCACGGTGCTCTCGGCCGCGCAGAACGCCGACGAGGCGCGCACCGCCGTGCTCGCTCGAGCGGAGATGCGGTCTTGGCGGATCTTGCAGCTCGAGCCGTCATCCCTTCGTGTTCCTGATGAGCTGGACGCGCCGTCCTCTCTCACCGTCGGGGGACGACACCTCCCGGCGACCCTGTATCGCCTGGCGTCGGGGCCTGATGGTTCGCGAGTGCTCGCCGAGGTCTCGAACCGTCTAGCCGGCCTGGTCGACGACGTTCGCGAGATCGAGGTGCGACGAGACGACGCGAGGCGGCTGCTTCAGCTCGTGCTGACGGACGCTTCGGGCCGGGAGTTCGTCGCGGCCTCGCTCTCGGACGGCACCCTGCGCTTTGTGGCGCTCAGCGTCATCGAGGCCGACCACGCGGCCACCGGTCTCGTCTGCTTGGAGGAGCCAGAGAACGGCATTCATCCAGAGCGGATGAGCGCGATGATGAAGCTCCTCGCCGACATGGCGACGGACACGAGCGAGGCCGTCGACGAGGCCAACCCGCTGCGTCAGGTCATCGTCAGCACGCACTCGCCCGTGGTGGTGGCGCATAGCGACCCCAACGACCTCGTCTTCGTCGATCATCGGGATGCTCCGGGAGCCAAACCAGGACAGTACCGGGCGCTGATTGCGCGACCGTGCGCAGGCACGTGGCGAATGAAGGTCGGCGACGTCGTGCCCATCGCCAAGGGCGAAGTCATCCAGTACCTCGGTACGCTCGTGCCCGACGCGGACGCGGCGCAGACCCCCACGACCTATGCCTCGGTCGCAGAGCAGCTCGACCTCTTCGGAGCGGGGGAGTGAGCGGGCTACAGCGCCGAGGCACCTCGTACACGGTGGTGAGGTCTGCGCAAACCACCCGGCAAACCACTACCCAAACCACCCGCCAAACCACTACCCAAACCACTACCCAAACCACTACCCAAAGCGAAGCCGACTCCACACACAAGGGCGCGGACTCCACACACAAGGAGCCAGACTCCACACACAAGGAGCCAGACTCCACACACAAGGGCGCGGACTCCACACACAAAGAGCGACCCTCCGGAGCCGACTCATGATCCCCGCAGCCCTCAGTGGCCAACTTCAGCTTGGGCTCAGCGACTTCTTGCGCATGAGCTTCTGGTCCTCCACGCCGGGCATGGAGACGGTCATCGACCGCTTCGTCGACACCGAGGGGGCGGTCTTCAAGGGGCCCTACGTCTCGGTCAGCCTGCCCTTCCGCAGAGGCGACGATCGCGAGTTCTTCCCGGAGCTGCCGCTCGGGTTCCCAGCGCATCTGCATCAGGAGCGCGCCTTCACGCGCTTGGCCGCGCGCCGCAGCACGCTGGTCGCGACGGGCACGGGCTCGGGCAAGACGGAGTGCTTCCTCTGGCCCATCCTCGAGCACTGCCGACAGCAGATCGGCACGCCGGGCATCAAGGCCATCCTGATCTACCCCATGAACTCCCTGGCCACGGATCAGGCCCTGCGCATCGCGCGGGCGATTCACGGAAATTCCAAGCTGCGCGGCGCCGTTCGGGCCGGCCTCTACATCGGCGAGTCCCCCGGGGAGAAGCGCCACGCCCAGCGGTCCATGGGCGCTGCCCACGTGATCTCGGATCGCGACAGCATGCGGCTCGACCCGCCGGACATCTTGCTGACCAACTACAAGATGCTCGACTACCTCTTGGCCCGCCCCACGGATCAGGAGCTGTGGGCGGAGAACCGCGGCAGCGACGCCTTGCGCTACCTGGTCGTGGACGAGCTGCACAGCTTCGATGGCGCGCAGGGAACAGACCTCGCCTGCTTGCTTCGGCGGCTGAAGCAGAGCCTCGGGGTGAAGCCCGGCGAGCTCTGCTGCGTCGGCACGTCCGCGACGCTCGGCGGCAGCGGTGACGCCGCAGAGGAAGCCACCGAGGGCCTGCGCGCCTATGCGCACGACATCTTCGGCGAGGACTTCGACACGGACTCCGTCATCACCGAGACCCGGCAGCTCCCCGCGGAGTTCTTTGGGGACGCTCTGATCGACTTCGCGGGCACGCCGTCGGCCAAGCACCGCGCCGAGCTGGACCCCTCGAGATACGCCACGCCCGCCGAGTACATCGCCGCGCAGCAGGCGCTGTGGTTCGACGAGGAGATCGACCACGAACCGGGGACCGACGCCTGGAACGTGGCGCTCGGCACACAGCTCTTGGCCTCCGGCATGCTGCGCAACCTGCTCACGCTGCTCGGCGACAAACCCCTCTCCCTCGACGACCTCGCCAAGGGGCTGTCGCGCACGTCGCGGCGGCTCGGGCGTGATCCGGAGCTCGCCCACGCCGTGCTCGTGTCGTTCCTCTCGCTGGTGTCGGAGGCGCGCTCATGGTTGCCGGAGCGAGCGCAAGCCCGCGAGCAGCGAGAAGCCGAGGGAGGCAGCCGTCGCACGCGGCCGCTACTCGAGGTGCGACTGCAGCTCTGGCAGCGCGAGCTTCGCCGCATGGTCGCCGACCTCGGGAGCGAGCCGAAGCTGCGCTTCTCCGACGACCTCACGGAGGAGCAACGCAAGCAGCATCTGCCGCTGGTCCACTGCCGCGACTGCGGCGCGATGGGCTGGGGCACGCTCGTGACGCGGGACCGTCCGGACGAGTATCGCACCGGGCTCGAGCGCTTCTATCGCGGTTTCTTTGGCAACGACCCTCAGGTCCGCTTCCTGTGGCCGGACCACTCCGACCGAGACGTGTGGCAAGCGGTCGAGCGCTTCCCGTTGGATCGTCGATCGCTCACCCGCATCCGCGAGGAAGACGAGACGGAGGTCGCACCCGAGGACAAGTTCGAGCTCGTCGTCTCGGACAATCTGGAGACCGTCGGCGGCAAGCAGCGCCTCCACCGCGACTGCCCATTCTGCGACGCCCGGGGCAGCCTCACCTTGCTCGGCTTCCGGGCGACCACGCTCACCGCAGTCTACATCGATCAACTCTTCGCTTCGTCCTTCAACGACGACAAGAAGCTGCTCACCTTCTCGGACTCGGTGCAGGACGCCTCGCACCGAGCGGGCTTCTTCGGCGCTCGCACCTGGCGCTTCAACCTGCGCGTCGCGCTGCAGCAAGTCGTGCGAGATCACGACGGCATCTCCCTGGCCGAATTGCCCAAAGCCTTCGCGTCGCATTGGCGGGGCGAGCCCAAGAGCAAGGAGCGCGACGTTCAGTTCGTCACGACCTTCCTGCCACCCAATATGGAGTGGCTGCACGACTACGAGAGCTTGCTCGACACCGGCGAGCTTCCGTCGGGCAGCGGCCTGGCCAAGTCGGTCGAGCGGCGAATCGCCTTCGAGATCTTCACCGAGTACGGGCACCAAGCGCGTATCGGGCGTTCCCTCGCGCGCACGGGCTCTTCGACGGTCGCCATCGATCCCGAGCTGCTGGACGGCGCCACGGATGCGCTGCTCGAGCCCCTGCAAAACGAGATCGGCGGTCTCACGAATCTGACGCGGAGCACGCTGCGCAGCTTCCTGCTCGGCGCGCTGCATCACTTGCGCGAGCGAGGCGGCATCCACCACTCGGAGCTGCCGGCCTCCTTCGTCGAGACCGCGGGCGAAGACTGGTACGCCTTCAACCGGCCGGGCTATCAGCACCTTCCGCGCTTCGGACGCGGCAGCCGACTGCCGGCGCTGCTCACCACCGACACGCGAACGTCGCGCTTCGAGAGGCTCCTGCTTCGCGGCAGCAGCTCAGGCGGCAGTTGGTACGAACGCTGGGCTGAGCGCTGCTTCGCCGACACCTCCACGCTGATCGGCGCGCCCGCGGACATCTGGATTCTGGTGCTCGCGGGTCTGGTGAAATCGGGATTGCTGAAGCAGACGGACGGCAAGCGCGGGCAGGTCTGGGGCCTGCGACCCGAGGCGCTTCGGCTGACGACCGGGACCGCGCGGATTCGCTGCGGCACGTGCCATCATTGGATGACGGTCGCGGCCGCCGAGCGAGACGCTTGGACGACGATGACGTGCCTCACGGCGCGCTGCCCGGGCTCCTACGCAGACGAGGCGCGGGACGCTGCACAGGCGGAGCGGGCCGACTACTTCGGCCGCCTCTACGCCAACGGCGAGGTCGAGCGGGTGTTCACCTCCGAGCACACCGGCCTGCTCACACGAGCGGTGCGCGAACACGTGGAGCACGAGTTCAAGGCCGAGGGCGCGGAGCGTAAGCCCTGGTATCCGAACCTGCTCTCCTGCACGCCGACATTGGAGATGGGCATCGACATCGGCGCCCTGTCCACGGCGATCCTGTGCTCGGTGCCACCTGCGCAAGCGAACTATCTGCAACGCGTCGGACGCGCGGGACGCCGCGACGGCAACTCGTTGCTGCTCACCTTCGCGCAAGCCAAACCCCACGACCTCTACTTCTACGCCGAACCCGAGGAGATGATCGCAGGTCAGGTGCGGCCGCCGGGTGTGTTCCTGAACGCCTCCGCGGTGTTGGAGCGTCAGCTCGCTGCCTTCACCCTGGACCAATGGAACTTGGCGGGCGCGGCCAAGGACGCCATCGCGCGGAGGCTTCGCGAGGTCTTCAGTCACCTCGACGACGAGAAGACGGATCACTTTCCACAGAACTGGCTCTCCTTCGTGCGTGGGCGCGAAGAGGCTCTCTTGACCAGCTTCTTCGGCCTCTTCGGAGAGCGGCTCAGCGACACCTCGAGGGAGCACCTGCGGAGCTTCCTGGTCGGCGACAAGAAGAACGAAGGCAGCCTCGGCTGGAAGGTGCTCGACGGACTGCGGTCCGAGCGCAAGCAGTGCGAGTCGCTGCGCTCGAACGCGCGCCGGCTGCAGAAGCTGATCACGGAGATGAAGAGCGCGGAGGCGAAGGACCAAGATCACGAGGAGCTGCTCGACGCCCGAAGGCGTGAGAAGGACGCGCTCTTGAACCTCGTGAAGAGCATCGAGAACAAGCAGACGATCGAATTCCTGACGAATGAGGGCCTGCTCCCGAACTACGCCTTCCCCGAATCGCCCGTGCGACTTCGTTCCGTCGTCTGGAAGAAGAAGCAGCACCGAAGCGAGAAGGACAGGAGCGCCTACGAGACGCGCACCTACGAATACGCTCGGCCTGCCATGGCGGCGCTCGGAGAGCTGGCTCCCGAGAATCGCTTCTTCGCGGGCGGACGCCATGTGACCATCGATCAGGTGGACGTGGCGACGTCGAGCCTCGAGACGTGGAGATTCTGCGACCAATGCAGTCACTGCGTCAGCGTCGACCTCGAAGACCCGAACAAGGACTGCCCCTCCTGCGGGAGCGCCGCGTGGGGCGAGGAGAGCCAGAAGAGGCAGCTCCTGCGCCTGAGTCAGGTCTTCGCGAACACGAGTGACCGGGCCAGCCGCATACGAGACGACCAAGAGGAGCGACAGCCGCGTCACTACAACCGCAACATGCTCCTGACCTTCCAGGACCAGGATCGAGAGGGTGCGTGGCGGGTTGACGAAGCCTCCATGCCCTTCGCCTTCGAGTACTTGAGTCGGGCCAGCTTCCGCGAGTTCAACTTCGGCGAGTTCACGGATCAGGGCAGCAAGTTCAGCATCGCGGGGCGCGACGAGGTGCGGAAGGGCTTCGTGATCTGCAAGCACTGCGGCAAGGTGCAGCCGAGGGAACGGCCGGGACGCCAGCGCGGCAAGGATGCGCCCGGGCCCGAGCACACGCTCTGGTGCCCGGCGCGCAAGAAGGCTGCGGCGGACCAAGACTTTCAGGCGGCGGTGTATCTCTACCGAGAGTTCGCCTCCGAGGCGCTGCGCATGTTGCTGCCGCTCTCCGAGGTGAGCACGGAGCGTCAGCTCCACTCCTTCGTCGCGGCCTTTCAGCTCGGCCTGCGCGACAAATACGGCGGACGCGTCGACCATCTGCGCACGCTCGTCTACAGCGAGCCCGAGCCGAACTCGCATCTGCGCCGACAGTACCTCGTACTCTACGACACGGTGCCCGGCGGCACCGGCTACCTGAAGGACTTCACGCTCGCGCGCACGGAGGACGGCCAAGAGCACCCGCTCTTCGACATTCTGCAACGTGGCCTCGACCGCATCCGCGAGTGCACCTGTTCCACAGATCCAGAGCGTGACGGTTGCTATCGCTGCCTCTTCGCCTATCGAAACAGCCGCGACATGGCGGAGACGTCGGCCCGAGAGGCGGTCGAACTCTTCGGGGGCATCCTGGCCCACCGTGACAAGCTGAAGCCCATCGAGTCACTCTCCGACGTCAGCGTCAGCGGCATGATGGACAGCATCCTGGAAGCGCGCTTCATCGAGGCGTTCCGGCGCATGGACAAGCCCGGTCGCCCCGTGACCGTCGAGAAGCGCATGGTCCGAAACAAACCCGGCTTCCGGATCTCCGTCGGCGAACATGTATGGAACGTGGAGCAGCAGCTCGAACTGGGGCACGGCGATGGCTTCTCGCCGCCGGTCTCGATCGACTTCGTATTCCACTCGGGCAGCGACTCCAAGCGCGAACCCATCGCGATCTTCCTCGACGGCTTTCAGTTCCACTGCGACCGCGTGGGCAAGGACATGCTCCAGCGCATGGCCCTGCTCAGCACGGGCAGCTACGACGTGTGGAGCTTCTCCTGGTGGGACGTCGACGCCGCATTCCATGGCGACGTGGAGGACGCGCCCTTCCTGCTGCACCCCAAGCGGCCCGAACTGACGGGATGGCTGAATCGCCTGGGCTTGGGCCGCTGGGCTGCACTCTTCGATGAGCCCTTCTTCCAGCTCTTCGTCGAGAGCCTCGGACGCGACCCCGCGGACTCGGTGCCGTGGAGCAAGCTGGCGACCGCTTCCATCATCGCGCAGATGTCTCGTCCGGACGAAGTGGATCGCTCCGAATGGCGCGACGAGGTACGCGCGCACTCTCCCATCGCCGCGCACCCCGTCTTCGAAGCCGTGGAAGACGACTGGCTGCTCGTGAGGCGGCCAGCGGAGGACGCTGAATCCATCGGCGTGTGGGCAGCCGCACCTCCGAGCGCTGTGCGGGATCCCTCCCTGATCGACGACTATCGCGTGCTCATCTGGCTCGACGACAGCGACGAGCGCGTGGAGACCGCGGAGTTCCGGAAGACGTGGCGAGGTTTCCTGCGGGTATTCCAGTTCCTGGGAGTGCTCCCGCATATTTGGTTCGTCACGCGCCGAGGCAACGACCAACTCAGCTTCGAGCCTCTGCTGCGGCTCCGCTCCGGTCCCAGCGACGCAGGAGACGAGGCGTGGCTCGGGCTGGACGTCAGCAGCTCCTTCGTGCCCGTCGCGGAAGCGCTCGCCGCGGAGGAGTTGCCGCTGCCGGAGGCCGGGATCGACCTGCCTGACGAGCACGACTTCTCGTGTGGCATCGAGGGTGAGCTGGTGTGGATGGACGCTCGCGTGGCCATCGTGGAGAGCCGCGACAAGGAGGGAGCGAGTCCGGTCGCGGACGACTGGCTCGTCTTCGAGCGAGAAGAAGTGTTGGACGACGTCGGCGATGTCGTCGCAGCCATCACGCGACGAACTGAGGAGGCCGAGCACGACGCCTCGGCCGCAGGAGACGAGAGATGATGCTCAACGACAAGTTCCGCGTGGCGCTCTTCGACGAGTTCCTCGACAGCTTCGCGAAGCTGCCAAGGGCGCAGCAGAAGAAGGTGAACCGCTTCGTTCGCAAGTTCCGTTCGGACCCGACGAACGCCAGCATCAACTACGAGCGCATCAGCACCTTCGCCGACCCACACCTCAGAACGGTGCGCATCGACCAAGCCTATCGCGCCATCGTTCTCAAGCCCGAGCGCGGGAACCTCTTCGTCCTGCTGTGGGTCGACCATCACGACGAGGCCATGGCGTGGGCCGCGCGCAAACGCTTCGTGATTCACCCGGACACCGGCTCGCTGCAGGTGCTCAGCGCCACCCCCGAGGAGAGCGCCAAGAAGCTCGAGTCCACGCGCCCGCCGCCCAAGGAGCAGCACCCGATCTTCGGGCAGTGGAGCGACGACGAGCTGACCTCGCTGGGCGTACCCGCTGAGCAGCTTGGAACCGTCCGTGAGCTCTACGCGCCGGAGCAGCTCGACGTGATCGCCGACGTCTTTCCGACCGATGCCTACGAGGCCCTCTTCTTCCTCGCTTCGGGCGAGTCACTCGAAGCCGTGCGCCAATCCATGGCGATCGATGCACCCACGGTCGTCGACCCGCAGGACTTCATCGCCGCGCTCGAGAAGCCCGCGACGCAGCGCCGCTTCGTGCTGGTCGCCGATGATCAAGAGCTCGAGGCCATCCTCGACGCACCCTTGGAGAAGTGGCGAACCTTCCTCCATCCCAGCCAGCAGAAGCTCGTCAGAGCGCACTTCAACGGACCCGCGCGTGCCCTCGGCGGTGCAGGCACAGGCAAGACCGTCGTGGCCATGCATCGCGCGCGCTATCTCGTCACCGAGGTGTTCAAGCAGGACGCGGATCGCCTGCTCTTCACCACCTTCACGAACAACCTGGCGCGGGACATCCAAGCGAGCCTCGCCAAGCTCTGCTCGCCCGCCACCCTGCGGCGCATCGAGGTGATCCACCTCGACAAATGGGTCGCCGACTATCTGCGTGGACAGGGCTACGAGTACCGCATCCAGTACTGGCCCACCGAGCCTCTGAAGTCCCTGTGGGAAAAGGCCGTGGCGCTGCGACCGCCCGAGTTCAGCGCACAGTTCTTCCGAGAGGAGTGGGACTACGTCGTTCAGCCCGACGGCTGCGCCAGCTACGAGGACTACCGTCAGGCGAGTCGGGCCGGGCGCGGCGTCCGCCTGAGTCGCGCGCAGCGTAAGAGCATCTGGCCCGTGTTCGAGGAGTACCGGAACCTGCTCGAGGCCAAGAACCTGCGCGAGAGCGTCGACGCCATGCGCGACGCCGCGAACTTGCTCGTCTCCGGCCACAACAAGCCCTCCTACCGAGCCATCATCGTCGACGAGGCGCAGGACATGAGCACCGTCGCCTTCCAGCTCCTGCGATCCATCATCCCCATCGAGCAGCCCAACGACCTCTTCATCGTGGGTGATGGACACCAGCGCATCTACCGCAGAAAAGTCGTGCTGAAGCGGGCGGGCGTCCACATCGTCGGCCGAAGTCGCAAGCTCTACATCAACTACCGAACCACCGACGAGATCCGAAAGTTCGCGGTCGCCCTACTTCAGAACGTCGACGTCGACGACCTCGACGGCGGCCGAGACAGCAACTCCCGCTACAAATCCCTGTTCCACGGACAGCCTCCCACGGTCACGCCCTGCGAGACCTTCCGCGACGAAGTGGACGCCATCCGCGACTTCGTTGCGGCAGCCGACGCATCCCGCACCTGCCTCGTCACGCGCACCAACAAGCTCCTCGAGCAGTACGAAACCGCCCTCGTCGAGCTCGGAGTCGAGACCCGACGCCTGAGCCGCACCGAAGCCGACGACCAAGACCTGCCCGGCCTTCGCCTCGCCACCATGCACCGCGTCAAAGGCCTCGAGTTCGACCGCATCATCATCGCAGGCGTCAATGATGGCGTCGTACCCCTCAACATCGGCGACCTCCGCTCCGACGACCGCGCCGTGCGCGAAGAGGCCGAGATGCGAGAGCGAGCGCTATTCTACGTAGCGGCCACGAGAGCCCGGCGCGAAGTGCTGATCACGAGTCACGGCAAGCCGAGCGCGTGGATTGGGTTGGCGGGAGCGTAGGTGCCGCGGCGGCGAACCGCGGTGGGACAGACTAGGTTTCGATGTCCTGCGTGCCGCGCTCTTCGTCCGACACTGCCGACTTGTCCGGCACCTTGATCCGGTGGTGCTGCAGGACGTCCACGAGCACCTGTAGCGCTGGCAGTTCCAGGCGAAGTTGGGGCTCTCCGTCGGAACCCTCAAGAAGAACACCAAGGCCAGCGGTGCCGAGAGCCGAGCGCATCCACGCTGCGAGTGGCGACCACTCTGGGAACAAATGATTTCCAAGGATTCGAGCTCGGAATTCGCCATCACCATCGTGGTTCCAGGAAACCAGAACGTGGGTTCCGTCGATCACGTAGCACTCCTTGGCCACCTCCAGGACACATCGCGCCAAATGGTCCAATTCGTCCTGCCCCGCATCTTGGATGACCCGCGCAACGGCTCGGAATGTTGGGTCCGGTCGGCGTCCGGAATAGGAGCCCATCAGATGGACCAGCAAGGGGATGGCGGCAGGGTCGATGCTATCCACTGCGCTACGGTACAGCCGGAGCAGCGTCTCGCTCATCGCGGGGTCATCGCCGATCACCAGGGCAACCATCTCCGGATTCTCGGCAAGGTACCGCTCCACCTCAGCCTCCAAGCGCTCCCCATTCTCAGTGGCATGACGAGTGGCTCGGTCGCGGATGAATCCCTTGCCAAGTGTGGCCAAGGCGGAGCTGACGGGACCGCCGACGACTCCGGCAACAGCAGGCAGAAACTCAGCTGCACGTTCGAGGCGTGACGGGGGCTCGCTCTTTCGGACCATGCTCGGAGGATACCTCAGCGTCTGCGCCGCGCACTTGAGCTTGCCGAATTGAGGTAGACTTCGTGCATCATGCAAGAGGACGACGTCGGTCCTTCACTGAAGGGAGAACTGCCAGCTCCGTTGCGACCGGAACGGGTCGCCAGCGACGCCATCCGCGGCTACGTCCACCAAGCTATTGCAACCGCGATGCTCTGGCTCGACCTTGGCGAGCGGGAAGTCCTGGTGTGCGAGGGCGATGAGGACTGCGACCGACATCTCTTCGACGAGGAAGGCTGCATCACCAGTGTCGAACTGACTCAGATCAAGGCCCTCAAGGGTAATGTCAGCGCGCGGGACCGGTCGGTGGCGGAGGTAATCGCGAACTTCCTGATCGAGTTCGCACACCATGAGGATGCCGGACGAACGCCGCGATTCGTGTTCGCAACCACAGCGGGCAGGGCGACGCAGCGGCTCGGAGAGAGCTCTGAGCCGAACTTCGACATCGACGTTCTGGAGGCATGGCAGGGGCTGTCGGCCGTCGCCGAGGCGGAACGAGCGGCAGCTCTCGCCAACCTGCAGCGAAACGTGCACAAACTGCTGGAGGCCGAAGCCGTACGGCTCTCGAATCTGGACCGCGGAAGTGCGAGTCGTACCCGCGGTGACCTTCAGAAGGCCCTGGAGTTCGTGGACGCCAACGCCACGCGTTGGCATACGTTTCTCTCGTCCGTCACCTGGAAGTTCGACGAGCCTGCGCTCGTTGAAGGGCTCGAGGCGCTCGAACGACGCCTCTCGGAAGATCCCCGGACGAAGCACCTGCCTGCAAACCAGTTCGCGGCGAGACTCGTCATCGATGTGCTTCGCGCGAGCACTCAACGAGAAATAGACGACCGCGCACTGACTCTTGAGACTCTGGAGAAGCTGGCCGCCGAATCGAACGACGAGTTGCGACGTTGGGCCGACGCGCACCACGTCGAACGGCTAGCGGCCTGGGCCTCGCGACTCGACGCAGTAGAAGAGCAGGTCGGGCAGGTTCAAGCCATGGTTGCAGAAGAGGCGCCGCGAGCGGTCGTGTGCCGCATATCCGAGCGCGCCCGGAACGACCTGAAGCAGAGGTCTCGGCTCCGTCTTGGCGAGGAAGTGGTCCACATCGAGCGCGCAGTCGTCGAGCGCATCACCGATGCGGTTCGCAAGAACTCGCTCCTGGTCGTAGGCCCGCCGGGCATCGGCAAGTCCGGCGTGCTGTACGATGTGCACCAGAGACTGACGAAGGGCGGTGTCGACACCCTCCTGGTACACGGCCGCGACCTCGTCGGACAGAGGCGGCGCATCCGTGACGCCATTGAGGGTTGGATCGGAGAGGCTCCCGCCGTTCTCTTGGTCGACGGAGTTGACGCGGTCCGTGAGGGCACGCTTGCCGGTGAACTCGCAGACTTGTTGGTGACTCTCGCCAAGATGTCAGGTCGCTGGCACATCGTGGCCAGTATTCGCGACTTCGACCTGGATCACGATGAAAGGGTGCGCAGCGCTTTCCCCGCCAAGTCGGGCAGCCCCACGAGCGCGCGACACCTCGGCATTGCCTGCGTCGAGATTGCGCCACTCGAGTCCGAGGACCTGGCGAAACTAGCGGTGGACCTTCCTGAGCTGGGAGCCTTCATTGCGTCCGCGCCGCCAGACCTGGAGGCACTTCTGCACGTGCCCTTTCACTTACAGCTAGCGTGTCGACTCATCGACACTGGTGTTCACGGGCACGATCTGACGGCCGTATCGACCCGAAGCCAGCTGCTCGACGAGTACTGGCAGCATCGGGTCGACGATCGCCTGTCGGGTACCGCCCGAGACGCATTGATCTACGGAGTTTGCGAACGGATGGTGACGAAACATGCGCTCGTTGCGTCACGTCGCCCGCCGCTTCCCGAGTCCAGGCAGCTCTCCGAGCTTCTGTCCGCCGGGGTATTCGTCGAGCCGAGTTTTGGCGAAGGCACTGCCGACACGACGCGGATCGAGTTCTCCCACCAAGCGTTGTTCGAGTACGCGCTAGCACGCGTCTGGCTGCCTGCAGACGGAGACGAACTCGCGACGCTCCTCGCTGAGCGTCCCGAACTCGTGTTGTTCGCGCGACCGAGCCTCGACCTGTACTTCGAGCGGCTCTGGTTTGGCCAAGAGAATCGGGAGCGCTTCTGGCGCGTCACCCTTACGCTCTGCGCGGCCGAAGCCGTGCCCGAGGTCGCGCGCATCGTCGGTCCGGGTGTGTGTGTGCAACGAGGGCCCTCGACGCAGGACCTCGATCCGCTCGTGCAGGCACTGCACGATGCTAGGCCTGGCGCAGATCGCGCGCTCAGCTACGTCAATCTGGCGCTGCGGGGCTCCGAGCACACCCAACCTGCGAAGGGAGCTTGGGACGACCTCGCCCTGGAGGCAATTTCGCTCGAGCGCCTTTGGCCGCGCGATGTCGGCCGGTTGATGATGTCGACGCTCCTAGCGCGCAACGGGTCGAGCACTGCGCTCGGCGAGGCGGCACGCATCCTCTTCGACGTAGCGAGAAGCGATGAACAATACGCCATTTTCTGGCCCGAGGTCATTCGGCACGTCTGCATGACGGCCTCTACAAACGTCCCAGAGACAGCTTCTCGTATACGGACACTGATAGCCCCGGCGTCGCTCGCGGACGAAGGATATCGGACGCTGTTTCTCGTCGCGAACCAGATCCCTTCACTCCTTGTCGACCCGCCGCTCGTGCACGATGTGTATGTCGCCGCCTTCTCGGCACCGGCTCAGTCCGACAAACAGTTTCGCCTTGGACACAGCCGGATCCTGGGGCTCAGCCAGTCGCGCCGCAACTCGTACGACACAGCCCTGTATAGTTTATGCGAAGCGTATTCGGAGTTCGTGAAGAACGCATTTGATGAGGCAACCGAAGCACTCTTCGAGATGATGGACGCAGAGGCAGCGGGACAGTTCGGCGGCGAATACCCGAGGCCCGAGGGGACGATCGAGACTCGTCATGGACCTGCGCGGGTGATCGAAGATTTCCAGTACATGCACCCTCGACCGGACTCCAACATGGCCAGGATGAAGGACACTTGGCTCGCACACGCCACCGTCGCTGTCGGTGAGACAGGCGTGGCGGACGCGCTGCTCAAGCGCCTCGCCGCTGGATCTTGGACAGGCACGATTGTGGTGCGAACTCTCTGTGAACTCGGTGTACGGGCTGCCAATGGCATGGATGCCATGACCTGCGTGCTGGAGTCGCCCGATGTCTATCGGCTGCTGGGCCTTCGCTACGCTGCGACCGAGTGGCTGCGAGTCGTCTTCCCGACCTGGGAGGAGGGTCGCCGCTCCAGAGTCGAGCGCGCACTTCTCAAGGCCAACGAGGCTGATGGCGATGGAGGGCTGAGCATAGCCCGGACATTTGGAGCAATCGCCGACCATTTGGTAACGCGCGAGGCGCTAGAACTCGTGGCTGAGATGCGGGCGGACGGGCCGCTGCCGCCGAATCGACCACCCGTCAGTGTGAGACGTGGGGGTGTCATGAAGAGACACGCGAATGACTATTTGCGCGAAATGGGGATCGACCCTGACGCGGAACCGAACAAGAGCCTGCTTGCTTCCGCGAGCGCCGCAGCGGACGCCGAGAAGCCTGTCGCCGCGGCTCTCAAGCTGCGGGCGGACTTGCTTGCGGCTGGCGGGGGGGTCGACCCCATCATTCAGAATACCGTCTGGCAGGCCATTCTTGAGGGGATTACGCGGGCGTCTGGAACTGCGCCAAGCCACACCGACGCGTCTGAACTGCTGAGCCTCGCAACGAGCGCCCTAGGCGCTCCAGCTACGCATATTCAACGTGGCGCGGTCGAAGCGCTGTCCTCCCTTTGGCATATTGAGAAAGCGCGGGACAACATTCTGGACGCGTATCAGCGGCTCGTCGACCACGAACTGCCAGAGGTTCGATGGGCGACTCTGCATGCCGTCGCCGATGTTGCTGGCGTCGCGGGTGAAGTGTTCTGGCAGATCCTAGAGGAGCGGATCGAAGCCGAGGATGACCCGGTCACGCAGGGTGTGTTGACGGTGACAATTGTGAGTGCCGCTATCAACGTCGATCCGGTTCGCGCGCTAGTGTGCGCCGAGAAGCTGCTGTCGCGCCTCACCGGAGATGTCGATTGCGAGAGGCTAGAGGCCAGAGGTTGGATCTATCGGCTGATGGCGGAGCGCTTTATAGCGGCTGGCGACGCCACGTACGGCGCGGCCGTTGTTGGCGCCGCATTCGAGGACATGGATGAAGCGCGAGATGAGACGCTGCTAGCCGCACGGCCATTCCTCGATCTTCCGTGGACGTCGGATGCCGCGGCGCGAAGGCGGTCCGTCGAGATGATGTCTGCTGCGGTCGCGGTCGCTCTGCCTCTACTCAGACCAACGGATACGCCGAATGGAGACGAGATTCGCCGAGCTGTTGCTCGGCTCGACCTGTGTGCGCGGGAGTTGCAGTTCGCGGCGGTCCCTCGTCCGGGAGCCAATGGCCCACCACGGAGCGACGACGAACGCCGCGCGTTCTTGGACCTCACCGAGACCCTGGTTCGCGACATCGCGTCGAGCGGCGTTCCTTCGGTGGTGCACCACATCATCGAGGCGCTCCAATTCCTGCTGCCGGCCGATCCGGTGCGAGTCTATCCGATGATCGCCGATGCCGTGTCCGCCGGTGCGAAGCACGGGTATCAGAACGAAGGGCTGGCAGCCGACCGCATCGTTGCCATCACGGCGCAGATGCTGTCTGAGCACCGTGCGCTCGTGCAACAAGATCGAATGCTCCAGACCGCAATCCTGGACGTGCTCGGTGCGTTCGTGAGCGTGGGCTGGCCGCAGGCGAACGCCCTGACAATCGAGCTCGCGAACATCTGGCGATGAGCGCTGAGGAGACACCCCGCATTCAGACGCTCGACGGAGTGGGGGCGCGGCTTGGCGTCGCCAGCAGCGTTCTTGGTTTGGCTCCGGTCCTCCCGCCGCTAGGCAAGGTGCTCGAGGGACGTGTGCTGGGCTACGATCTCTCGAGCGCGTCCCGCACGTCCACCACCGTCGGAGACCACGGCGCCATCGTACTGGAGGCTGAGGGCCTGGATTCGAGCCAGGAGAAGCGCCCTCACCCGAATCAGACCGAGGCATCGCTGACTCTCGAAACCGGTTCTCTCCACAGCCGCTGGTCTCGCGCAGAGCGCTCGGTGTATGCCAAGCGTCATGATGTCACGTTCATCCTCGATCGCTGGGAGTGGCAGACGGGCGCTCGCGCAGCGGCCTGGATCGGCCATCTTCGCGGCGCCTCGGTGTGGCGCGGCAACGCGAGCCTGAGCACCACGATCGATGGTGAGGAGATGAACCGGGGCGGCGCGGAGTGCTTCGAGGGTGGAGGCTTGCGGTGGCTCATCGTTCCGAAAGCGCGAGCCGATGCTGGCGCGCGAGGACTCTACGACGCAATCGTCGAACCTCTGGAGGGAGAGGTCACGGCCGACCGGCTTCGCCACGCGCTCCCTGCTGTGTCGTTCGTGCTGGGTCGGCGGTTGGCGCTCGACTACATGGTGGGCGTTGATCAGACACTCGTGCCGGTTGCAGCGGTGGCGGTCCAGCCGGAGTCGCCCACTGGAGGGACAGATTCGCCGCTGCCGTTTGCAGTGCAGCGCGACCAGCGGTGGCACGCGGAGTTCTTCCGGCTGCTCGCCGACTGGATTTCCGAGGACGATGAGCGCAGCGCCGACATCACTCACGTCGTGACATCGGCGTACCACGACGCGGCCGACGAGCACATCGAAGGTGCCTACCTCAAGCTTCAAGTTGCGCTGGAGGCGTTCTGCTTCCGAAGCGGGAAGGCAGGCCTCCCGTCACTGGAGAACCGTGCAGACCCCAAAGCGTGGAAGGGATGGGTGGAGGAGCACGCTGACAGGATCCGAGAACTCGCCCGAACTGAGGAAGATGCAAAGACGCTGCTCAGTGTCGTGAAGGGTGCCTACCACGCCTCGAGTTCCAGGAGAGTCGAGAGGTTCTTCGAGCTGCACGGCATCGCGTTGCCAGCGGAGGCAACGGCTGCGATTAGGGGCAGAGACAGGATTGTGCATCAGTACACCCTCGGTCCTCGGTCGCGGAACTCCGAGCGAGAGCTCGCGCGAATCGGGATCTCACAGGCACTGATCGTCGCTGCGTTGGCCCTCTTCATCGGCTACCACGGCCCGATCGCCAATGGGCGCGACATGAACTCGTCGCCGGACTGGTGGCCATGGAAGCCCGGCGTCGCTCCGCCGCCGTCGCTCATTCGGTGCGTTGCGGATGTCGCCACGCTCGCGAGCCTGAAAGCCGACGCACGTTGAGATCAAGGCCAGCGGCGGCTCCGGAACCTGAAGTCGGTATGATGGGTCCATGAGCATCGAAGTCTCGAGCCTGGTGTCCGGTCTCCGCCTGTTGCGCCGTCTCGTCGAGCATGTGGAGGGGGCGAACACTCGCGATCACGAGCGAGATCGCGACGAGGAGTTTCGCTTCTGGCTCGCCGAAGTAGCGCTGGCAGCTGGCCAGGCGGAGGAACGACTCGGGCAGCTCGATCAGCGCGTGCTCGACGCGCTGGAAGACCGAGAGATGCAGCGCATCTGGCGAAACCTGACGTTCGAGGCAGCACGTGAGGCAATCGACGAGCGCCGTCGTATGCTTGCCTACGCGGCGATCGGGACGGCGTTGAGCGCGGAACACCTCACAATCGCGCAGATTGCGCGCGTGGAACGCACCTTGCGGGAGCTGGATCCAGCGGACGTCAGCACGCTCGCCCGGATCGCCGAGATTCGTCTGGAGCCCCTCGACACGGGCGCCGACGACGCTGCGAAGGAGCGACATCGCCTGAACTCCCTCGCCGCCGGTGAGAAGCGGTATCGTATTCTGATGGCGGTGCCACCAAGCGGTGAGGTCCTTCGAGTTGGCGGATGCGTTCGAGTGTACCGGCCGCCGATCTGGGACTCGACCGAGGTGGCAGACCTGACGACGCTGGGTCAGTGGGTTCTCCTTGTCTCAGATCCCTTTCTCCGCGCATCTGCGCCTCCCTCCTAGCATCCAACATTTAACATTCTGCAGTCGTTCCAGCCCGCCTTCCGGCCAGATCATATCGGGTGTAGAGTCGGACGATGGCGAGAACCGTACACGTTGAAGCACCGACCACGACTGCTCTCCAAGCCAAGGGCTCCCCGCCGACGCTCCGCTATATCGCTCCCCACTACGATGTGCCGGACAACGCTTGCGTGGGCGACACTGTCATCGTCGAGGGAAAGCGTGCTCGCGTAGTGGAAGCGAGCGAGAAGACGGTAGTTGTCATTATTGATCCATGAAAGAGAGTTCAACGGGACCTACGTCTCCCACGCTCGTTGCGCCCTTTAACGGCACCCTAGGATGGATCCAGTTGAGGGGCGACCGACTTTCCGACGTGACGCATGCGCATAGCGGGCCCTGGGAATCCCGCGCATCGACACGTTGTCGTCGCTCATCAGAGGCGCGAACTTCCCCAGTCGCAGAACTACGAGTAAGCGTTCACCGCGTGGCCGAGATCCAGCATTCCAAGGTGGGTGAGGACCTTGGCAAGCTGCCCCATCTCCTCGTCGTACTGAACGTTGCAGAAAGCGATCAGGTTCGAGTCCGCGTCTGTCGTGTCGAAAAGAACGTCAAGCAGCGGTACGGCCCTCCAACCGACGCGTACCACTCCGAGATGCAAGCTCATCGGTGGAACCTTCTCACTCAAGAGGAGGCGGACCCGCGCGAGTGCAGACCTCTTGTTCGCCAATACGCGGTCTAACTCGCCGCCGAGGTACTCGTGGAGCTTCATGAAGCGCGTGCCGATAGTGAGGCCGAGGGGCTGCCCCGGCATGTGCCCTCCATCGACAAGCTCGTTGTGGCAGTTCACCAAGGTCTTGGCCGACAGGATCGCTCGGCGGGATAGCCGGTCGGGCGACGCCCTGAGATCCTCGTGAACAGCGGTAATCACCTGCGATGGCACGAAATCTGGGTACATGGTGGATGGGCCAGCTGGTAGCTTGAGGTTGTGCTGCGGTGTGGGGGCCGAGGCCTGAAGCCGGACGTATGCTTCGTTTTCGTCGGGCCAGATCAGGAAACGGACGTTCGGCCCAAGGTTGTCGTCATGGACATAGAGGTGATACACGCCAGTATCTTGAAGCTGAATCGTTCCTGGGTCGGGAACGGGCGGTGCACACTCGCGGAACCCCACAACGCACACCGCGTGCGCACCAACATCCTCAAGCTCACCGACGACGAGAGCTGGATAACCGGAACGGATCAACGTCGCGCACGCGCTGGCAAACCGGTCGCGCGTGAATGCAGCACGCCCGTTCGCCATCGTATCACCCTGGAGGACGACCGGCGCAAGCCCAGCCTCCTTGATCGCCTCGCAGAGCTGGAAGATCGTCAGGCCCGCGGAAGGAAAGACGCGAGCACCCAAAGACGCCCTTCGATGGGCGAACCGAGTGATGTCGGCAGTCGTCGGAATGGCGTGATGGTCGTCGAATGCCGACGAGTGGAGCATCGACCAGAGCGCGATCGTTGCGCATGCTCCGACTCCGGCGTCCTGTTGTTGCCAAGCGAGCCCGCGGACCCGAAGCGTGATGCCGGCGACATGGCACTCGTAGTCCCTTGATGGGTTGGTCACGCGCGGCGTCGCCGGAGCGTGCTCAGGATACCACCGCAAGACGGTTCGACCGAGCGGGGATGGAATAGGGCGGACGATCACGAAGCCGAGATAGTGTTCTTGCAGGCGCTCGACGGCGCGGGCGCTTCCCCCGGCTGCTGCTCGCAGGTGCGACCGCTTGATCTCGGCGGAGAAGAAGTGGCACCGCCGGCACCTGTTCGGGTATCCACGAGAACTTGCCGCGTAGAACGCGGCAAACTCCGAGAGGTAGTCACGATCGAAATAGTTGGGCTCCTCCAAGATCGTCACGGCCCCGAGGTCCGCGAGGTAGTGGCGAAGGTACACGACCTGGTTGCTCGCACCGAGCCCGACAAGGGGGTCAGAACCGCTGTTGAAGCGGTGGAGCTTCAGGCGTGCCAAGGAAAGGCTCCCGTCAGCTCTCGGCCGGCTGGCTGAGGACCTCGGCCGTGACAGGTGTCTTGAACGCCCGAGTCTGCTCGTCGTCCTCGGCCGGCATGATATTCAACTGCGACACCTTGGCTGCCAAGTCTGCCACGCGACTTACGGAGGCCACAGGCGATTTCCAGGATCCAGGTGGCGTCGTCCAGAGCGAGCCCGAGCTGCGCTCGCCCTCTGCGCCACCAGATCCGCGATTCGTCTTCTCAGCGCGCTTCCGAGTCTGTTGGCGGCCACCTAGAACTGTCGAAATTTGACCGGGCTCAGCAAGGGAATGGGCGGCCCCGGGATGTCCCAGGACCGCCTTGTGCGTG
>JAADHO010000341.1 GCA_013151775.1 Deltaproteobacteria bacterium | reverse complement strand
CTGCCCGGAGCGTCCAGAGCGCCCGCGGATCTGCCCGCCGCGCCGACCAACCTACCGCCGCCACCCGACGCGGAGCGCGCGCCGGACACGCACGAGGCGGCGCTGATGGACACGGCCGCGCCGCCCACGCCCACGCCACCCGTGGACGACGAACCCGTGCAGGGCGATGGGGACGGACCCGAGGAGGCGCCCTTCGCGATCCCGCAGGTCGAGTCGCGGGTCGAACGCGAGATGAGCTTCGCCGAGAAGGCCGGGCAGACGCGTATCATGGTCACGCGCGTGCGACAGCGCGCCGAACGCGTGGAGGCGCGCTTGGCGGAGGCGCGACAGTCGGGCGACGCGGACGACGTCCATCTGCAGGAGATGCTCTTGATGCGCCTGCAGCGGCGCACGCAGCAGCTGACGCAGCAGGCGGCCTACGAGCAGGAGCAGGCGACCGACGAGGCGCAGCAGCCAGACGAACAGTCGGCGGGCGATCAGCCGCCTGAGCAGGCCACGAGCGACGCGCCATGAAGCGCGCCTCGACCTGGACTGTTCTAGTCTTGGTCAGCGGGCTCGTGTACGGAGAGGGCTGCGTCTCCAGCCCCGAGCAGGTCGCCTCGACACAGGCGCAGATCGTCGGTGGCGCCGAGACCTCGGCCTTCCCCTTCGTGGGCGCCTTGGTCGAGCGTCGTCGCTCCTGCGGAGAGGCTCCTCGCATCGCTCTGTGCAGCGTGTCGTTGATCGCGCCCGACCTGGTCGTGACCGCCGGTCATTGCGTGGCGGCCTATCGGGACCGACAGCTCGAGGTGCTCTGAGCCTGGTGGATCCCGCCGCTGAATTCCGCGTCGTGGTCGAGCAGGACCTGAATCCGCTCTACGACGAGTCGAGCAGCGACGCGGACGTGGCCCTCTTGCGTCTGAGCTCCCCCGTCTCCATCGCCCCCGTGTCGCTCCGTCGCACGCCCCTCGACGCCGGCTTCGTCGGCAGCGAGATCACCCTCGTGGGCTTCGGCGCTACCGAATCGCAGCAGGCGCGCAAGCGCAGCGGCACGACCGTCGTGGACTCGCTCGACGCCTTCAGCTTCCGCTACGGGGCCTCGCCCGCCATGACCTGCAAGGGTGACAGCGGCGGTCCCGCCTTGATCCAAGTGGACGGCTCGTGGGCGCTGGTGGGGATCACCTCCGCGGGTGACGCGGCCTGCGTAGAGTTCGGCGTCGACGCGCGCGTGGACACACGGCTCGACTTCATCGACCCGATCCTCGCCGCGCCATCGCCCACGCCGGTGTCGACGCTGGCGCTCGACGGCCTGTGCACGGCGAGCTGCGAGGTCGACGAGGAGTGTCCATCGCAGCTGGTCTGTCAGCCCGACGATGCGGGCGTGGGCCACTGCGTTTTCCCTCAGCTCGAGCCCGCGAGCTTCGCCGACGTCTGCGCCAGCGACTCGGACTGCGCCGCAGGCCCGTGCGTGCCCCTCGACGCGGGCTGTCGCTGTCAGGCCATGTGCGCGCCCCAGGCTCGGATCGCGCTGGTGGACGTCACGGCCGCAGCCGGCATCGATCATCGGACGGGCCCGGCGCCCGACTACGGCAGCAGCGAGGCCGGGCGCTCGGCGGCGCAGAACGGCACGGGCGTGGCCGTGGGCGACATCGACGCCGACGGAGATCTGGACCTCTACCTGCTCGCGAATCGTGGCACCCCGAACCGCCTCTACCTCAACGTCAGCACGCCGGGTGCGCCACGCTTCGAAGACATCACGCCCCCGGTCCTGGCCGACGAGGGTCAGGCGCGTGTGGCCTTCATCGTCGACCTCGACCACGACGGCAAGAGCGACATCGTGCTGCTGAACGACGTGGGACCCACGGGCGACGCGGGCTCGAAGATCTTCCGAGGCGACGGCGCAGGCGGCTTCACCGACGTGAGCGCGACCTCGGGCTTCTCGCCGCGCGGCTGGCCGATTGGCGGCGCGTCCATCGCGGACGTGAACGGCGACGGTGAGCTCGACATCTACGTGACGATCTGGAGCGGAGGTTTCGGCTCGGGCGCGCCGGTCTTCGCGGGCATGAACGAGCTCTACCTGGGTGATGGCGGGCTGCGGTTTCACGAGGCGACACGCGCACAGGGCTTGGGCGAACACACAGAGGACAGCTTCACGCCGGTCTTCGCGCAGTTCGACAGGCGCGCCGGGCTCGACCTCTTCGTGAGTGTGGACAAGGCGGAAGACATGCTCTTCGTGCGTCGCGGCGGGCGCTTTCGAGACGTCAGCGAGCGGGTGGGCGTCACCCACGTGTCGAGCGACATGGGCGTGGCCGCCGCGGACTTCGACGACGACGACGATCTCGACCTCTTCACCACCAACATCTTCATGACCGACGTGCGCTTCCAGAACCGCAACGCCTTCTACGAGAATCAGCTCTCCCAGACGGGCGAGCTGAGCTTCGTCGATCGCGCCGAGAGCCTGGGCGTCGCCGACACGCGCTGGGGCTGGGGCACGGAGGCGGTGGATCTCGACCTCGACGGAGATCTCGATCTGGTCGCCGTCAACGGCTTCGCCGCCTTCGCCGATCGCCTGCCCGAAGAGCGCCTCGTG
This sequence comes from Deltaproteobacteria bacterium, assembly GCA_013151775.1. GTDB lineage: Bacteria > Myxococcota_A > Polyangia > Polyangiales > Houyiibacteriaceae > JAADHO01. The sequence continues at coordinate 759 of JAADHO010000341.1, read as the reverse complement.
CTCGGACCCGGCTACCTGTTCGAGAATCGGGACGGCGTCTTCGTGCGCGCCGTGGGCACGGACCTCGACGTCGAGGAAGACGCGCGCGCGCTGGTGGCCTTCGACGCGGACTCGGACGGCGACCCCGATCTCTTGATCACGACCATGGACGGCCCCGTGCGCCTGCTGGACAACCGGAGCGCTCGCGGCGACGTGGTGGAGCTTCGCCTCGAGCCTCCCGCCCTGGCCTTCGGCGCGGTCGTCCGGGGCGCCGTGGGAGGCGTACGCAAGCGACGCGACGCCTTGGCTGCGCGCAGCTACCTCGTGGGCGCGGCGGCCCGCGTGCGCTTCGGCTTGGGCGTACAGACGCGGCTGAGCGACGTGGACGTGCAGTGGGCCGACGGCGTGCGCACTCCTCTGCCAGACTTGGAGGCGGGCGCCTCGCGGGTCGTCAGGCGCTGCGCCGAGGCCGATGAGTGCAGCGGCGATCCGGCTCCTTGCGTGTGCGTCGAGGCGCCACCACAGGCCTCGGGCTGCGCCGTCAGCCACGGCTCGTCCGCGCGCTGGCTCCTGGTCTTCTTGCTCGCGCTTGTCTGGGCTTCACGGCGCCGCCGCACCCGAGGCTGATCTCGCATGCCCGGCCGCCCTGCGGTCTGCTAGGCTAGCGGCAGGTTCAACGCACGCGGGGCGCAGCCCCGAGAGGAATGCAGAAATGGCCGAGTTGATCTCGCGGATCGCCGCTCTTCAGGACCAAGGGACCTACCGAGACCTCCACTGGGA
>JAADHO010000454.1 GCA_013151775.1 Deltaproteobacteria bacterium | reverse complement strand
GGGTCGTGGCGTGACGCGCTGGGACCCGCCGTCGACCCGCCGGCCAGCGAGCCCGCCGCGGTGGAGCCACCGGCCACGGCGCCTACCGCAGAGGCGCTCGAGCTCGTGGTGCCAGACGCCGGCGCCGCGCCCGAGGTGGTGCCGGGAGAGTCGATCCTCGAGCCCGTGGAGGCCAGCGAGGACGCGCGTCCAGATCCCTGGCGTCGCAGCGCCCCAGCCTGGATCAGGCGCGCCCGCCGTCGTGTCCTGGCCGGACGCTCCCTCGGGTCGCGCACGGAGGACGCGCTCAAGCGCTACGCCCGGTCGCACCGCGACGACGTCAGGCCCCACCTCTTGCTGGCCCAGAGCTTCCGCCGTCGCGGCTGGGACGCCTCCGCCATGGAGCGCTACGACCTCGCCTATCGCATCGACCCCGGCGCCGTGGGCGACCCACAGATGTTGCGCGACCTGGTGCGCATGTCGGCCCGCTCGACCGACACCCGTCGCGCCGCGGCATTGGTGCGCAGCGTCTACGGCGCCGCCGCGCGCGCGAGCGTCGACGCGGCGATCGGAGACGACGGTTATTCGCGTCAGGAGAAGGCCAAGCTGCGCCGCCTGCGCAGGCGCCTCTGAGGTCTCGCGCGTCCACCCGGAGCGGCTCGTCTTCGGGTCGCCGGTCCCACAGCCTATCTTCGCGTGAAGTGGGATACACCTATGTGTCCCACATTGCACCCGTCCCACTTTCGTCCTACACTGGATCAGGAGACGATGATGGGCACGGAAAAGGTACTTCGACCGGATGCCAAGGGACGCGTGGCCCTGGGTGAGTTCGCCAAGGGCGTGAGCAGCTTTCGCGTCACGATCGACGCACAGCAGCGCATCGTGCTCGAGCCCTTCGCCGAGATCCCCGCCCGTGAGAAGTGGTTGTTCGAGAACACCGAGGCCTTGGCTTCACTGAAGCGCGGTCTAGCCGACTCCAAGGCCGGGCGCGTCGAAGCGCTCGGGAGCTTCGCCGGATACGCTGACGACAGTGATGACTGATGCGCTTCGAGCTGCTCTTCACCGATGAAGCGCGCGCGAACCTCCAGACGCTCCAAGCTGACGCCGGGCTGAGGAAACGCCTTTCGGCGGTGCGGAAGGCGCTGGGCTATCTCGAGCTCGACCCAAGGCATCCGAGCCTGAACACTCACAAGTTCAGCGCGCTGCGTGGGCCATCCGGCCAGGAAATCTTCGAAGCCTACGCGGAGAACAGGACTCCAGCCGCGTTCCGCATCTTCTGGCACTACGGGCCCGACAAAGGTCAGATCACCATTGTCGCCATCACGCCTCACCCCTGACGGCGCCTCTGAGGTCTCGCGTGCCCACCCAGAGCGTCGCGCCAATTAGCCCGTGCGGCGCGCCAAGAAGTCGATCAGATCGATCTTGGTGACCACACCCGCGATGCGGTCTTCGTCGAGCACGATGGCCATGCGCGCGTCGGCGAGCAGGTTCTTTAGCAGCTCGATCTTGGTGTCCGGGGAGACCGTGGCGTAGTCGCTCTCGACCAAGGGGCCGACGGCGCTGTCGAGGCTCTGCTCCTCCGTGACGAGGTAGCGCAGCAGGTCGACCTCGGCGATGGCGCCGACGAGCTTCTCCCCGTCGACCACCGGGAGTTGCGAGATGCCGTGGGCCTTCATGCGCGAGATCACGTCGCGCACGCGGTCCGTGGAGGAGGCTAGAATCACCTCTTCGGCGCTCTTCTTGCCGAGTAGATCGCGGACCACGCCGAGGCTTGCTTCCGCGTCGAGGTAGCCGTTCTCGCGCATCCAGTCGTCGTTGAAGATCTTCGACATGTACTTGGCGGCGCCGTCGGGCAGCAGCACGACGATGTTCTCTTCGCGGTCTCTGCTGCGGGCGTACTTCAGGGCGCCCGCCACCGCCGCGCCGCAGGAGCCGCCCACGTAGAGGCCCTCCTTGCGCACGAGCTCGCGCGTCATCAGGAAGCACTCCTTGTCGTCCACGCGAACGATGTCGTCGAGGATGTCGAGGTCGATGGTGCTCGGGAAGAAGTCTTCGCCGATGCCCTCGACCTTGTAGGTGAAGGGCTTGGTGACCCGGCCCGTCTTCACGAAGTCGTAGTAGAGCGAGCCGATGGGATCGACGCCCACGAGCTGAATCTCGGGTTTGCGCTCTTTGAAATAGCGCCCGCATCCCGTGACGGTCCCGCCCGTGCCGAGGCCCGTGACGAAGACGTCCATCTCCCCCTGCGTCTCGTCCCAGATCTCCGGTCCCGTGAAGCGGTAGTGCCCGCCGGGGTTGTCGTCGTTGGCGTATTGGTTGGCGTAGAAGCTGTTGGGCGTCTCCTCCACCAGGCGCTTGGCGACCGAGTAGTAGGAGCGCGGATCATCCGGCTCGACGGCCGTCGGACACACCACCACGCGGGCGCCGAAGGCTCGCAGGCTGGCGATCTTCTCTTCGCTCATCTTGTCGGGCATGACGAAGATGCACTCGTAGCCGCGCACGGCGGCGATCATGGCGAGACCTGCGCCCGTGTTGCCGCTGGTCGCCTCGATGATCGTGCCACCCGGCTGAATCTCGCCGCGCTCCTCGGCGCGATCGACGAGGTTCAACGTCATGCGATCCTTCATCGAACCCGCGGGGTTCAGGAACTCGCACTTGACGTAGATGTTGGCCTTCACGTCCTTGGCCACATGGCCGAGCTTGACGAGGGGGGTGTGGCCAATGGCCTCGAGGATGTTCGCGACGGCGCCCTTCATCATGGGTCGGCCTCCTATTCGGGCCGGACTGTACCCGCGGCATCCCCAGGCGCAAGCGCCGATGGGACGGGGCTCACGCGAGCTTCCAGCGCGTCGCTCGCTCTCGTCAGCCCAAGGCGGCGAGGGCGGCGTCGTAGTCGGGCTCTTGCACGATCTCGGGGACGAGCTCGCGGTAGAGCACCTTGCCCTCGGGCGAGAGCACGACGACCGCGCGGGCCGTGAGACCCTGGAGTGGGCCGTCGAGCATCATCAGGCCCCAGTCCTTGGCGAAGTCGGAGCGGTAAGTCGACAGGGCCTCCACGTGGTCGAGGCCCTCGGCCTCGCAGAAGCGCTTCTGCGCGAAGGGTAGGTCGGCGCTGACCATCAGCACGACCACGTCTGCGCTCTCGCCCACCTTCTGGTTGAAGGCGCGCGCCGTCGCCTGACACACGCCCGTGTCGTAGCTGGGGTTGATCGTGAGGATCACGCGCTTGCCCGCGTAGTCCGCCAAGCTCTTGCTCGCGAGGCTCGTGTTCACGAGCTCGAACTTCGGCGCCTGTGCGCCCACAGCGGGCAGCTCGCCGTTGGTGTGGATGGGGTTTGCCTTGAAGGTGATGTCGGCCATGTCTCTTGTTTCTCCCTGGCGCCGCGCGAGGATGGGCGGGCGCGCCCTCATCATGGGGCTTCGGTGGTCAACGTAAAGCCCCCGCGAACCGGCGAAGCGATTCGATGCACGCCCGCTCGGGTGCGAGCTGACGTCAAGCGCCCGCGTGGGGCCCCTCGCGAACTCAGGGAGGAGCTGTCCACCCCTCCAGATCGAATGGCGTCTTCTGATCGAGCAAGACGTCCCACCATCCAAAGGTCATCGCAACAATGTGGTCGAGTTCCCGCGTAGTGCTGCACGGGCCAAGGTCAACGTCGGGAAGGCAGTACGCAGCCAATTCGCTGGCCTGCAGCATGTGGCGTACGCCCTCGGAGAAGCCATCGCCGGCATATACAGCGAAGGCTGGAATATGCATTGCCCGGAGGTCGTCCAGCGTATACGGGATCTTCTCGTCCACTGTACCGGACGTGCGTTGATACTTGCACTCGACCGCCATCGCGATCTCCGTTTCCTCGTGGAGGCAGAAGACGTCTACACGCCGGTTCTTGCCGATGATGCTCTTGCCTAAGGAGACTTCGCGGTAGACAACCAAACCACGGTCGCCGTAGTTCATGACAAGGTATGCTGCGATTAAGTTCGAGTACTCGGCTCCGGTCATTGTCCAGACTCCAGCACGCTACAATGCCAAGTCGAGTTGGTCCCTAGTGGAAGTGGGGATTTCCAGCGTCTCGAGACTCACGCTGGCGCCCGCCTCCACGAGGCGATCTCGAGTGATGGAGATAGCCTCTTCGCAAACATCGTTGCCCATAAAACGGCGGCCGAGTTGGACGGATGCCACGCCCGTGCCGCCGGCGCCGACAAAAGGATCGACCACCAACTCACCCTCGGTCGTGCTTTGGCGGACAAGAACCTCGGACAGTTCCGACGGTTTCTCCGTAGGATAGCCCCGATAAATACGAGGGAACTGGAGGATGTCCGGCACGCCCAAATCGTTGAGTTTCCGCTTTCCTTTCTCGAAAAACAAGATCATCTCATATCGGGCTCGGTAGTGATATCCCATGCCGATCTTCATCTTGTCCCAGATAATCGGCTTCCAGAATCGGAATCCAACGCGCTCAGCAATAGGTTTTGCAACAAACATAGTTTCTTGGTCGCAAAACAGATAGAAATGCGTGTTCTTCTTGAGAACTCGGAAGACCTCTGTAAATAGCTCTTCAAATCTGTCGTTTGGGAAGATTTCGAACCAGTTGTTGCTGGATGCCTTGCTGTGCTTGAGGCGCGTAGTCGTGCCCTTGGCCCGGTGCTTTTCGAGCGACTCGTAGGGCGGGTCCGTGACGACCAGGTCCACGCTCGCGGCGGGGATGCCGCGCAGCCATTCGATGGCATCGACGGAGCCGAGCGTAGCCGGAGTGAGAGCGAGGCTTGACATGCATCGAGCCTACCTGAACAGAAGCGCAGGCTCAAGCGCTGGCGAAAACACCGGAAAACACCAGCGCGGCCTCAGGCCCGATGTTCGATCTCGGGCTGCGTGCGGAAGAAGCCGTTGTGCTCGGGGTCGTTGAAGGTGCGGTAGTCGATGGCCCACGGCGTCATCTCGGTCTCGCCCCCCTCGACCCTCAGCGTCAGAGCGCACGGCGTGACGGAGCGGTAGCTCGAGCCGTCGGGTAGATCTTCGTTGTCGGCGCCGCCGGCGGAGAAGAGGGTCACGAGCTTCAGGTCGTCGTCGTCGTAGTTGACGCGGAAGCCCTCCTCGACCTTCTCGTGTCCACGCACGAGGGAGCGGCAGCCCATGCGCCGCAGGAAGGCCGCCGCCTGCAGACGCCCAAAGGGGAAGCGCGCCGACTGCTCCTGCAGGCTCGCGGGGATCACGTCCACGCTCGAGGGATCGCTCCACATCATCTGGAAGCGCATGTCTGAATCCTCGAGACTCGAGAGATCCACGTAGCGCTCCTTCAGCAAGAGGTCGCGCGGGATGCCGCCGTGGACGAAGAGCGTGTCGCCGAAGAGCAGCAGATTCGGCATGGCGTCGAAGAGCCGCATGTAGTGGCGGAAGACCTCCACGGGGAGGTGAGGCTTGAGCGTGTTGATCGCCTCCGCCGGCTTCACGCCTCCGTAGATTTGACCCTTGTATTCGAGATAGAACTCGTGGTTCCCGCGCAGCACATACACGTGCTCCGGCGCCGCGACGAAGAGCTGCAGCACGGAGCGCAGCACGCCGTTCAGGCTGAAGAGGCCGCGGTCGATGTAGTCGCCGAGGAGCACGAGGATGGGCTTCGGGCGTCCCGCGGGATCCTTCTTGTACGCCGCGACATTCTCCAGGAACTGCGCCTGCATCACGGCGCCCTTCAGGCAGCTGTAGCAGCCGTGGAGATCGCCGAGCACGGTGATGTCGAAGCGCTGCCCCTCGGGCGTCGGGTGCACCCAGATGTGTCCGTCGAGGAAGGGCGCCTCGCCCGCGAACTCGTCCACCCGTTGCTTGCCCGCGAGCTTCCCCTTGCCCGCAGCGGCTTGGGCCTCGAAGAGGGCGATGGCGCGGTCGAGCAGCGCCCGGTCCGCCTCGACCTGCTTCTGGATCAGCTCGTGATCGGCGGAGTAGTGGTGCTCGAATTGATCGAAGAAGGGGTGAGGCGCCGCCGCCACGGGCCGCTCCACGCTGGGCGCGATGCTCGTGCGCCCGGTCTGCGTCAGCTCGATCAGATCGATCTCGATGTCCGCGGCGAACAGGGCCAAGAGCTCGCTGCGGAACTTCGCCTCCGCCGGATGCACCTGCCCGTCCGCCTCGATCAGCGCGTCCATGGCCTCGACGAGCAGCGCTTGGTTGTCCCGGCCAAAGCCTTGGAAGATCTCGAAGCAGCGCAGCTTCAGCTTGCTGTGGATGAAGGCGTCCTGATCCTCGTCGTGGGAGACGGCCTCGGTGAACAGCTCCTGCACCTGCGCGTCGATGGTCTCGAAGACCTCGTGGAAGTGCGTCGTGAAGCGCCCCTCGAGCTCCTTCTGCAGCGCCTCCTCCGCGTCGGGCATGCCCGTGACGACCCGCTGATGCACGAGCCCGCGGATGTAGTCGCGCACGAACTTCTTCTCCGAGTCGTCGAAGTCTCCGTCGATGTAGCCGAAGGTCGTGAGGTAGAAGATGATCGCCTTCATCTGTTCTTCGGCGACCTTGGGATCCTGACTGAAGCGCAGCATGGGCGGGAGCTTACCCTCTTCGCGCCTGCGCGAGAATGGTCAGCGCTCGCTGCGCACTCGGATCGCCTCCGCGCCAGGGATGCACGCGTCACAGGGCTGAAAAAGCTCGTCCTCCGGGGCTGGCGGTTGATCGAGGTCAACGCTACACTGGCCGGGCGTCTCACCCGGGCAGGGGTGACGCAGACAAGGATAGTGCACGTGTTCGGTCGAGTGGGCGTGGCGGTGTGGGTCGTCTTTGCGTGGTTGTGCGTCGTCGCGCCTACCTCGGCGGTCGCTCAGCAGGGTGACGTGGCCGCCGCGGCCGCTGCGTTTCAGCAGGCACAGCAGGCGCAGCTGCGGGGCGACTACGCTCGCGCCGCGCAGCTCTTCGAGCTCGCCTTCAGCGCCGCCGAGTCTCAGGCTGCTCTGCGCAGCGCGATCCGCAACCACGTCGCCGCCGAGGATCCGGCGCGCGCCGCGACCCTCTCCCTGCGCGCGCTGACGCGCTATCCGGGTGAGATCGAGACGCGACAGCTCGCGCAGCAGACCCTCGACGCGCATCAGGGAGAGCTCGGTCACCTGCGCGTGACCTGCAGCGCGGCCTGCGTGCTGCTGCTCGACGGATCCGTCGAGGAGTCGATGGCGGCGGCGCGGCACGAGCTCTTTCTGGCTCCTGGGCAGCACCGCCTGAGCGCGGACTTCGCCGGTCGGCGCGTGGACGAGCGCGTCGTCGTGGCGCGCGCCGGGGAGGACGCCTCGGCTGACTTCGAAGCACCGCCCGCCGAGCCTGCGCCCGTGGAGCCTGCGCCCGTCGCGTCCGATCCGGGCATGACCGCGCCTCCGCCTCCGCCCGCGCGCGGCCTCTCCCCAGCGTTCTTCTGGACCGGAGCGGCGCTCACACTGGTGCTCGGAGGCGTCGCTGTGTGGTCTCTGGTGGACACCCTCGACGCCCGCGACGCCTACGAGGCCGCGCCCACGCAGCGCAGCTACAATCGAGGACGCCGCAAGGAGCGTCGCCTCTACGCCTTCACCGGCATGTTCGGCGCGCTCGGCGTCGGCACGCTGCTCTTGGGCGTCCTCTGGACGCGCTGGCGCCACGAGGAGTTCGACGACCAGGGCGTCGCGCGTTTCGACCTTCAGCTCGGGCCCGGCGGCGGCAGGCTGACGCTCCGGGGTCGCTTCTGATGGCCGAGGGCGCGAAGGTCTCGAAGGTGGCCCGTGGGCGACGCCTGGGTCGCTACGAGCTGGTCGCCGAGATCGCCAGCGGCGGCATGGGCACCGTGTTCCTCGCGCGGATCGACGGCGTCGGCGGCTTCACGCGTCTCTTCGCCATCAAGGTGCTGCATCCTCACCTCGCCAAGGAGGAGCAGTTCATCTCCATGTTCCTCGACGAGGCGCGCCTGGCCGCCCGGCTGCATCACCCCAACGCCGTGGGCATCGTCGACGTGGATCAGTCCGAGCTCGGCTACTTCCTGGTGATGGAGTACGTCGACGGCTTCACGCTGGAGAAGCTGCTCTCGCGCACGACCGGCGATCCCGAGGCGCGCGTGCGCTATGGCCTGCGCTGTCTGCTCGACGCTATCGTCGGTCTGGACGCGGCCCACCGGCTGAAGGACGATCACGGCGTGCCCTTGGGCATCGTGCATCGCGACGTGTCGCCCCAGAACGTGCTGATCGGCATGGACGGCGTGGGTCGCATCACGGACTTCGGGGTCGCCCGCGCCGCGGCCCGCATCACCTCCTCGCGCCCCGGGATGCTCAAGGGCAAGCCCTGCTACATGTCGCCCGAGCAGGCCAAGGGGGGCGAACTCGACGCGCGCGCCGACGTCTTCGCGCTCGGCATCATGCTCTGGGAGGTGCTCACGGGTGAGCTGCTCTTTCAGGCGGAGGGCGGCCCGGCGGTGGTGTTGATGAACGTCGTGCGCGCTGACATTCGTCCGCCCAGCGAGCTCAACCCGGACATCCCACCGGCGCTCGAGGCCGTGTGCATGAAGGCCCTGGCGCGGCCTCTGGAGGAGCGCTACGCGAGCGGCCGTGAGTTGGCGCAGGCGCTCGAGGAGGCGGCCCTCGAGGCCAAGCTGCTGGCATCGAATCACGCCCTCGCCGACGCCATGGCCGAGCTCTTCGCCGAGGACGCCGAGGCCCGTCGTGAGGCCATCGCCCGGCGCATGTCTCAGATGGGCGAGGACGCGGAGCTGCCCGCCACGGCGAGCGACGTCTATCAGGTGCCCAAGCTCGAGTCTTCGGGAGGCGCGGTCTCGGCCACGGGTGTGGTCACGCGCGCCTCACGCAACAAGAGCGGGCCCTGGCACGAGAGCGGGCAGACGGACGCGCTGGAGAGCGCCGACTCGTCGGGCGCGGCGCCCATGCACACGGAGTCCGCACGCACGCTGCCCCTGCGCTTGGCCGTCGGGCTGGGCGTGTTGGGCCTGGCGATGTTGGGCCTGGCCGTCTGGTTGGGCGCCCACTCGACACCGGAGGTCGCGGTGGAGCCGACACCCGAGGTCGCGGTGGAGCCGACGCCCGAGGTCGCGGTGGAGCCGACACCGGAGGTCGCGGTGGAGCCGACGCCGGAGGTCGCGGTGGAGCCGACGCCCGAGGTCGCGGTGGAGCCGACGCCGGAGGTCGCGCTGGAGCCGACACCCGAGGTCGCGGTGGAGCCGACGCCCGAGGTCCGCCATCCGCGACGTCCTCGCCGGCCAGCGCCCACTGCACCAACGGTTTCCATGACGGTTGCGCCCGCCACCACGGCGCCGACCGACGCTCCGCCCTCCATGGCGCCCACACTCGAAGACAACCCTTACCTCCGGCATTGATGCGCACTTTCTGCTCGCTCTCCGCTTCCTTCGCGGCCTCGATCCTGTTCGCGGGATGCAGCTTCTTCGACCCTTCGCTCTACCAGGACGAGCAGCTCGAAGACTTCCCCGTGGCGGACAGCTGCGACGGCCCTGTGCCCGTGCCGGTGGTCGCGGAGACCTTCCACGGCATCGTGGACCTCAGCGGCAACCGGGACGAGTTCAACAACCTCGGCTCCTGCGTCGACAACGCCCGCACGCCGGGGCCAGATGGCTTCATCGCCGTGCCCATGCGCGTCGGAGAGAAGTGGCATTTTCACGCCAAGGTGATCGACGGCGTCGGCGATCCGGCGCTGTATGTCCTCGACAGCTGCGACGCACGCTCGTGTCAGTTCGGTGCGGGTATCGACATCTGCGGCAGCGGCATCGACGAGCATTTCTCTTTCATCTCGCCGCGGGACACCACCTACATCGTGGGCCTCGACGACAAGGGCCTCGGTGGCGGCCGCTACGACCTGCTGGTGTTGCACGCGACCTGTGGAGACGGAAACGCAGAGCATAGCGAGGGCTGCGATGACGGAAACCGGGTGCCCGGCGACGGCTGCGACGAGGGCTGCCGCTTCGAGCTAGCCGCCGCCGCGGACGAGCACGAGCCCAACGACGACTTCACGGGCGCCAATCGGCCCATCCTCACGTCCGGCGCCGGCTCGGTCTTGGGCCTGCTCGAGGGCCGCTGCGATCCGGATTTCTTTGCCGTCCAGGTCCCGGAGGGCGGCAGCGTGAGCGTTCAGATGACCACCCGCGCCGGCAGCGCCTGCGCCGAGTCGTCTCCCGCATCCTTGCTCGAGCTCGTGGATCAGGGCGGTCTCGACGCCCTCGGCGCGGGCGCGAACCCCGCCGGCTCCGGCTGCCCTGCCATCGACGGGGAGGCCTTCGCCGCGGGCCTGCCCGCCGGCGTCTACTACCTGCGTCTGACCTCTCCGGACGCCGACACGAGCTTGCCCTACAAGCTCTCGATCCAGGTGGTCGACGCTCCCTGACTCGGGAGGTCCCGCGGGCCGCGCGTGTCCATGTGGAGACTTATCTGTGAGTCGTCGCAGCCGACCCCTTGCGTTCTTGTTGAAAGTGAATATCACTAACGATGTGAAGTCGACACGCACGCTCTCCGCTCTCCCCCCTGGGCAGAAGGCCGTGGTGCAGCGCGTGGGCGGGCCGCGGGCCCTGCGGCGTCGGCTGATGGAGATGGGTCTCTTGCCGGGCACCGAGATCGAGGTGATCCGCGCGGCTCCCATGCGCGACCCGATCGAGCTCAGCTTGCGGGGCTATCGCCTCTCCATCCGCCTCGCCGAGGCCGCGCAGGTCACACTGGCTCCTCCGGTCGAGCTCAGCTCTACCGTCGCCACGGACGACCACGCGCTGGAGCAGGCCGCATGAAGGGCTCGGCGGCCGAGGTCGCCCCCGCCGAGGAGCCTCAGCCCGCGCGACCTCAGGTCGTGCTCGTGGGCAACCCAAACGCGGGCAAGACCACGCTCTACAACGCCCTGTCGGGCTCGCGAGCGCGCGTGGGCAACTACCCGGGGATAACTGTGGATGTGCGCGCAGCCCGCGCCAACTTCGGCGACGTAGTGGCGGATCTGCTCGATCTGCCGGGCACCTACAGTCTCGCCGCCCGCTCCGCCGAGGAGGAGGTGGCCGTTCGCGTGACTTTGGGCCATGGCGGTGAGGCGCCCGCGGCGGCCATCGTGGTGGTCGACGCCACGGCGCTGACGCGCAGCTTGTACCTGGCGCTGGAGTTGCTCGAGACGGGGCTGCCTCTGGTGATCGCCTTGAACATGATGGACGAGGTCGAGGCCTCGGGCGCCACCATCGACTCCGCGGCGCTCGAGCGTGACCTCGGCGTGCCCGTAGTGGCCATCGCCGCCTCCAAGAAGCGTGGCCTCTCGGCGCTGCGTGAGGCGGTGGAGCGCACGCTCTCGGAGCCGTCGCGACCCGCCTCGCCTGAGCTGGCCTACGACGAGGCGACGCAGGGCGACGTAGAGAGCGTGGCCCGCGCGGTGACGGAGGTCTGGCCCGAGGAGGGTGCGTCCACGCGGAGAAGTCAGGCCTGGGCACGCTGGGCGCTGCTCTCCCTCGGTGGCGACGAGCTCACGGATATCCCCGCACGTCTGCGCGAGGTTACGGCGGAGGTGCGCGAGCGGGCCGAGGTGTCCGGGCGCGATCTCGAGGACGCGCTGATCGCCCCGCGCTACGCCTTCCTCGACGCCATCACGGAGCGCGCGCTCACGCGGGGCCTGCCGCGCAAGAGCCGCACAGACAGGCTCGACTCGGTGTTGCTGCATCCCGCCTGGGGTCTCGGGGCGTTCTTGTTGGTGATGCTCGTGGTGTTTCAGGCGCTCTTCTCCTGGGCGTCTCCCGCCATGGACGCCATCGGCGAAGGTATCGGTGCGACCCAGAGCGCGCTGCAGGCCTGGTTGCCTCCGGGCGTGCTCACGGACCTGCTCACGCAGGGCATCGTCGGCGGCGTGGGCAACGTGCTGGTCTTCGTGCCGCAGATCGCGCTGCTCTTCCTGTTCGTCGGTTTCCTCGAGGACTCGGGCTACCTCGCGCGCGTCGCCTTCGTGATCGATCGCCTGATGCGCAGCGTGGGTCTGCACGGACGCGCCTTCGTGCCGCTGCTCTCGGGCTTCGCCTGCGCCGTGCCCGCGGTGATGGCCACGCGCACCATCGAGAGCCGCAAGGATCGCCTGCTGACGATGATGGCGCTGCCGCTGATGAGCTGCAGCGCGCGGCTGCCCGTGTATGTGCTGCTGATCAGTACGGTCTTCGTCGCGAATCGCGCCGTGCTCGGGCCCATCAGCCTCGGCTCCCTGATCCTCTTCGGCATCTACGGCTTCAGCACCCTCGCGTCCCTGACCGCCGCCGCCGTGATGCGGCGCACGGTGTTGAAGGGCGAGCGTCCGCCCTTGGTGATGGAGCTGCCTCCCTATCGTTGGCCACAGCTCGGCAACCTGCTGCGCGCGGTGGGGGCTCGCGTGCGCTCCTTCTTGGTGGACGCGGGCACCATCATCTTGGCCATGAGCGTCGTGCTCTGGGCGCTGCTCAGCTTCCCCAAGGATCACGCGCTCGAGGCTCGCTTCGAGGCGCAGCGGGCAGACGTCAGCGCCGCGCAGGCGCCCAGCCCCGAGCGCACCCGCGCCCTCGCCGCCCTCGACGCGGACGAAGCCGGCGCGCAGCTCAGGGCCAGCGCGGCGGGACACTTCGGTCGACTGATCGAGCCCGCGCTGAAGCCCCTCGGCTTCGACTGGCGCGTGGGCGTCGGGCTGATCGGCGCCTTCGCAGCGCGCGAGGTCTTCGTCTCCACCATGGGCACGGTCTTCGGCATCGCGGACGCAGACGAGACCAGCGCGCCCCTGCGGCAGACGCTGACGCGCGCCCGGCGAGAGGACGGGAGCCTGCTCTTCACGCCGCTCTCGGGCATCTCCCTGATGGTCTTCTTCGTCTTTGCCTGCCAGTGCATGAGCACCCTCGCCATCGTGCGTCGCGAGTCGGGCTCCTGGCGCTGGCCCGCCTTGCTCTTCACCTACATGACCGGTCTCGCCTACCTCTTCTCGCTGCTCGTCTTCCAGATCGGGCGCGCCTTGGGATACTCATGAGTGTGCAGGGAGTCATCGCCGGGCTAGTCGTCCTGCTGGCGATCCTGTTTCTGGTGCGCCGTCTCGGTGGCACCAAGCCGCCCAAACCGCGCCCCGGCCCCGACGTCCCCACCCACGCCCTGCTCCGAAAATCGCGCTCCCGCCCCCGCTGCTCCCACTGCGACGACTAGCGCCCCCGCCACCGACGGATGGGGACGGTCCTAAGCAGTTCACTTATTGTGAAACATTGTTTCACAATAAGTGAACTGCTTAGGACCGTCCCCCAATACATGATCGTTCTGTCTGCATGTGTGGAGTCCTGTGTCTATACTTGGGGGCGTGAGCGCTTCTCCTTCGAGTCCTGCACCGGCGCTTGTCCGCGCTGCGCGACCGGGCTCCATCGAGCTGCGGCGTTTCGCCGGTCCGGCGGTTCACGCGCAGCAGCTCGATCATCTGAGGCTGGCGCATCTCACGGACCTGCACATCGGACGCGTCACGCCCATGGCCGTGCAGCACGAGGCCGTGCGTCTGACCAACGAGGCGAAGCCGGACCTGGTGGTGATCACGGGAGACTTCGTCTGCCACAGTCAGCTCTACCTCGACGCGCTGACGGAGGTGGTGTCGGGATTCGACGCGCCCGTGGTCTGTTCTCTGGGCAACCACGACTATTGGTCCGGTGCGGGCGAGGTGCGGCGCGCGCTCCATCGGGCCGGTGCGCTCGTGCTCGACAACGCCCACAGCGTGCTCGAGCTAGGTCATCAGCGGCTTCAGGTCCTCGGCCTCGACGACGCCTACACGGGTCACGCGGATCGCGAGCGCGCTCTCCGCGGGTTGCGCAAGGATCTGCCGGTGATCGCCCTCAGCCACATCGGGGAAGAGGCCGACGGCCTGTGGGCGGGCGGCGTGCCTCTGGTGCTTTCGGGTCACACCCACGCGGGGCAGGTCACCTTGGCGCGTCTTCACGAGCTCGCCGTGGGTCGCATCGCGGGCCACCGCTACGTTCATGGCCTCTACGGCACACGTGCGCTGCCGCCCGACGACTCCCGCTCCACGCGCGGCGCGCTCTACGTCGGCGCGGGCATCGGCGCGGCGGTGCTACCCCTGCGTTTGGGGGAGCGTGGTCGGCGCGAGATCGCCCTCTTCGAGCTCGGCGTCACGCCCGGCAGCTTCGACGAGCACCACGGCGAGCAGCCTCCGCTGGTGGGGCGCACGCCCAAGGAGAGCAAGCTCTACGCTCGCGCCGCCGCGGTGGTGAAGAAGCATCAGAAGCGCGAGAAACGCCACGCGCGTCGCGCCCGCAGGCTCGCGCGCCGCACCGATTCCGAGTGAGGGCGCTCTTCAGCCGCGCCGATCAGCAGATGGAGCCGTCGGGGATGCAGACGTTGATGCCTCCGCTTGCACCGCGGCAGAGCTGACAGTTCGATCCGCTGGCACAGCCCGTGTCGCGGCAGTCGCACTCGCCGTCGTGGGAGATGTTGGCGCCCGCGCCCGCGGCGTTGCAGGAGTTGCCGTAGGTCGTGCCGTCGCAGCCACAGACGGGCGCATAGACCGCGATACAGACCTCCGGACGCGTCTCGCACACGCCCCTTCCTCCACAGCCCGAGGCGAAGGCGCAGTAGTCGGTCGCGGCGCAGTCGCGGTTGGAGGTGCAGCTCGGCGTTGGCCCTCCCGCATCCCCGCACACGAGCGTGCCGCAAGTGCACGAGGTGGCGCCTTCATAGCGACAG
>JAADHO010000451.1 GCA_013151775.1 Deltaproteobacteria bacterium | reverse complement strand
GCGGCCCAGGGCTGCGCCAGAGGCCAGGCGAAGGCGAAGGCGGTGGCCGCCAGCACCAGCGCGCGCAGCACGGTCGCGAGCCAGCTCTCCTGCTCGGAGGGTGCGTGGGTCTGGGTCATGCGGCGCGCACCTCGGCGGGGGCGAGGCGAGGCGCGACGCCGCCCTTTCCGAGCAGGCGGCCGCTCAGGCGGTCTACCACCAGCACATCTGCGCCGGCCCGGGCCAGCGCCACGCGCACCTCGGAGAGAACCGCCTCGTCGACACCCACAGGGGTGAGCGGGCGAGACATGGCGTGCTTCCACCAGGGCCGCTTGTCGGAGCGCCTCAGGCCGTCCACGCCGATCACCGCCCGGGCGCGACCGCGGCGTGCGCGCAGCACGGCCACCACGGGCGCCAGCCATGGGCCAGGAGCGGCGGGCACGAAGACCACGAGCGTGGCGGGGCCTTCTCGCTCGGCGAGGGCGACGTAGCGCGCGAGCCCCTGTCCGCCCTGCACATCCTGGCCGGCCGAGCGCACGATGCGCGAGAGGGCCTCCGCCGGGTCCGAGGTCTGCCCCGCGCTTCCGTCCGCACCGAAGACCCACTCCTCGCCCAGCACGCCGGCCTCGACGGAGACCCGCGCGGCGGCGGCGGACGCCTGATCCACAGGACCCGAGACGAGGTAGGCGACGGTGCGCCGCGAGAGGGTGAGGGCGCGCTCCGGGACGCGCACGACGAGCTTGCGCGTGCGGCTGAAGACCTTCCAATGGATGAAGCGCGCCGGATCCCCAGGCGCGTACTTGCGCAGCTCGACCCGATCGCCATCCGCCACGCCCATCGGGTGAGGCCGCTCGTCTCCGCCCGCGAAGCTCGAGAGCAGAGGCATGCGGTTCAAGGCGCCCACATGGGGCAGCACGTCCACCTCGGCCTCGCCTCGGATGCGAAAGGCGAGGCGCGCCAGACCGAAGGCGTCCGAGACGACGACGCGGCGCACGAGCCGCCGGACCTCGCCGCGCCGCTGCGCGACCAGCTGCTCCCAGAGCCGGCCGCCCTCGGGCGCGCCCCAGCCTTCGAGATCTTCGGGCTCGAGCAGCTCGACGTGAACCAAGAGCAGAGGCACCCAGCGCAAGGAGGGCACGCTCACGCCGGTCTTGGTGGGCCGCCCCGTCTCCATGGAGAGGGCGGGCGCGGACACGCCCCGCGTGACCCATTTGAGCCAGGGGGTCGCGACCAGCACCGAGACCAGGGAGAGGGAGGCCATGCCCACGGCGGCCCAGCCGAGCACGAGCAGCACGAGATCGAGCTCCGCGTAGGCGAAGCTGCGCAGAGCCCACGCGGCGCCCGCGCAGGCGGCGACCCCCAAGGGTGTGAGCGGGAAGAGGTCCGCCATGCGCCGCCCGACGCGTTGACAGCCCCGCCCGAAGGACCGCAGGCGCCGGCGCTCGGGTCGAGCACGGGACGCACGCGTCGACCGCGCCGATGGCCTCGACTGCTCCGCTCTCGCTTGGTCCCGGGGTCCCATGGTCGAGAGAGCGTGACATTGCTCGCGCAGGGATTCCACATTCGCGCGCGAGAGTGCTAGGTTGGGCACAAACCCGCCCTTCGGGGGAAGGTGGCGACTATGCGGATCCTCGCGCTCATGGCGCTCACGCTCACGTTCCTTGGCTGTGGAGGCGCTCCGCCACCACCTGTCGCGCAGCAGCCCGCTGCGCCGCCGGGGCCCCCGCCAGGGAGCACCGAGGTGCACGCCCGGGGCGAGCGGCAGGTGACGGCGACGGTGGGCACGGCGGGGGGCACATTGGAGATCGACAACGGAGCCCGCCTGACCATTCCCCCGAATGCGCTATCCGAGGCCCGCGAGATCACCTTTGGCCACGGAGCCGACACCCGCGTCTTCGACAACCGGGAGGGCATCCGCCCGCTCTCCGGCACGCTGACGGTGAGCCCACCGCTGATCACCGCGCCGGGCAAGCCCGTGACGCTGAGCATTCGCCATCGCGGGCTGCCCGATGGCTACGCTGCCGCCGATCTCGCCCTCGCGGTGGAGAGCGCAGGCGAACGGCGCGCGCTGGGCATGGGCGAGAACCAGACCCGCTGGGAGAATTTTCCGGCGGTGCAGCGGGGCGACAGGCTCGAGGGAGAGCTGACGGAGCTGCCCGGGATGCGGCTCGCGTTCATCGTGTCACGCTGAGCCCGATGGCTGACTGCTTGGGATCGAAGCGCCGGGGCGCGATCGCCGCGTGCACGCTGGCGTGGCTCGTCTGTGCAACCACAGCCCACGCGCAGACGCTCCCCAATGACGACGACCCGGACGCCCTGGCGCAGGACGCCTCCGAGCCGAGCGCGGCCCAGCCGAGCGCCGCGGACCTGAGGCTGAGCTGGCCCGCCCACGCGCGACGTCCCGGCTGGGTCGAGGCGGGCGTGAGCGCGGGCTTGCTAGCGACGGGCGTTGCGCTCCCCATGCTGTTCAAGCCGACGCGGGCCCGCTGGACCGGAGGCATCCTGATGGACGGCTGGGTTCGAGGCGGGCTGAACCTGAGCCCTGGGCAGCGCGCGGGCGCGGTCACGGCCAGCAACATCATGCTCTATTCGACCCTCTCCGTGCCTTTCGTGGAGGTGGCCGCGGAGGCGCTGGCGGGACGCATGAGCGGAGACCTCGCCCTGCGCATCCTGCTGGTCGAGCTTCAATCCTTCGGCGTGACGGGCTTCGTCACGGCCCTGCCGAAGGTCACGGCCGCGCGCGAGCGACCCTACGGCCTGCGCTGCGACAGCGACCCGAGCGCACCGGGATGCGACAGCAGCGAGCGCTACGTCTCGTTCTTCAGCGGGCACACCTCGCTCACCTTCACAGCGGCTGGGCTCTCGTGCGTGATGCATCGACAGCTGCACCTGTATGGGCGCCCGGGTCTGGACGCCGCGGCCTGCGGTCTGGCCCTGGGGGCGGCGACCGTCACCGGCGTGCTGCGCGTGGTCGCGGACCAACACTGGACCAGCGACGTCGTGATGGGCGCGGCCGTGGGCCTGCTCTCGGGCTGGCTCCTGCCCTACCTGCTGTACTTCCGCGACGTGGGTGACTCGAATGACGATGGCGACCGCGAGACCAGCGGCCTGCCCTCCACGGGGCTCGGCTCGGGCGTCTTCAGCCCATGGGCCAACCCCGGCGGCGCCGGCCTGTCCTACAGCGCCCTCTTTTAGCCGCAGGATCAGCGCGTAGGGCGCAACTTGGATCCACGCTCGAGCTCCGACTTCATTCGCCACTTGCGTCCATACGCATATCTGCATATATATAGATCGTGGAGACCCTGACGCAGTCTGAACCCGCACGCTGGGAGCTATACAAGCTGCTGGCGGAGCCTCTGCGCCTGCGTCTCCTGGCCTTGGCGGAGGTGGAGGAGCTCGCCATCGGTGAGCTGGCGGAGCTGCTGCGCGAGTCGCAGCCCAACGTGTCGCGCCACGTGAAGCCGCTCAAGCGCGCGGGCCTGTTGGTGGTGCGCCGTCAGGGGACGCGCGCCCTGGCGCGTCTGGCCACGGACGCGTCGAGGGATCCCGTGGTCGCCGACGCCTTGGCGTCGGGTCGGCAGCTGGTCACGGAGGATGGCAGCCTCTCGCGCGTGGCGGCCTTGGTCGCCGATCGGGATCGACCCACGCGCGCCTACTTCGAGAGCGCCTCCGAGGAAGGTCTCTCGGGGCTCGCGCCGGAGCTGCCGGCGTACCTCACGGCCCTCGCGCCGCTGCTGCCGCGACGCAAGCTCGCCATCGACGTGGGCACGGGCACGGGTCGGCTGCTCGATCTGCTCGCCCCGATCTATCAGCACGTGCTGGCCGTGGATCGCGCGCCGGCCCAGCTGGAACACGCGCGGGCCCGCCTCGAGCGCGCGGGCTACGACCACGTGGAGCTGGTCGAGGGCGGCTACGACTCACCGGAGCTGCTCGAGCGCGCCCGGGCGTTGGGAGGCGCGGACGCCATCTTCGCGTCCCGCGTGCTGCACCACGCGCCGCGTCCAGCGGAGGCCCTGCGCAGCATGGCCGCGCCGCTGGCCCCAGGCGGCTCGCTGGTGGTCATCGACTACCTCGCGCACCACGACGAGCGACTTCGCGAACGCCAAGCCGACCTCTGGCTCGGCTTCGAGGCAGACGAGCTGAAGCGCCTCGCCACTCAGGCCGGCCTCGAAGCGGCGTCGGTCACCCCAATTCCTTCGGCGCGTTGCGGAGGTGGCCCCGATGGTCACCTCGACTGGCACGTTCTGGTTGCGCGCCGACCCGCGGGATGAAGCCCGCACGGAGAAGAACATGACGAACGAGAAGCAAGCACCCAACGCCGTGGCCAACAAATACAAGGTCGCGGATATGTCCCTGGTCGATTGGGGCCGCAAAGAGATCCAGATCGCCCAGACGGAGATGCCCGGCCTGATGGCCCTGCGCGAGGAGTTTGGCACGGAGAAGCCCCTGACGGGCGCGCGCATCGCCGGCTGCCTGCACATGACGATTCAGACCGCCGTGCTGATCGAGACGCTGACGGATCTCGGCGCCGAGGTCACCTGGTCGAGCTGCAACATCTACTCGACGCAGGATCAGGCCGCCGCCGCCATCGCCGCGACCGGCACGCCCGTCTTCGCCTGGAAGGGCGAGACGGAAGAGGAGTACGACTGGTGCATCATGCAGCAGCTCGCGGCCTTCGAGGGCGGCAAGAAGCCGAACCTGATCCTCGACGATGGCGGCGACCTGACCATCATCGCCCACGAGCGCTTCCCCGAGCTCTTCGACGGCGACGACCGCATCGTCGGCCTCTCCGAGGAGACGACCACGGGCGTCCACCGCCTCTACGACATGGCCAAGCAGGGCACGCTCAAGTGCGCCGCCATCAACGTCAACGACTCGGTGACGAAGAGCAAGTTCGACAACCTCTACGGCTGCCGCGAGTCCCTCGTGGACGGCATCAAGCGCGCCACGGACGTGATGATCGCCGGCAAGATCGCGGTCGTCTGCGGCTACGGCGACGTGGGCAAGGGCTGCGCCCAGGCGCTCCAGCGTCAAGGCGCGCGCGTGATGGTCACCGAGATCGATCCCATCTGCGCGCTGCAGGCCATGATGGAGGGCTTCAGCGTCGTCACCATGGAGGAGGCCGCGCCTCAGGCGAATATCATCGTCACGGCCACCGGCTGCGCCGACGTGGTCACGGGCGAGCACATGAAGGCGATGAAGGACGAGGCGATCCTCTGCAACATCGGCCACTTCGACTCCGAGATCCAGATGGCCTGGCTCTTGGATCCCGCGAACGGCGTCGAGGAAGACAACATCAAGCCGCAGGTGGATCACTTCATCTTCCCCGACGGACACAAGATCACCGTGCTCGCCCGCGGTCGACTCGTGAACCTCGGCTGCGCCACGGGTCACCCCAGCTTCGTCATGAGCAACAGCTTCACCAACCAGGTGCTCGCGCAGATCGAGCTGTGGAATAACCGCGGCACGGATCGCTACGAGTCGGGCAAGGTCTACGTGCTGCCGAAGCAGCTCGACGAGAAGGTCGCGGCGCTCCACCTCGGCAAGCTCGGCGCCAAGCTGACCACGCTCACGCCGGCGCAAGCGGAGTACCTCGGCATCCCCCAGAACGGCCCCTTCAAGCCCGAGTACTATAGGTATTGAGCCTCTGCGTGTCGCGGTCGACGTGGGATGGTCCTCGCGAAGCGAGGTCCGTCCCAGTCGACGCCACACTTGTTTCTGTGTGTCGACGACGACGTGGGATGGTCCTCGCGCAGTGAGGTCCGTCCCAGTCGACGCCACACTTGTTTCTGCCTCGATTTCGTTGCGGCAGTGCGGACGGATCCACACTCCACGGCCCGGCGACCTCATCGCGCACGTCGCAGCCGCAATTTAATCGAGGCGGTGACGTGCGCCTCGATCGAGTCGTGCGTCAGGGCGCTCAGTCCACCAGCGGCACGCCGGGGGGCGTGTACATGCCGTCGCCGTCGACGTCGAGGTAGACGGGGTTGACGAAGCCCATGGCTCGCGCGCCGCCGACTACGGCGTCGAGCAGCGGCGGAGGCGCGCCGAGGTCCACGCCGCCGGCTTCGTCCGCCGCGTCGACCACTCCGTCAGCGTTGTTGTCCGTGGCGTCCACGAGTCCGTCGCCGTCGAGGTCGCCCACTCGCGCCAAGGCGAAGCCGGCCTCCGCCGTGACGAAGGCGTCCGCCGTGGGCGTCGTCAGATCGATGTCCGCGTCGAAGCGAACCACACCATCCACTCCGAAGGGATCCGCCGGCGTGCTCAGCTCGCCCGCGGCCGCCGTGCGACGCTCGACCACCTGACCGTTGACACGCAGGCGCAGCTCGGCGACGTCGATCCACGGCGGCGCGGCGACGGTGACGCGCACGCGCACACCAGCGCTCGCGTCGAAGGGCGCCCTGCCCGGCTCGACGCAGCCGCTGCCGTCGGACTTGCAGACGCGGATCCAGACGAACACGCCCAGACCGCCGGCCACGCTGCCGGACTCCACCGCCTCGACGAGCCCGTCGTTGGTGAGATCGGCGGCTGCACCACCCGTCTGCAGGAAGGTCATGGGGTAGCCGGCTTGATCGAGGATCAGCTCGTGGGAGTCGCTGTTGGCCATGCCGACGGGCAAGCGACCACCGGGTGACTGCAACAGCAGCGCGTACCAATCGCGCAGGTGGTCGACGAAATGCGCGGCGCCCTTGCTGTTGATCAGCTCCATGGCGTCGAAGTCCCAGGGACGCGTGCCCATCGGACCCGTGCCGCCGAAGCAGGCTCCGGACTCGTCGATGGCCACGGCCGGATCGAAGCCACAGGCGTCGAAGTACCCGAGCCAGACGGATCCCGCGCGGCTCGAGCGTGCATGGTTCAGCTGCACGACGGGCGAGGCGACCGGCGACGGCATGGCGCGCAGGCGCTCGTAGAGCGTGCCGAGATCCACGTTCTCGTCGAGGGGCGCGCCGCCGCCGTGGGCACCGGGCACGACGCTGAGCGGGTAGGCGTTGTGATGCCCGATGGTGTGAATGAACTCGGGCTGCGGCACGGTGGTCGTGGCCTCGATGCCGACGAAGGTGTGGAGCCTCCCACGCCACGCGGGCGGCAGACCCGCCTCCAGCGTCGCCAAGGCGGGCGCGTAGTCGAAGACCACGTCGTGCTCGGTCGAGACGATCACGTCCACGCCTTCGGCGAGGTAGGCCATCAGCCTGTCCTCCACGGGCAAGGACGAGTCGAAGCTCGGCGCCGAGTGCACATGAAAATCGCCTGTGACGAAGCCCGCCGGCAACAGGTCCACGGGCGCCACGCTGAGCGTGACCTCGGCGCCGCTCGCGTCCACCGTCAGGCTGGCCTTGGCCAAGCTGTAGCGGATGCCGTGCGCCGCGTAGACGTCGTAGTCTCCGACGGGCAAGCGCAGCTCGAGCTCTCCGTCTCCATCCGTCAACGCGACCGTGCCCGCGGGAGTTCCGCCCGCGGCGGGACCCAAGTCGGGATCGGGCGTGGTGCCCGTGCCGTGAAACACGACCCGCGCGGGCAGACCGGCGCCCGTGTCGTCGCGCACGTGGATCAACGTCAGCGGCGCCTCGGGCAAGGCGAGGGCGCCGAGCTCGAGGGTCTCGCCGACGGCCACGGAGCCGCCCACGCCGCGCACGGGCGCGCGACCGCGCATCCTCAGCTCCCAAGAGACGTCGCCCACGGGCACGCGCGCCGAGAAGCTGCCGTCCGCCTGCACGCGCGCCATGGTGATGGGCGTCCAACGCGCCGGGTTCGTCGGCTCCCCGCTATCGGGCGTGGCGAGCACGACCATGGGACGCTGGTAGACGTCGCTGGAGAGGCTCTCACCGGCGGGCATCGTCACGCTCCCGATCACGCTCCCGAGCTGCACGAGGCCCTGACGCTCGAGCCCCTCGAGGGCGCCGTCGGTCGCGCTCGCGGCGTCGGCGTCGTCTCCGAGCACGATCACGCGGCCGAGGGTGCGCATGCCCCCGGCCGGGAGGGTGCTGTCGCCGAGCCGGAAGTCGCCGAAGGCGGAGACCTGGCTCGCGTGTACACCGACGAAGGTGCCGAGCTCGGGCTCGTTCACGTAGAAGGCGAAGGTCCCGGGATCGCCCACCAGCGAGCCCGTGCTGCCCACGTAGGCGCTGCCCACGAGCCCCGCGATGGGGTTCATGATGTCGAAGGCCGCACACTGATCGCCCTGCCCCACCGCGGGACAGAAGGGCACGAGGGAGCGCGATCCCCAGAACATGGTGTCGAGGATGCCGAAGGCGGCGGTGGACGTGGTGTACGACTCACTGCCGACGTTCGTGAGGGTCGAGCGCAGCTCCACCTCGCTCGACGCACAGCGGAAGGTGTAGGTGGTGACGAAGCTGAGGTTCTCGCCCGGATCGGGCGTGATGATCGGATCGGCGCCGACCTCCGTCGGCTGGGGCGAGACGAAGCCCGAGGCCTGCACCGTCAACGAGTCCGCCGTCTGCTCGCTGACCTCGAGGCTGGTGTAGGCCACCTGCATGCTCTGGTCGGGCCCCGCGAGCTGGCTGAGCTCGTTCATGTGGTCGGAGCGTCCAGGGCGGTGCAGATCGATCAAGGTGCCGCCAGTCTTGGCGACGCCGCTGGGTCGGTCGAGGGCCGCGAAGACGGCGACCAAGCTGTCGCTGCGGATCTCGAGGTCGCCCTCACCGCCGATGCCGTCCGGCCCCGGAGCGGCCTCTCCGCCGGCGGCCAAGGTGGCGACGCTGAAGACGCACGCGGCGCCCGCGTCCCCGGCGTCATCGCCCATGGCGCCGTCGGTCGCGCCGTCCACGCCCGCGTCTGTGGGTGAGGAGTCGTCGCCACAGCCGACCAGAGCGAGCAGCGCGAGGAGGAAAATGGATCGGGACATCGGCGTGTTCATGCAGACCTCGGTTTCGACCGTGGGCAGTGGACGGTGGCTTGGACTATGCTCGGCCCGTGCGCCTACGTCACCCCCTCTGGCTCGTTCTCGGCCTGCTGCTCGGTCTAGTGCTCGCGAATGGCTGCTCCCTGGATCGTGCGGGTCGCTTCACCCCGGATTCCGACTCGGGGCAAGGCCTGGACGACGCCGGCGCCGTGGACGCGACCGGGGCCGACACGGGAACGGGCTGCACACCCACGAGCCCGAGCACGGAGATCTGCGACGGCGTGGACAACGACTGCGACCGCGCCACGGCCGATGGCGCCGACGACCCGCGCCTGCTCGACCCGTGCGACGACTTGGATCCGGATCTATGTGTGGACGATGTCACGCTGTGCGTAGCCGGCGTGATCGTGTGTCGTCCGGGCCCGACGGACGCCGTGGAGGTGTGCAACGGCCTCGACGACGACTGCGACGACGTGATCGACGAGGACGCCGTCGACGCCATCGGCTTCTCGGTCGACGCCGACGGGGACGGCCACGGCGATCCCGCGGGCATCATCACCATGGCCTGCGAGGCGCCCTCCGGTCAGGCGAACCCACGGGACGACTGCGACGACACCAACGGCGACATCTACCCGGGCGCCCCCGAGGTCTGCAACGCCATCGACGACGACTGCGACGGCATGCGCGACGAGGAGGGCTGCCCCTGCGACGTGCTCGAGAACGGCGGACACGTCTACCTCTTCTGCGCGGCCGCGAACTGGACGAGCGCGCGCGACACCTGCACCGACAACGGCTATCAGCTCGTCACCATCGACGGCGAGGCCGAGAACAGCTTCGTGCGCAGCGAGGCCAGCGCCCGCGGCGCCGGTGACGTGTGGATCGGCTACAACGACCGCGGCAGCAACGGCAGCTTCGTCTGGCAGGGTCCAGACTCGAGCTACAGAAACTGGAGCGGCGGTGAGCCCAACAACGGCGGCTGCCCGCTGGACATCGGCTGTCACGAGGACTGCGTGGAGCTCTTCAGCGATGGCCGCTGGAACGATCAGGCCTGCGACGACAGCCGCTTCTTCGTCTGCGAAGCGCCCTGACTACGCCGCGGCGTAGCTCCTGAACAAGCCGGTCCTCCCGAGAGGATCAGTCGCTGAAGGGTGTGCTCGGGGCGTCGTAGGTGCCGTTGGCGTCGGTGTCGAGGTAGACGGGGTTGACGAAGCCCATGGCGTGGGCGCCTGGGGCCATGATGTCGAGGTAGGTGGGCGCCGCCGGAATCACCACGCCACCGGCCGTCTCGTCCGCGGCGTCCACGATGCCGTTGCCATCGTTGTCCGTGGCGTCCACCACGCCGTCCGCGTCGAGATCACCCACGCGCGGCAAGGCGAAGCCCGCCTCGACCACCACGAAGCTGTCTTCCGTGATGCCCGTGAGGTCCACGGTGCCGTCGTAGCGCACGACGCCGGTGGTGCCGAAGGGATCCGAGGGGGAGCTCAGGTCAGCGCCCGAGAGGCGCTGCACCACCTCGCCTCCGAGGCGCACGCGGATCTCGTCCACGGGCACCCAGGGCGGTGCGGCGACCGTCACGTGCACCTGCGCTGTGCCACCCGTGACGGGGAACATCGCGGTCCCTGGCTCGACGCAGCCGCTGCCATCCGTCTGGCAGACCTCGGCCCAGACGAACACGCCCGTGCCGCCGGCGACCGCGCCGGACTCGAGCGCCGTGACCAAGGCGTCGTCCGAGAGCGCGTCCAGAGTCACGTCGGTCTTCACGAAGGTGACGGGGTAACCCGCCTCCTGCGTCACGAGGCGGTGCGAGTCGCTGTTGGCTGTGCCCACGGGGCGGCGGCCGTCGGGCGACGCGCGCAAGAGCGCGAGCCAGTCGCGCATGTTGCCGATGTAGGTCGACACGTCCTTGCCGTTGATCACCTCCATGGCGTCGACGTCCCAGGCGCGCGTGCCGCTCGGTCCCGTGGCCATGAAGCAGGAGCCCGTGCTGTCGATGGCCAGCGTCGGATCGAAGCCGCAGGAGTCGAAGTAGCCGAGCCAGATGCTTCCACGCCTATCCGAGCGGCCATGATTCAGCTGCACCACGGGTGAGGCGACGGGCGAAGGCAAGGCGCGCAGGCGCTCGTAGAGCGTGCCCGGATCGACGAACTCGTCCGCCGGAGCGCCGCTCTTGTGGGCGCCGGGCTGAACCCTCAGCGGGAAGGCGTTGTAGTGGCCGATGGTGTGGATGAAGTCAGTCCAGGGCACGAAGGTCGTGGACTCGAGGCCGACGTAGGTGCGCAGCTTGCCCTGCCAGCTCGGAGGCAGGCCTTCCTCCACCGTGGCGAGGGCCGGCGCGTAGTCGAAGATCACGTCGTGCTCGGTGGAGACCACCGCCTGCACGCCCTCAGCCAAGTAGGCCATGACGCGATCCTCGATGGGCAAGGACGAGTCGAAGCTGGCGCCGCTGTGGACGTGGAAGTCGCCCGTGATGAAGCCGGCAGGCACCACGCCCACGGGCACGATGGTCAGGCTCACGCTGGCGCCACTCGCGGCGACCGTGACGCTCTGGCGCGCCAGGGACCAGTTGACGCCGTGGCCGGCGTACACGTCGTAGCTGCCGGCGGGGATGGGCAAGGAGACGAGTCCGTCGCCGTCCGTGAGCGCCGTGTTCATGGCGGGGCTGCCGCCGAAGGTGGAGCCGAAGTCGGGTGTGGGCGTGGCGCCCGTACCGACGACCACGACGCGCGAGGGCACGCCGCTGGTTCCGTCCGTCACCGTCACGTCGAGGCTGGGCGCGGCGGGCAAGGTGATGGGCAGGTCGAGGGTGGCGCCCGCGGCCAGATCACCGGCGGCGGCGCGGATCGGATCGCGGCCCATGGCGCGGATCTCGTAGGACACGGCGCCGATGGGCATGCGCGCGGAGAAGCTGCCGTCCGCCTGCACCCGCACCATGGTGTAGGGCGTCCAGGTCGCCGGATCCGTCGCGCTGCCAGAGGCGTCGGGTTGCGCCAGGACGATCAGGGGTCGGCGCCTCGGATCCGTGGCGAAGCTCTCGCCCGCGGGCAGCGTGACCGTGCCCGAGACCGTGCCCACCTCCATGCGCCCTAGGCCGGCGAGGTCATCGAGCACGGTGTCGACCGCGGAGGCCACGTCCGACTCGTGACCGAGCACGAGGACTCGATCGTAGCTGCTGCTCTCACCCGAACGCAGCAAGCCGATGCCGATGCCGAAGCTGCCGATGGCGGAGACCTGCGGGCCGTGGACGCCCATCACCTCGTCGATGCTCGCGGGGTAGTAGGCGTAGGTCGACCCGTCGCCCAGGAGCGAGCCCGTGGAGCCGACGTAGGGCGTGCGCACGATGGTGCTCAGGGGATCGCTCGAGTCGAACTCGGTGCATCGATCGCCCTGTCCCGTCGTCGGGCAGAAGGGCAAGCCCGAGCTGCCGCCCCAGAGCACGAAGTCGAGCACGTGGAAGCCGTTGGTGATGGCGTAGATGTCGCTGGTGGTGTTGGTCAGGGTCGAGCTGACGCGGATGCGTGGATCGCCGCAGCGGATCTCATACTCGGTGACGACCGTGATGCCCTCGCCGGGGTCGGGCGTGAGCCGCGGGCTGCCGTCCTCCTTGGGCTGCGGATCCAGGAAGCCGCTGGAGCGGATCAACACGCGCTCGGCGTCCTGCTCCGCGACCTCGAGGGTGCTGTAGGTGACCTGAAAGGCTTGGGCCGGGCTGCCGAGCTGACTGAACTCTTCGAAGTTGTCGCTCTCGCCGATGAAGTGCAGATCGACCAA
Source organism: Deltaproteobacteria bacterium (assembly GCA_013151775.1). Lineage (GTDB taxonomy): Bacteria > Myxococcota_A > Polyangia > Polyangiales > Houyiibacteriaceae > JAADHO01. The sequence goes on along the minus strand of JAADHO010000451.1, from coordinate 2,125 downwards.
GTTGCCGCCCGAGCGGGCGAGCAAGGCCGGCCGGTCGACCGCGTCGAAGACCGCACGGAAGAGGCCGTTCGTGACCTCCAGATCGCCGTCTCCGCCGATGGAGTCGGGGCCCGGGCCCGTGCTCGTCGCGCCCTCGATCACGCCCGCCATGACGCAGTCCACCGGGCCGGCGTCGCCCGCGTCGCCCCCGCCGGCATCCCCCGCGTCAGGCATGTTCGCGTCGACCGTGGAGGTGTCAGGACCTGCGTCCGTGGGTGAGGAGTCGTCCCCGCAACCGACGAGCACGAGAGGTACGCTGGCGAGCAGCACGAAGAGGCGATAGGCAGTGGAAGAGTTCATGATGGGCGAAAGTATACCTCAGCCAGGAAGAAGCGTGCAGGCCGACTCGCCCGACTCGCCCGACTGCCTGAGCTGCGGAGCCTGCTGTCGCACCGGGCACGACGGCCGCATCCTGGTGCCGCCCGAAGATCTCGCGCGCTGGCGAGAGCTGGGCCGGGCCGACCTGGCAGAGGCCGTGCAGGCCGGACACTTCGGCTGCGTGGCCTTCGCGACACGCATGGACGGCGCCTGCGTGCACCTCGGCACGGAGGAATGCGCCAACGCCTGCCAGATCTACGAGATCCGCGGCACCACCTGCCGCGACTTCGAAGCGGGCAGCCCGCAGTGCCTGGAGTTTCGCCGCGACTTCGGTGTGGACTGAAGCCGGACGGCACCACGCCGTGCGCTGCGTGAGCCATCACCACCTCGAAGTGACGCGGCGGGAGGCGAACCTGCGGGCGTGGGCGGGCCCTGGTAGCCGAGGCGGGGCTTGACCTGCATACTCCCCGGGTGACGACGGATCCCCTCATCGGTCGAACGCTGGGCGGCAGCTTCCTGGTGGAGCGCCTGCTCGGCCAAGGTGGCATGGGCGCGGTCTACGTCGCGCGCCACACGCGCACGGGCAAGGGCTACGCGGTGAAGGTCCTGCGCCCCGACCACGGCGCGCGCTTCGAGGACGCCGTGAAACGCTTCAAACTCGAAGCAGCGGCCTTGGCCAAGCTGAATCATCCGGGCATCGTCGCGATTCAGGACGTCGGTCTGACGGAAGACGGCATCGACTATCTGGTGATGGACCTGCTCGAGGGCGAGGACCTCTCCGAGCGTATGGCGCGTACGGGCAAGATCCCGCTGGAGGAGGCGCTGCGGATCTTTCACGAGACGTCCGTGGCGCTCACCATCGCCCACGAGGCGGGGATCATCCATCGCGACCTGAAGCCCGGAAACGTGTTCCTGCGCAGCACGCTTGGCGCTCCCGACCGCGCGATGATCCTCGACTTCGGCCTGGTCCGCATGACCGAGTCGGCGGACGCACAGCACCTCACGGCCTCGGGCGTCACCATGGGCACGCCGCTCTACATGGCGCCCGAGCAGGCGGCCGGAGAACGCGTGGGTGAGGCGGCGGATCAGTACGCGCTGGCCGTGATGCTCTACGAGATGCTCTCCGGCGAGCCGCCCTTCACGGCGCCGTCGGCCCCCGCGCTCTTGGTGAAGGTGCTGACGACCACGGCGCCGAGCCTGGAGGAGCATGAGGCGGCGCCAGCGCACGTCTCGGCGGCCGTAGCCCGGGCCATGAGCAAGGCGCCCGGGGAGCGCTTCGAGTCGGTGGCCGCATTCCTCGCCGCCGTCGAAGAAGACGCCGAGGTTGGCCTGGCCCTGACCCGGGCGAGTGACCTGCCCACCATCGCCGCCACGCGCGCGCTGCCGGCGACCGCTCCACCGGGCTACGCGGACCCTCCACCGGGCTACGCTGGAGCATCTCCCGTGACCAACCCCACCATGCGCCTCGAGCGCGCGGTCCCGGTCGCCGCGGGTTCGGCTGTGCTCCTCGCCCTGCTGATCGTCGGAGGAGCCTTCCTCTGGAAGGCCACGGAGGGGGTAACCGTGAGCGTGAGCGACGTGCGCACGGACGCTGCTGATGGCGGACTGGCCAGACCTCCGCACACGCGGCAGATCACCTACACCTCCACCCGCCAGCCCTGGGTCGGCGCGAGCCCGGCGGACGCGGGCGGCAGCCCGAGCGCCAAGCCCGACTCGGGGGTCGCTGCCCAGCTCCCGAGCGAAGCGGACGCCGGGCCTGATCGACGCG
>JAADHO010000190.1 GCA_013151775.1 Deltaproteobacteria bacterium | reverse complement strand
GTGTTCGTCCAGGCGCGCGCGCAGACCTTCGGGGCAGGTCAGGGAGCGATCCCAGCCTGTGGCCTGCGTGACGAGCCCGACGGAGGTCACGCCGTGGCCCAGGGGGATGAACCAGATCCAATGACCGCGGTAGCAGAAGTGGTTGGTGGAGAGGAAACGCGCCGTGTGCTCCGCGCGCGCGCGGAATTCCGTGTGCTCCGCGCCGTCCATGTCGGCCACGCCGCGGAAGCGCGCCCAGCTCGAGCCCACGCGATGCTGGTCCTCGGAGAGCTTCAGCCCCTCGAGACGCGCGATCATCCCGCCTCGCCCCGTGGTGTCCACGACCCAGCGCGCCTGCCAGCGCTGACTGCCGGCGTCCTGCGTGACGTCGAAGAGGTGGACGCCTGTCGTGGACAGCTCGAGCCGATGCACGCGCGCGCCCTGATGCACGTCGACACCGTCGGCGGCGTTCATGCGCAGGAGATCCTCTTCCATGCGCCGACGATCGAGCTGAAAGCTCGGATAGGGAGGCAGATGCGTCAGGCCGAGCTCGCTCATCTGCTCGAGGGGCGCGTTCTTCGCCTGCGTGTCGAAGAAGAAGCGCAGCCCATTCTTCGGCAGATGCTCTTCGTAGAGGTAGCGCGCGAGCCCGAGGCGATGCACGAGGTAGTGGGAGGCTATCTCGATCGTCGACTCGCCGACCTTGTAGCTGCGCTCCGTGTCCCGCTCGAAGAGCGCCACGGAGAGCTCGGGCAGATGCATGCGCAGCTGCCGCGCCAAGAGATTCCCCGAGAGACCACCGCCGACAATGGCGACATCGACCTTCCGCTGCATAGGACCCCGCAAATCCAGCCGTGGCTGGCGGCCAGACCCTAGCAGCGGGGACCCGAGAGGGCCACGCCGCACGCGTCCTCGAATGGGGACACGGCCCGGCGATCGAGCCGATTGCCAGGCCGGCGACTGTGGGTTATGCGTGGCGCTTCATGGCGGGCTGGATCTCGCGCGGATCGGAGGAGCAGCTGGAGGGCTCGATGGGAAACGACACGCTCGACGTGCTGATCTGCGGCGGAGGTCTGGCGGGCCTCACCTGCGCGCTGCAGCTGCGCCACGCCATGCCCGATCTCCGCGTCACGGTGGTCGAGGCCCAGGCGCGTCCCCTGCCCGTCGCCTGCCACAAGGTGGGGGAGTCGAGCGTCGAGCTTGGCACGCACTACCTGGCCGAGGTGCTCGGCTTGGGGGAGTATCTGCGACGGGAGCACCTGCCCAAGAACGGTCTGCGCTTCTTCGTGGGTCCGCCCGACACGCCCATCGCCGAGCGCACGGAGATCGGGCCCGTGGAGTCCCCCACGGTGCCCTCGTTTCAGATGGACCGAGGCAAGCTCGAGACGGATCTGAGGCGCATGGTCGAGGACGCCGGCGTCACGCTGCTCGAGGGCGCGAAGGTGGTCGGCCTGACGCTCGGCGAAGGCGGTGAGCTGCACGTGGCGCGGATCGTCATGCCCGATGGCGCGGAGCGTCAGCTCACGGCGCGCTGGCTCTTCGACGCCGCGGGACGTCGAAGGCTGATTCAACGCGAGCTGGACATGGCGCGTGAAGGCAAGCCGGTGGCGAGCTCGGCGTGGTTCAGAATACACGAGAAGCTGGAGGTGGGCGCGCTGGTGCCCGAGCACGAGCGGCGCTGGCATGCGCGCGACGTCGACCACACCCGCTGGCTCTCGACCAACCACCTGATGGGACCCGGCTATTGGGTGTGGCTGATCCCCCTGTCGACGGGCTACACCTCCATCGGCATCGTCACGGATCACCTGCACCACGATCCATCGAGCTACGGTCGGAAGGACAAGGCGCTGGCGTGGATCGCAGAGCACGAACCGGCGCTGTCGCGCTGGCTCTCGACGCGTGAGCTCGAGGACTTCAAGCTGCTGCGCCACTACAGCGCGGCCAGCGAGCGTGTCTTCTCGGGGAAGGATCGCTGGGCCTGCCTCGGGGAATCCGGTCAATTCCTGGACCCCCTCTACAGCCCGGGCACGGACTTCGTGGCCAACTTCAACTGTGTGGCCACGCGCCTCGTGCGTGAAGACCGGGCAGGCACATCGACGCCAGAGCTGGCCGACGAGCTGATCGACATGCTGACCGGGTGGACCGACGACTGCCTGCGCACGGTGGGCGACAACGGCGTCTACTTCGGGCGCGCCGAGGTCTTCGCCCCGAAGCTGTGGTGGGACTTCACCCACTACTGGGACTGCGCCTGCAGCTACTTCTTCAACCGCGGCTACGAGCTCGACCTCGAGGACCATCGGCGCGTCCGCGGCGCCGTGGAGCAGCTCTTCCGACTGAACGAGCAGGCGCAAGATCTCTTTGACAGCTGGGCGGAGTTGGGCGCGTCCGATCAACAGCGCCGCAAGGCCTTCGTGGGGCTCCCGCCCTACCCGGGCTTCCTGACCGACCGACACCTGGCCTTGGCCAAGCCGGCTCTGGGCGACGCCCTGAGGCCGCGCCTCGAGGAGCACATCGCGCTGCAGCGCAGCGTGCTCCAGGAGCTGTTTCTGCGCGCCCTGACCGAGCTCGGCGAGGCGCGCGCCCTCGGCGACAGCATGAGGAGCGCTGGCTGGCGTCCCCACCTGAGCGCCGAACGCATCGCCTGCGAGCAGCTCCCGCGCGACGAGCGCCTCGAACACATCTCGAGCTACGCGCGCGACATGGACCGCGCCTTTGGCCGCGCCCGAGGCGACGGCACACCCCTTTCCACGTTGCTCACTCTGGCCGGCTTCCACGTCGATCGAGGGGCGAGCACTCCGAAGAGAACGAGACCTTCAACATGACCCGCGACGAAATACTGAAGAACGTGGTGGAGATCCTGGCCGACTCCTTCGAACTCGACCCGGAAGAGATCAAGCCCGAGTCCACGCTCTACGAAGAACTCGGCCTCGACTCCATCGACGCCGTGGACATCTTCGTGCAGCTGCGAGAGCTGACGGGTAGGCGCCCCGACCCGGACGTGGCCCGCGAGATCCGCACGGTGGAGGAGCTCGTGAGCTTCGTGGAGAGCGAGCTGGCCGCCGCCGCCGCGGGAGAGCCCGAACCCGAGCTGCCGCCGCCGGGCGCGGGGACGTGACGCCACCCGTCAGCGAGTTGGGTCGACGCGTGCTGTCCGGCATGCCCCACGCGCCGCCCATGCTGATGCTGCACGACGTGCTGGAGGTGGGCGCGCTGCACATCGTCTGCGAGGCGCGCATCGACGAACATCACATCCTGCTCGAGTGCGGGCGCGTCTCCGGCTTCTTCGCCCTGGAGTTGATCGCCCAGAGCGCCGCCGCCCTGATGGTGCACCGCGCCCTCGAAAGCAGAAACGCGGCCACGACGGGCATGTTGCTCGGGACACGCAAGATCACGCTCGCGCGCGGGAGCTACGCCGTGGGCGACATGCTGCGCGTGCGCGCCGAGGAGAGGTGGGGAGCGGGCCAGCTCGCCCAGTTCAGCGGGCGCGTCGAGATCGACGGAGCGCTGGTGGCCGAGGGCAGCATCAACGTGATGACGGGACCGCCGCTGGTGAGCTGAGCGAAGTCGGAAGGCCAGCATCGAGCTGCCAAGATTCGGCGCTGAGGCGCGCACGGTCGGACGGCCTGTCTGAGAGGTCGAAGCGAGTCCGCAAGTCGCCCTCCGCCCGAACACCTCACTGCCGACGGAGACTGGGGAACGAATGCCTGGCCCCGCTCCTGCGCCCGATCACCGAGACCCGAGGCCTACGTTGATCGGGCGTGAGCGCCGCGGAGGGAGCACTTTCGGGGACGAACGAGCAAGCGAGCCTTCAGTGGAGGTCGTGCACGTCAACGCTGCCGCCGGCCGTCTGCACGATCTCGCGTGCACGCACCACCTCCTGCGTCGTCCCGTGGACCACCAGCAAGAAGTGATTCGCCTTCAGCGAACTCTCGTAGCGCAAGACGCTGTCCTTCGGAATTCCGATGCCGGCCAACGCCGCGCCGACCACACCGAAGCCGGCTCCAACGGTGGCCCCCTCGAGAGCCCCGATGATCCAGCCAACCAAGGGCCCACCGACCACGATCGGACCCAGCCCGGGGATCACGAAGAACGCGGATCCGACCAAGAACCCCCAGAGACTACCCCAGAAGGCGCCGAACTTACCCCACGTCTTCATGCGACTGCCGGTATTGTAGTAGCCAATCACATCATCTTCCTCGTGATAGTCTTTCCCGATGATCGACAACTTCTTCATCTCAAAGCCGGATTTGTCGAGTTCCTTGACGGCCACCTCGGCCTCAACATGAGTATTGAATGTTGCGACCAGAGCACTTTCTTTTTCTACAGACATGGCAGACCTCATATATGTTTTTGATTGATAGGCATACGAAACACAAAAACGCGACACCTGTCAGCACAACACACGAGATGAACATATATTCCGAGACGATACGACTACGTCACCCTCTTCGACATCGGCTTTCCATTTCGTCTTATTATCAACTCAACTAAAAGCGCACATGCCAACGTGACACTAATCGAAGATGTCCAACATGAACGACGCTCTGAACGATCAACACAACAACGGATCCTACCGCTGGGATGGATCCCAAATCTAGAACAGCAGCAAGCTGTAGCCACGATCCGCATGATCGCATCGGGAACGTTCTTCCCGTGCATGGCGCATGAATAAGGCGGGTGCCTTGGGGAAGCAATAGGGTGCATGCGGTGCAGGTGGCGCACCGCGTACGAGTGCGCGGATGAGATGGGTCCAGCCGTGTCCGCTCCCTATGTGCTGCTACGATTGCGCAGGAGGAGAGGTGGCGACTCGTGCACGCGCGCCTTATGTGGTGGATGAATGAAGCGCTTGAAACGCAACCGCCAAGCCTGGCGACGATCTGGGCGTGTCACCCTCGCAACCACCGCCCTCGGTCTCGTCGCACTCGCCGCCATGCCGAGTCCGTCCTCCGCGCACGCGGACCCTCACTTCGGCCCCCACGACGTGGCGACCGTCTTCTACGTGTCCAAGAGCGAGAACCGCAACCGCGTGGACTATGGGTTGCACCTCGATGCGGATTGCCACGCACAGGGGTGCGCATATCGCCGAAAGTGAACGCCTGAATCGCATCAACGTGAACGCCTGAATCGGGCGGTGTGAACGGAGCGAAGCGACGCTTGGGGTC
>JAADHO010000371.1:15651-30552 GCA_013151775.1 Deltaproteobacteria bacterium | reverse complement strand
GTGGTTGGCGGCGCGCCCCGCGACCCTCTCCGCCGCCTTCGTGCCCGTGGCCGTTGGTACGGCCTGCGCCGCCGCCGCCGGGGGCGTCCGCGCGCTGCCAGCCCTGGCGGCCCTGCTAGGCGCCTTCGCGATCCAGATCGGCACCAACTTCGCCAACGACCTCTTCGACTTCGAGAAGGGCGCCGACACGGAGGAGCGCGTGGGACCCACCCGCGCCGCGCAGGCCGGGCTGCTCAGCGTCAACGCCCTGCGCGTGGGCATGCTCGTCAGCTTCGCATTCGCCACGCTGCTGGGCGTCTATCTGACCTGGGTCGCCGGACCCGTGGTGGTGCTGGTGGGCGTGCTCTCGATCCTCAGCGGCGTCGCCTACACGGGCGGACCCTATCCCCTGGGCTACCACGGACTCGGCGATGTCTTCGTGCTGGTCTTCTTCGGCCTCGTCGCCGTGGTGACCACGGCCTTCGTCCAAGTCGGTCAGGTCTCCGCGTTGAGCCTCTGGGCCTCTTGGCCCGTGGGCGCTCTGGCCACCGCCATCCTGGTGGTCAACAACGTGCGCGATCGCGAGACCGACGTGCTGGCCGGCAAGGGCACCCTGGTGGTGCGCTGGGGCCGCCGCGCGGGGCTCGCCGAGTACGCCCTGCTGTTGGTCACGAGCTACGCCGTGCCCGTGCTGATCTGGCGCCTCGGCCTGGCCGGTCCCCTCGTGCTGCTGCCGCTCCTGACGTCACCCTTGGCGGCGCTGCGCATGCGTCAGCTCGTGACCCTGCGCGGCGAGGCGCTCAACGCCACCCTGGTCGGCACGGCGAAGCTGCTGCTCGTCTTCGGGTTGCTCTTCAGCCTGGGTCTGGCCTTCTCCCAGGCTCTCGCGTGAGGGTCGAGCGGCTCGAACTCGAGGATGTGGAGGGTCGTCTCGAGCGCCCCGCGCCGGGTGGCCAGGCGGGCTGGACGTTCCGTCGAGGCGTTCGGATTCGGCTCCACGCCCAGGGACTCGTGGGCCTCGGAGAGTCGGCGCCGCTGCCGGGCTACTCCGTGGAGACGCTCTCGGAGGTGCGCGCGGCCTTGGTCGAGGTCGGCGCTCGCGAGCTCGTCGTCGAACCCGCGGCGCCGGTCTGCGAGTGCCTGGCGCGGGCCCTGCGTACGATCCCGAGCGAGCTGCCCTGCGCGCGCTTCGGCCTCGAGACGGCGCTGCTCGATCTGCTCTCACGTCTGCGCGGCGTGCCCGTGCATCGGCTGCTGCGGGGCGACGCTCCTCCACCTCGGCTGCCCGTAGCGGCGCTGCTCATGGGTGAGGACGTCGTCGACGTCGTGAAGGAGGCGGGGCGTGCCCTCGAAGTGGGCGCCGCGGCGCTGAAGTTCAAGCTCGCGGGTGACCGAGGTTGGGCGCGCGTGGAGGCCGTGAGGAGCGCGCTACCCGACGCGACATTGCGCCTCGACTTCAACCAGGGGCTCTCGCGGCGTGCGCTGCGGCCTGCTCTGGAGCGCGCCGCGCGCCTCGGCGTCGAGCTCGTAGAGGAGCCGACCCAAGCCTGGTCCTGGGATCACGCCGCGCCTCCTCCATGCCGCGTCTTCGCGGACGAGTCCTTGCGCGAGCAGACGGCTCGACGAGAGCTGCCGTCGCGCGTGGCCGCGGGAGAGCTGGCCGGCGCCGTGCTCAAGCCAGCGCTGCTCGGCGGGCTCTCGAGCTGCCTCGAGCTCGCCGAACAGGTTCGAGCGGCGGGCGGTGAGTGCTTCGTCACGCATCTCTTCGACGGTCCCGTGGCCCGCGCCGCCTGCGCGGAGCTGGCGCTGGCGCTCGGGGCAGGGCCGGCCCACGGGCTGGCTCCCCACGTGGGTCTCGGGATCTGGCCCGGCTTCGAGGCCGCGGCCGTGAGCGGCTATCGCATCACGTCGCACGATCGCCCAGGCTTGGGTCAGGAGCGTGAGGCGTGAGCGCCCTGTCCATCGTTGCCGCCGCCGCCGAGGCGCCCGACGCCGACGCCCTGTGCGTTGCTGGCGACGTGCTCTGCTTCGCCGAGTTGGCCGAGCGCGTGGAGGCTATGCCGCAGCTGTCACCCACGGCGGGTCCATGCGTCGTGCTCACGCCGCGCCTCGATCTCGAGAGCGTCTGCGCCGTGCTCGCCTGCCTCGAGCGAGGCCTGCCCATGCTGCTCGTGCATCCACGCTTCACTGCGCCGGAGCGGGAACGCGCGCTGACGGAGGTCACCAAGGCCTGGGCCGGCCGGCCTGCCTTCGGGGGCTCTGGGCGTGACGCCAGCTCGACCTTGGCCGTGGTCTTCACTTCCGGCACCAGCGCGGCGCCTCGAGCGGCCGTGCTCTCGCGGGGCGCGTTTCAGGCGGCGGCACAGGCGAGCGCCGCGAACTTGAGCTGGGAGGCGAGGGATCGCTGGCTCCTGAGCATGCCGCCGGCCCACGTGGGAGGCCTCTCGATCCTGATCCGCTGCCTGTTCGCGCGGCGCGCCGTGGTGCTCGCCGACTCCGAACGCTTCGACCCCGCGGGCTGCGCGCGACAGCTCGAGCGCGACGGCGTGACCCTGCTCTCGCTGGTGCCCACGATGTTGCGGCGTCTGCTGGATCACGACGCGGGCTGGTCGCCGCCCGCGAGTCTCCGGGCCGTGCTCGTGGGAGGCGCGGCCTCGTCCGAGGAGCTTCGCGTCCGCGCCGTGGAGCGCGGTCTGCCCATACTCACGACCTACGGCATGACGGAGACCTGCGCGCAGCTGGCCACCCAGAGCTACGCCAGCCGAGGCCGAGTCCGTGAAGGCGTCGGGCCCGCGCTGCCCGGCGTTCGCCTGCGCACGCGCGCGGGCCGAATCGAGGTCTCGGGACCGAGCCTGATGGACGGGTATCTCGGCGTGTCGGCCCAGCCCTTCACCGAGGACGGCTGGTTGCGCACCGGAGATCTCGGACGCATCGACGGAGAAGGCTGGCTTCACGTCGAGGGTCGCGCCGACGACGTGATCATCAGCGGAGGGGAGAACGTGTCACCCCGAGAGGTGGAGCAGGCGCTGCTCGCCCTGCCCGGCGTGCGCGCCGCTGCGGTCTTCGGTCGCGCCGACGAGCGGTGGGGAGAGCGCGTCTGCGCGGCGTTGGTGCTCGCCGCTCCGCAACCCGACCTCGGGTCCCTGTGGCCGCTGCTGCGGGACAAGCTCGCGGCCCACAAGCTCCCACGTCACGTCGTCGTCCCGGATGCGCTACCCTCCACGGCCAAGGGCGACGTGGACCGTTCGCGTTCGGCCCGGCTCGCCACGGAGGCGGGTCTCGAGCCCTGGCCCTCGAGCTCCCCATGACACGCTACGCACGACGCTATCGACACATCGCGCGCAAGCTGAGTCGTCTCGACTTGATGGCCGGCAGCATGGACGAGACCTTCCTCTTGGAAGAGCTCGATCTGATGAACCGCGACGCCGATCGGCGCTTCCTCGACTTCTACGGCGACCGCGGCCTGCGCCTGGCCTTGGAGAAGTACGGGATCTGGCAGGCCCTCGAGCGACGCGGCTATCGCGACATCGAGCTCTCCACGCACGCCGACGACGATCGCCACAGCCTGGTGGTCTGGGCCGAGGCTGAGGGCTGCCCGCGCACGCACCTCGTGGAGTTGGTGGTGCGTCGCGACAGGCTGGTTCCACAGGCGGAGCCCGAGTGCAGCTCCCTCGACGGAGCCTTCGACGTGCTGACCGTGGACTGGCTGACGCTGCGCCACCCCCTGGGTCACTTCAGCCCCGAGCGACCTCGTCTCCCCGGGCAGGACGCGCCGGGGTTGGGCATCGGAGAGCGGGTGGTCGAGACCTTGTATCGCGTCGTGGATCGCCTGGGACTCGACGCCATGATGACCGTCGCCGAGCACTTCCATAACGCCGTGATCTATCGGCGCGAGATCGAGTTCTTCGACCCTCACTACGCGGGTCGCTGCCTGGCTCTGGAGCAGCTCTTGATGCAGCGCGAGAGGCTCTCGCTGACCGCCGCGTCATGGGCCGTCGAGTGGGGGTTGGTGCGCGACGCGGGCGCTCCCTTGGCCTGGCGTGGGGAGGCGCAGGTGTGGGCTCGCGAGGGCGGTCTGCGCGACTGGATCGGCAGCAAGACCTATGCGGCGCGCACGCGTGACTCCGTGGACAAGAGCCGCTTCAGCCTGGACCGCGAGGCCTTCGACGAGCGCTGGCGGCAGCAGGCGCCTAGCCTGGAGGGCCTCGAATCGTCGCCCGTCGCCTGAGCGCCCTCGAACGAAGCGAAGATTCGTCCGCGGGGGATTGGCTGCGCAGGATTTCGGGCTACACTCCGCGGCCCAGGAGAAACCCAATGGCAGACTCGGTTCAGGCTTCCCACATCCTCCTCATGTACGCGGGCTCCTCGCGCTCCACGGCGAGCCGCAGCCAGGACGAGGCGCGCACACAGATCGACAAGCTCGCTGAGGAGATCACCGGCGGCGCTGACTTCGCGGCTCTGGCCAAGCAGCACAGCGACTGTCCCTCGGGGCGCTCCGGCGGCGATCTGGGCTGCTTCGGTCGTGGTCAGATGGTCGGCGCCTTCGAGGACACCGCCTTCGGCCTGGAGGTCGGCGCCACCAGCGGTGTGATCGAGACCGACTTCGGCTATCACATCATCCGCAGGATCACCTGAGGGCCGAGCGCAAGCGAAATTCGCGGTCGAGGGCCATGTTCGGCTACGATCACGGCCATGAGTCGTGCCTCCTCTCGCGCCCTCGTTCAGCTGGCGCTGGCCTGCGGGTTTCTGTTCTCGTCTTCGTGCTCCCTCGATCGCCGTGGTCGCTTCGTGGACGCGGACACCGGACCCGCTCCGGACGCGGGCGTGGACTCCGCGACGGACGGATCCTCGGGCTGTCCTCCAGGTCGGGTGGACGCCAACGGCGACCCGCGGGACGGCTGCGAATACGTCTGCACGCCCAGCGCGAGCCGCGAAGAGATCTGCGACGGGCTGGACAACGACTGCGACCCCACGACCCTCGACGGAGTCGGCGAGTCGACACTCGGCGACGCCTGCGACGGAGACGACAGCGACCTGTGTCAGGAGGGGAGCGTCGTCTGCACAGATGGCGCGTTGATCTGCGACGACACCACGGGCGACGCGCGGGAGCTGTGCAATTCCGTCGATGACGACTGCGATCCATCTACTCCAGATGGCGCCGACGAGGTTGGCGTGGGTTGTGACGGCGACGATCCCGACTCCTGTGCCGGCGGGCTCACCGTGTGCGTCGACGGCGCCATCCAATGCGACGATCCCGGAGGCGCCGGGCCCGAGATCTGTGATGGCATCGACAACGACTGCGATCCGTCGACGCCCGATGGCTCGGCGGATCCCATGTTGGGCGACGCCTGCGACGGGCCGGACGCGGATCTATGCGCCGAGGGCACGCTCGCCTGCGTGTCCGGCAGCATGAGCTGTGATGACCTGACGGGGGACATCGCGGACGTGTGTGATGGTGCGGACAACGACTGCAATCCCGCGACTCCCGACGGCTCGGCAGATCCCATGTTGGGCGCCACCTGTGACGGCCCCGACGCGGACCTGTGCGCCGAGGGCACGCTCTCGTGCGTGTCCGGCAGCATGAGCTGTGACGACGCCACGGGCGACAACCTCGAGATCTGCAACGGGCTAGACGACGACTGCCGGCCGGGGACGGCGGACGGATCGGCGGACCCGATGTTGGGCGTGACCTGTGACGGCCCCGACGCGGATCTATGCAAGGAGGGCGCCTTCGTGTGCAGGGGTGGCAGCATGAGCTGTGACGACGCCACGGGGGATAACCTCGACGTCTGCAACGGGCTGGACGACGACTGCCGGCCGGGGACGGCGGACGGCTCGGCAGATCCGATGCTGGGCGCGGCCTGCGACGGGCCGGACGCGGATCTATGCAAGGAGGGCACGCTCTCGTGCGTGTCCGCCAGCCTGAGCTGTAACGACACGACGGGCGACAACCTCGACGTCTGCAACGGAGCGGACGACGACTGCCGGCCGGGGACGGCGGACGGATCGGCAGATCCGATGTTGGGCGTGGCCTGCGACGGCGCCGACGCGGATCTATGCAAGGAGGGCGGCTTCGTGTGCAGTGGCGGCGGCCTGAGCTGTGACGACGTGACAGGCAGTAACCTCGAGCTCTGCGACGGCGTCGACAACGACTGCCGGCCCTCGACGCCGGACGGTGCGGACGACACCTTGGTCGGCTTGGCTTGCGACGGCCCCGACTCCGACGCCTGCAAGGAGGGCGTGAGCATCTGCGCGTCGGGCGCAGTGGCCTGCAACGACACCACGGGCGACACGCTCGACGTGTGCAATGGGCTGGACGACGACTGCAACTCCATCACACCCGACGGCAGTGACGAGATCTGGTACGGCACCGCCTGCGATGGCCCCGACGCGGACTTCTGCATGGAGGGCAGCTTCGGTTGCACGTCGAGCATGCAGGTCTGCTCGGACGCCACGGGCGACAGCGTCGAGGTCTGCAACGGTGTGGACGACGACTGCGATGGCAGCATCGACGAGGGGGACGTGTGCTCAGGCTGCACGACCCGCCAATACGCGGGGCATGGCTACCTCTTCTGCGGCAGCAACACCTGGCCCAATGCCGAGAGCGCGTGCACGGGCTTCGGCAGCTACCGACTCGCGAAGATTACGAGCAGCGGCGAACAGAGCTTCGTGGCCGGCGTGATCGGCACCACGACCCACTGGATCGGGCTCAACGACCGCGGCACGGAGGGGACCTTCCTGTGGTCCGATGGCAGCGCGCAGGGGCCCTACAGCTCGTGGCAGAGCGGGCAGCCGAACGACTGGGGGGGACTCGGCCAAGACTGCATCGTGGTGGACGGTGGCTCCGGCGGAAACTGGAACGACCGCAATTGCGACGTCAACAGCTTCAGGTTCATCTGCGAGTCGCTGTAAGCAGCCGTCAGCGAGGGAAGCGCCAGAGGGTCTCGTCCACGCCCACGGCGCCCCGGTCCACGACCAGCTCTTGATAGGCGCCGGCGAGGCGCACGTCGGAGGCCTGACGCGCGAAGCGTTGACGCATGTAGTGGGTCAGCTCGCCCACAGTGAGCGTTCCGTCGCGGGGCGCGCGATCGGCCTCGCCGCCCATGCCGGTGCGTAGGAAGTGGCTGAGGTACCCGCCCGCTTGAAACTGGCTGGCGACGGAGCTCAGCACGTCCTCTTCGCTCGAGAACAGGCCCACGACCCCGGGGCGCGTGACCACGTCTTTGGCGAAGCCGCCCGAGTAGCAGGAGTCGAGGGCGACGATGGCGATGCGAGCGCGTAGCCGGTCGAAGAGTTCACCCAGCTCGTCGTCGATCATCGCTCCGTCGTAGAGGATGATGGACTCGTCCATGCCGTCGATCTCGCGCGAGTCGCGGGAACCTGCCGTGCGGCTGCCGTGGCCGGACCAGAAGAAGATGAAGACGTCGTCGGGTCCGAGCTCGCGGCTGGCGCGGCGCAGGGCTCCCCGGACGGCGTCCCGCGTTGCCTCGGCGTCCGTGAGCAAGACGATGTGGTCGGAGCTGGCAATGCCTCGGCCTTCGAGCGTCTCCGCCAACTTGCGCGCGTCGTTGGCGCACTCGGGCAGATCGTTGATGCCCTCGGGGTAGTCCGAGATGCCGGCGAAGAGTCCGAACACGCGTGGCCCGCCTGGGCGTGGAGGGTTGGCCCGCGGTCCGTCTGCGGGCGCGCCGGATGCAGCAGTGCTGCCAGCGGCTCCCGCGGACGCGACGTCGGCTCCGCTGACCTCGAGGGAGTAGGCGCCGGTCTCTCCGGGCCGATAGCTCGTGACCTGCACGCGGTGCTCGCCGGACACGCGCGCCGTGAACTCCAGCTCGGCGTCCGTGCCGTTCTCCCCGTCGTCGTTGTCGACCTGATCCCCAGAAGGCGGATGCACGATCAGGTAGGTGTCGAAGTCCGAGGAGCGCGCTCGCAGCCGCAGCGTCTGCCCCTCGGCCAAGGTCATCGGGTAGTCGTCGACAAACTCGCCGCTCCGGAGCTGTGTGTCCCCCTGCTCGAGTCGCCCCGTGAGCGTTCGGGCGGTCGTTCCAGTCGCTGGAGCGCTCGCCCCGGCTACGCGACTCGAAGGCGTGAGCGCGAGCCGGTACTCGCCGCTCATGTCCGCGCGATAGCTCGAGGCGATCAACCGATAGCTGCCCGCCAGGCTCGGCGTGAAGGAGAGCGATGCGTCCGTGCCTCCGCCGCTGTCGTCATCCTCGAGCACGGATCCGTCGGGCGCCACCAACACGAGGTAGGCGTCGAGGGAGTCGGATGTCATGGAGATGTTCAGCGCGGGCGAATCGGCGGTGATCTCCAGGCGGTAGACGTCGGCCGGCTCTCCCGTAGCGAGCCTGACGCCCGCACCCAGAGTTCCCGTGACCTCGGCGTCCAAGGCGAGGGGAACGTCCGACCCCGTTCGGGGCAGGGCGTGATGCGCTCGTGGAACGCTGGGCGGAGCCGCTTCCGGCGCAGCCGCCGAGGCCAGGAGCATCTCGAAGCCCGCCGTCTGTCCCGGCCCGGGCGACATCAGCTGCACGCGGTAGAGGCCAGGCCGCGAGAGCCGGTAGGCGCCGCTCTGAGCTGTGGGCATCACCCGACCCTCGGGGTCGATCACCAGGGCGTTGGGGATGGTCATGCTGGTAGCCCGGATGTTGAGCGAGAGCGGAGCGGCGCCCACGCGCACGAGGTAGCGCTTCACCCAGCGTCCGTCGCCCAGCGTCGCGTCGCCGGGACCCAACCTTCCCGGCTGCGGCGAACCGGGTTGAAGCAAGGCGCCTCCTTCCGGTTGCCGCCCGGAGGGCACGACCCGCAGCTGAAAGGCCCCCACAGCGGAGGGGTTCACGCTCGACGCCACCACCTTCAGGCTGCCCGCCGTGGTCGTGGAGATGGACAGTTCACTGTCCGTGCGCGAGCCGCCGAAGTCGTCGTTGCTGAGTGCTCCGCCGCCCGGTGGCGTCACCTCGAGCACGGGATCGAAAGCGTCGGAGTGCAGATGCACGATCACGGTGGCGCCCGCCTCCACGGGGATCTCGTAGGCCGCCCGCTGCACCCCCGGGCCGAGATCGCCGCTCCGCTGCATCAGCGCCGCGGGCGCCGTGGTCCGAGGTGCGGAGCCGGGCAGGTCGACGTCGAGCAGTCGCCGTGCCCGCTCGAAGACCCCGTCGCAGCCCGCGAGTAGTACGACCGCGGCGAGCACGCTGAGCGTGAGCCGACTCTTCGTCATCGACACCTCCAGCCGCCAGTCTACCAGGCCCGAAGCGCATCGCGAGGGCCATGTGCGGGCGTCACCGGGTGTTGATCGAGCCTGCTCGCCTGCCCACGCGAATTCGCCCCGAGGGCCGATCCTCACGCCAGAGTCCGTCGCCTGCGCCTCGATCCTCGGGAGTTTGACCCGCGCCCACCATGAAGCGGTCCTGCCCCCCTACAGGCTGCGGCGCATCGGTCGTTTCGCGCGATCATGAGCAAGACCCTCGCATGCCGCGTTCGTGTCTGCCTGCTGGCGGCGCTCTTGGCGTCTGCGGGTTGTGCGAGCGGCCCCGTACCACGTCCTCCGAGGCGCCTCTTCGCGGTCCCCGGACACGCCTTGGGACCCGCCGAGCGGCCCTTCGCCTTGGCCTCCGATTGGCCCTATCGCACACGCTCGGGCGGCTTCTTGGAGCCCGTGCGTGTGGAGGGAGTGGTGCTCTCCGTGGGTCGCCGGCGCGGTCCCCGCGCGCGCTCTCGGGATCCACGCTTTCGCGGTCGGGTGGAGCTGTCCCTGATGGCGGGTGGGCAGCGCATCGTGATTCAATTCGACGCGCCCGAGGGGCCCATCCCCTTGGAGCCAGGCAGCTGGGTGCGCGTCGACGCCCACAGCTTGGCGGAGGAGGGACGCTCGGCCTACTTCCTGAGCGTGCGCGATCGCGCCGGCAAGCTGCTCTTCGCGGGCTACAGCGGGCGCCACTTCGATCCCGCCATGCGCATCCCCGGTTGGTCCTTTGCGCTGGGCCCCGCCGTGGAGCGACGACCCCTGTGTGGAGGCGAGGTCGCGAGGCGCACGCTGAGGGTCACGGGTCCCGGCGGTGAGGCCGTGCTGTGGCCGGGCTACCGCTCCATGGCGCCTCTGGGTTTGGATGGGCGCCTCTACGAGGTGGACGTGCTCGCCGCCCGTAGCGCCGACGCGAGCTGCGCGGGTGCCGATCGGGCCGAGGTCGTGAGCGTCTTCGTCAGACGCGCTCCGCGCTGACGCGCTCCGCGCTGACGCGCTACTCGCCGTCCCAACAGTTGGGGCAGTTGTCCTTGGTACCGTCGAACTGCGCGCCGCATTTCTTGCAGCTGCGGTGGAAGCGCAGGGTGGGATCGCGCTCGCCGGAATGGGGTCGCGCGGAGGCCGGAAGCGGTCGCAGGAAATGCCGCACGGCTTCCATGCGCGCGGGCGTGGCGCTGCCCTCGGGCACCATGCGTAGCCCCGGGATCTCCTTGGTCGAGGCGTCCTCGTCCACCTCGGGCTCCGCAGCGCCGGGCGGCTCGTCCCCGTCGCCGGACGACTCCTCCTCGGCGTCACCATCCAAGATCACGTCGGGGACGTCCTGATCGTCCGCGGCCTCGTCTCCTTCTTCATCGGATTCGTCCTCGATGATCAGCACCTCAGGGTAGCTGAAGTCCGCGTCCATCGGGCGCGGTCGCTTGGTGGACCGCGAGCGCAGCTGAACGGGAGGGCGCGTCCCGGAGGCGGCGGTCGCGGCGCAGTCGATCACCAGGGCGGCGACGTTGTCCACCGCCCCGGCGGCGTCCGCCACCTCGAGCAGCAGCGCCACGGTGGCCTCGGGGCTCTTGCCCTCGAGCAGCGCCTCGCGCAGCTGCTCGTCGTCGAGCTCGTCGGTCAAGCCGTCGGAGCAGAGCATGAAGCGATCGCCCGGCAAGACCTCGAAGGAGCGAATGGTCACGCGCACCCGCGGCTCAACCCCCAGGGCGCGTGTGATCACGGCGCGAGGTAGAGCAGCGGCCTTGGCGTCGTCGATGTTCGGGGCGAGCTCGAGCACGTCGCGCAGCAGAGAATGATCTTCCGTCAGCAGCTCGAGCTGCGAGCCGCGCAGGCGATAGGCGCGGCTGTCGCCCACGTGGGCCAAGTGGAGGATGCCCGCGCCGCGCGGCAGATAGGCGACCACCACGGTGGTGGCCATGCCGGCGTAGCGCCCGCCTTTGTGAGCCAGGTGGTGGATCTCGTCGTTGGCGGCGTGCACGGAGGCGGAGAGTCGCCGCGCCTCGGTGGCGAGACCCAAGGAGTCGAAGGTCGGCGCCTTACGAGCCTCGGCCTGCGTTCGCTCGAAGTAGTGGGCCACGGCGGTGGTGGCCAGCGCGCTGGCCGTGCTGCCAGCTGCTTCGCCTCCTGCGCCGTCCGCGAGCACGAAGACCCCGAGCTCTTTGCGCAAGAGCACCGAGTCCTCGTTGTGATCCCGAAGCCCGATATGCGTGTCCCCCGCTGCGCGCACTCGGATCCATTCGGGGCGGGTCGCTTCGGTCTGCATCGGCCAAGGATACTCTGCCGGCGACTTCCTTGGGAGGTCGCTTCGGCGATGCGGCCGCCTTCCACATCTAGCCCAAGAGCGCCTCTGCCGCGTCCGCGTCTCCACCCGCCTCCTTCAGCGCGCGCACCCAGGGCAGGCAGCGGCGCACACCCTCGGCTTGGGAGACGGCGGGCCGATAGCCCAGATCCCGCGCCGCCCCGTCGATGCGGAAGGTGTGCGTGACGGAGATCTTGCGCACCTCCATCAACGTCAGGAAGGGCTCCGGAGCGCCAAAGACGCGACTCACCCACTCGGCGCCCAGGGCCAGGGCGCGCATCAACCAACGCGGCATCTTGGCGCGCGGGAAGGAGTAGCCGAGGTCTTCGATGAGGGGCCGGAAGAACTCGAAGTAGTTGGCGGGCGCGCCGTCGCTGATGAAGTAGGCGTGACCGTCCGAGGCGGAGCCCGGCTTCAGGCTGAGGGCGGCGGCGAGGTGCGCGTCGATCAGGTTGTCGATGTAGATGTTGTCCGCGCGCGCCGTGCCATCACCCACGGTGGCCACGAAGCGTCCGCCGAGCAGCTCGCGCACCAGGCGTGGCAGGTGGTGGCGCTCTCCCGGACCGTAGATGCCGCCGGGCCGCAGGGCGGTGGTGGCCAGGTCTCCGCCTCGCGCCGCGAGCACGCGTCGCTCGGCCTCGATCTTGCTCGCTGTGTAGAGGTCGAGGCGTCCCTCGGCGTAGCGCTCGGACTCGTCGCCGAGCTCGATCTCGCGATCGAAGACCACGTTGTTGGAGCTGGTGTGGACCACTCGCGTGACGCCACTCGCGCGGGCGGCGTTCAACACGTTCTCGGTGCCGCCGACGTTGATGGAGTCTATGCGGGCGCGGCGCTTCGAGGACGCGTACGTCACGCCGTCGATGATGGCGGCCGTGTGGAAGACGCAGCGGCATCCGCGGGTCGCTCGCTCCACCGCCGCGGCGTCGCGAACGTCCGCGTGTACGAACTCCACGTCGGCGCAGAGCTTCGGATGTCGCGACACGTCGAGGACGCGCACCTCGAGCCCGAGCTCGAGCAAGCGGTTGGCCAGCAGCCTGCCGAAGTAGCCGCCGCCGCCCGTGACCAGGCACGCGCCGAGCTTCTCGACCTGCGCGGGGTCACGCCAGGCGGGCTGTGCGCTCATGCCTCGGCCTCCTGCAGCAGCGCCGCGTAGCCCTCGCGGAAGCTCGGCATACGCAGGCGATAGCCCATGGCCTTCAGGCGCGCGTTGCGGCAGCGCTTGCTGGTGCGGAAGCGTCCGCGAGGTGCCGAGTCGCTCGCCCGCGGCGCGGCCACCCCGAGCTGGTCGGCGAGCCAGCGGTAGAGCTCGCTCAGATCAACGGGGCAGTCGTCCACGGCGAGCAGCAGCGGCGGTGGCGACTCGGCGTGCAGCAGATGGGCGAGCACGCCCGCGCAGTCGTCCTGGTGGACGCGGTTGGTGTAGAGCGTCGCGCCTGGCGCCGTGACCTGCCCGCTCCGGATTCGCTCCACCAGACCCGCGCGTCCCGGACCGTAGATGCCGCCGAGACGCACGACGCTGGCGCGCGGCGCACCCCGGAGGGTGATGGCCTCGGCCTCGAGCAGGCACCTCGCGGTGCGCGCCGTCGGTTCCGCGGGAGAGTCCTCGTCGACCCAGCGACCGTCCTCGTGCTCGTAGACCGCGGTGCTCGAGGTGAAGATCAGGCGCTCGAGTTCGGCCCCTGCGGAGCCCAGGGCGCTCAGCAGATTCTCCAGCCCGCGTACATAGGTGGAGGTGTAGGCAGCCTCGCTGCGCTCACGCGCTCCAGCGCAGAAGACGACGGCCGTCACGTCCGCGGGCAGGCCCATCAGGCTCGACGGAACCGTCAGATCTGCGGCCCAGGGGGAGATTTCTCGTCCCAGACCGCGGGTGTCTCTTTTCAAGCAGATGACCGTGTCACCAAGGGCCAAGAGCTCGTGTCCGAGCGCCTCACCTACATATCCACAGCCGGCGATTAGAACCTTCATCCTGCGCTGCGACGATGGCCGCCGGGGAAGCGCGAGGCAAGTGCATGTGCTTGGGCGAGCCTGCTCGTGTATCTTGCGGAGCATGGGCGCTTCCCGTCGAGTTCTATCCTTCGCGCTGATCCTCGCGCTGCCGCTCGCCTGCGTTGCGTGTGCCAAGGGCGGTGGCGGCGGTGGCGGCGGACGACGCGACGGGAGTCCTGGGGACGGAGCGGCGGGTGATGGCGCGCTCGACGCGGGTCCAGACAGCGGGCGGCGTGACACGGGCGTGCGCGACACGGGCGTGCGCGACACGGGCCCCGCCTGCGTCGACGACGCGATCCCGGACGACTGCGAGATGGCGAGCGAGCTCGGCACTCTGGAGGTCGGCGGTATGTTCAGCGCCACGGCCAAGCTGCCCACCTTGGTCGACGAGGACTGGTACGTGGTCGACGTCCCTTCAGGCTTCGCGGCGGACGCTGGCGTCCCGACGGATGGCGGCGTCCCGGCCAGCATGCAGGGCGCCGGCATGCCTCGGATCGAGCTCGTGTCGGGCGACGCCACCATGGTGATGGAGATCCGCATGCGCTGCGGTGCGGCCCTCGCCTGCGGCGAGTCCACGGCGCGCGAGCTGCTCGAGTGGTCCTTCGTGGACGATCAGGGCACCACGGACGGGGGGACGGCGGGCTACACGAGCCGCGACGTGCCTTGGCCCGAGCGCGTCTACATCAAGGTCAGCCGCAAGGGCGGTCCCGCGAGCTGCGAAGACTACACGCTCAACGTCACCCGCTGAGCGTCACGGGCTCTCGGCCTCAGTCCTCGCGCGACGGCCCTGTGAAGATGGTGCTCGGGCGCACGGAGCGCAGCCAACGTTGGGCGTCCGCGGCCTGCGTGAAGGCCTTGAGCCGTGCGCCGTGGGAGAGGGCCGTCATGTTGATGCGCACGACGATCATCGGATCGCTGAGCAGCACGGCCATGGCCTCGAAGCCGCGCTTGGAGGCGTGCCACTTCCACAGATCCTGTCGCAGCTCGTGCGCCGCGGGCGCTTGGGACTCGTCGCGTGTGTCCACCAAGGCTCGCGAGCAGTCGGTGCGCCTCACCAAGGCGTCCATGGCGTCGAAGTAGGCCATGAGCTCCTGCCGGTTCGAGAGGTGCCCTGACTCGATCAGGTAGAGGTAGCCCGGTCGGCGCTGCACACGCACGCTGGCGCAGCCAATCTGAATCTCCTCCCACTGTTCCGAGACGCGCACCAGATCCACGAGTCTAGCATCCTTTTGACAGCCTCGGGCGCCCATGCGAAGGCCGAGCATGACCAAGCCTTCCCCGACTCAGGCGCAGGGCGCGGCGCCCACCGACGCTCAGCGCACGGCGCGGGAGCGCCTCGACACCCTCTTGGCGCAGCGCATCCTGATCATGGATGGCGCCATGGGCACGATGGTGC
>JAADHO010000371.1:0-15594 GCA_013151775.1 Deltaproteobacteria bacterium | reverse complement strand
AGGGCGACAACGACTTGCTCGTCTTGACTCGACCCGACGTGATCCAGGGCATCCACCGTGAGTACCTCGAGG
Organism: Deltaproteobacteria bacterium; assembly: GCA_013151775.1. GTDB lineage: Bacteria > Myxococcota_A > Polyangia > Polyangiales > Houyiibacteriaceae > JAADHO01. The sequence continues at coordinate 15,522 of JAADHO010000371.1, read as the reverse complement.
CGGGCGCGCACCTAGTCGAGACCAACACCTTCAACGCCACGACCCTCTCGCAGGCCGACTACGATCTCTCCGAGCTCGCCTCGGAGTTGAACCGCGAGGCGGCGCGTCTCGCGCGTGAGGTGGTGGACGAGGCGTTGGCGAAGGATCCTGGCACGCCCCGCTTCGTCGCGGGCTCCATCGGACCGCTGAGCAAGACCCTGAGCCTCTCGCCCAAGGTGGAGGATCCGGGCTTCCGCGCCGTCAGCTTCGAAGAGGTGCGCGCGGCCTACGCCGAGCAGATCGACGCTCTGATCGAGGGCGGCGTCGACTGCCTCTTGGTCGAGACCATCTTCGACACCTTGAACGCCAAGGTCGCCCTCTACGCCATCGAGGAGATCTTCGAGCGTCGTGGCTTCCGCCTGCCCGTGCTGATCTCGGCGACCATCACGGATCTCTCCGGGCGCACGCTCAGCGGACAGACGGTGGAGGCCTTCCACACCTCCGTCATGCACACCAAGCCCTACAGCATCGGTCTGAACTGCGGGCTCGGACCCGACGACATGCGTCCCCACCTCGAGGCCCTCGACGTCATCCACGAGGGACGCGTGAGCTGCTATCCCAACGCGGGTTTGCCCAACGCCTTCGGCGAGTACGATCAGACGCCCGAGACCACCGCGCGTCTGATCCGCGAGCTCGCTGAAGCGGGCCTCGTGGACATGGTGGGCGGCTGCTGCGGCACGAGCCCGGCGCATATCCGGGCCATCGCCGAGGCCGTGGGGGAGATCCCCCCGCGGGGTGTGCAAGAGCGCGAGGCGCGCACGCGTCTCAGCGGCCTCGAGCGCCTCGAGATTCGTCCCGAGTCGAACTTTCTGATGGTCGGCGAGCGCACGAACGTCACGGGCTCGCGCCGCTTCCTGCGATTGATCCGCGAGGACAATTACGAAGAGGCCGTGCGCGTGGCGCGGCAGCAGGTCGAGGGAGGCGCCAACATCCTCGATGTGAACATGGACGAGGGCATGCTCGACTCCGTGGCCGCCATGGCGCGCTTCCTCGATTTGATCGCGGCGGAGCCCGAGATCGCGCGCATCCCCGTGATGGTCGACAGCTCCCGTTGGGACGTGCTCGAAGAGGGACTGCGCCACCTTCAGGGCAAGGGCGTCGTCAACTCCATCAGCATGAAGGAGGGCGAAGAGGAGTTTCTCAAGCGCGCGCGCATCATCCGGCGCTATGGCGCGGCGGCCGTCGTGATGGCCTTCGACGAAGACGGTCAGGCCGAGACGGCGGAGCGCAAGGTGGCGATCCTCGAGCGCGCCTACGAGCTCTTGACCACGCAGGCGGATTTCCCGGCCGAGGACATCATCTTCGACCCCAACATCTTCGCCGTGGCCACGGGCATCGAAGGTCACAACAAGCTCGGCCTCGCCTTCATCGAGGCGACGCGGGAGCTGAAGAAGCGCTGTCCGGGGGCGCGCGTCAGCGGCGGCGTCTCGAACTTGAGCTTCTCATTCCGCGGCAACGACGTCGTGCGCGAGGCCATGCACGCGGCCTTCCTCTACCGCGCCATCGAGGCGGGCATGGACATGGGTATCGTCAACGCGGGGCAGCTCGCGGTCTACGCGGACGTACCGAAGGATCTGCTCGAGCGCGTCGAGGACGTGATCCTCGATCGACGCCCGGACGCCACCGAGCGCCTCGTCGCCTTCGCGGAGACGGTGAAGGGCTCGAAGAAGGAGCGCGTGGCGGACCTCACGTGGCGTGAGGCGAGCGTCGGGGAGCGTCTCACCCACGCCCTCGTGCGCGGCATCACGGACTTCGTCGACGAGGACGTGGCCGAGGCCTACGCGGACATCGGCAGCGCCCTGAGCGTGATCGAGGGCCCGCTGATGGACGGCATGGGCGTGGTCGGCGAGCTCTTCGGCGCGGGCAAGATGTTCCTGCCTCAGGTGGTCAAAAGCGCCCGCGTGATGAAGCGCGCCGTGGCTTGGCTCGAGCCCTACATGGAGGCCGAGAAGGAGGAGGGGGCGACCCGCGCGAAGGTGCTGATGGCCACCGTGAAGGGGGACGTGCACGACATCGGCAAGAACATCGTGGGCGTGGTGCTCGGCTGCAACGGCTACGAGGTGATCGACCTCGGCGTGATGGTGCCCGCGGAGACGATCCTGTCGCGGGCGCGTGAGGAGGGGGTGGACGCCATCGGCCTGAGCGGTCTGATCACACCCTCCCTCGACGAGATGGTGCACGTCGCGCGCGAGATGAAGCGACAAGGGTTCACCCAGCCGCTGCTGATCGGCGGCGCCACCACGAGCCGACAGCACACGGCGGTGAAGGTCGCGCCCATGCGTGACGAGCTGACGGTGCACGTGCTCGACGCGAGTCGGGTGGTGCCCGTGCTCTCGGCCGTGCTCGACGAGAAGCGCCGCGAGGGCTTTCAGAAGAAGACGACGGCGGACCAGGATCGCCTGCGCCGGCTCTTCGACGCGCGACAGAAGAAGGACGTCTTGCCCCTGAACTTGGCGCGCGAAAACGCGCCGCGGCTGAAGCACGCCGAGGTCGCGAGGCCGACGACTTTGGGCCGACAGCTGATCGAGTCCATCGACCTGAAGGAGCTCTTGCCCTTCATCGATTGGACGATGTTCTTCTCGGCCTGGGAGCTGAAGGGCAAGTACCCGGCGATCCTCGAGCACGAGAAATACGGCGAGGCGGCGCGCGAGCTCTTCCAAGAAGGCAAGGCGCTGCTCGACCGCATCGTGAAGGAGGGGCTGCTTCAGGCGCGCGCCGTGTGGGGCATCTGGCCCGCGAAGCGTGAGGGCGACGACGTCGTGCTCTTCGAAGATGAGGAGCGCAGGGCGGAGGCGGCGCGCTTTCCCATGCTGCGCCAACAGCGCGTCGCGCGAGGCGAGGTGCCGAGCTACTGCCTCGCCGACTTCGTGGCGGAGGACGCGGACTACGTGGGCGCCTTCGCCGTCACGGCGGGCGTCGGTGCGGAGGAGCTGTCGAAGAAGTTCGAGGCCGAGCAGGACGACTACCACGCGATCATGGTGAAGGCGCTCGCCGACCGACTCGCCGAGGCAGGCGCCGAGTGGCTGCACGCTCGCGCCCGCGCTGCGTTGGGTCACGACGAGGAGCTGACGAATCAGGATCTGATCGCCGAGCGCTACCACGGCATCCGCCCCGCCTTCGGCTATCCGGCCTGTCCCGACCACAGCCCCAAGCGGGCGCTCTTCGAGCTGCTCGACGCGCCTGCCATCGGCATGCAGCTGACGAGCCACTTCGCCATGACGCCCGCGGCGAGCGTCAGCGGCCTCTACTTCGATCACCCCGACGCGCGCTACTTCAACGTCGGCCCGATCGACCGCGATCAGGTCGAAGACTACGCCGCACGCCGAGGCGTGAGCGTGGCACAGGTGGAGCGCTGGCTGGCGCCGAACCTGAACTACACGCCCGAGTGAAGAGCTTGCGCGGGCGCGCTCGAGTCGTGCGCTTGGGGCAGATTGTTGGTGTGCTATCTTGAGGCATGTCCTCCGCCGCAAGGAAGCTCGCGACCTACGCAGACGTGCTGGCCGCGCCGGAGCATGTGATCGCTCAGCTCATCGACGGCGAGCTCGTCACGCAACCACGCCCCGCCTATCCCCACGCGCGCGCCAGCTCGAAGCTCGGCGCGTCCTTGGACGGTCCCTTCGATGACGGCATCGATGGTCCCGGAGGCTGGGTGATTCTGGATGAACCCGAGCTGCACCTGGGGCCCCATGTCCTCGTGCCCGACATCGCTGGCTGGCGACGCGAGCGCATGCCGGAGATCCCCGACGTGGCGTATAGCGAGCTCGCGCCTGACTTCTGCTGTGAGGTCCTCTCGCCTTCGACCGCGCATCTGGACCGCGTGCGCAAGCTGCCCCTCTACGCCGAGCACGGCGTGGCCTTCGTCTGGCTCGTGGATCCGGCCGCGCAGACCCTCGAGGTCCTGGTCCTCGACGGCGCCGGCTACCGCCTCGCCTCGACCCACGGCAAGGACGACGTCGTCGAGGCCGTTCCCTTTCACGCCGTCCCATTGGACCTCGCCCGCCTCTGGCGCCGCTGAGCCCGAGGCCCCGAGGAGTGGCGTGCCGTCGATGGCTTGGGCCGCACGTCATGCCGAGGCCTGCGGCCTCTACCTCGATCACCCCGACGCGCGCTACTTCAACGTCGGCGCCATCGACCGCGATCAGGTCGAAGACTGCGCCGCCCGCCGAGGCGTCAGCGTGGAGCAGGTCGAGCGCTGGCTGGCGCCGAACCTGAACTACACGCCCGAGTGAGCGGCGCAGACGCGGCCGAGTGCGCGCCTACCAGATGCGCTTGACGCCGTAGCGGTCGAAGGAGCGGTCCCTGCTCGAGACGGTCAGGCCCTCGATCAGGGCTTGTGCGGCCAGGAGTCGGTCGAATGGATCTCGGTGGTGGAGCGGGAGCTGTTCCACGCGGAGGATGTGAGCCTGCTCGATCGGGAGACGCTCAATCCCGTTCTTCTCGTGCGCCTCCCGCACGATCTGTGCGAGCGGTTCCATCAGCTTCAACTTGCCGATGGAGAGCTTGATGGCCATCTCCCACACGCTCACGTCGCTCAGCAGAAGCGCGCTGTCTACGTCGCTCGCGACGGCTCGCGCACGCTCTCCCAGCCTCGACGGGCTGTGCCGCATCCAGAGGAAGGTATGCGTGTCCAGCAGGTAGCGCATGCCGGGTCTAGACGTACTCGCCGAAGTCTTCGGGCGTCTCATCGAAGTCGTCCGCCATCCACAGCCCATCTTCGCCGCCCCAGCCTAGCTCGCGCGTGATCGTCGGCTTCTCCAGCGGCACCAGCCGTGCCACCGGCTCGTTGCGACGCGAGATCACCACCTCTTCACCACGCAAGACCGCGTTGATCAGCTTCGAAAGCTGTGTCTTCGCCTCGTGGATGTTCACATCGATCACCCGTCCAACATAGTCCAGTCACATGACTAAGTCAACTCCACCATCGCCGATGGGCCCCTGGCCTACATGAGCTCCTCAATGACGCGACCCGCCCCCGTTGCGCTCACGGATCGAGCAGTACGACGTCCACCGCGATGGTCGGTGCTGTCGCGGATGCGCACTCGCACGCTCCGTAGTCCCGTCGTGCCAAGGCTCGATTGATGATGCGGTAGGTGTGATCGGACATGCTGACATTGCCACTGCGTCCGTGGCCGATCGTCGTCTCACCCGCGGGCAGGTCCACCACCAGGTCGTTGATCTCGAAAGTGAAGGTACAGCTCGCAGCCAATGGAGCGACCTCCCACTTCTGGCATATCGGAACCGGACGCATCCTGAGGCCGGCTATCGTCAGGTCGGGAAAATCCACCCAATTCCCCTCGAAGGAGCCGACCTGCAGCAGCGTGATGCCGTCGCTCGAACGCCTGAACTCCAGGCCGACGTCGCTCCATCGTAGCGTCACCTCAGTGCCTTCGGGCACGGAGGGTAGGTCTCCCAGAGGCACATCGAGGCCCACCGAATAAGCCACATCGTCCAGGCTCCGCAACGCCACGAACGAGGTGGCGCTGGTGGGCCCGCGCTCCTCACCGACCCAGATCGCGCCGATCGGAACCCGCGAGTGAAAGTAACCGTCCCGGATTTCCTGATCCGGCGGCAGATGTACGCGCGAGGTGGGGTAGGCCAAGGGTGCGTTGCTGCTGGGCGAGCAGGTGTAAAGGCCCAGGTCGTGTCCGTTCGTCTGGGTGCAGGTGGATGGTGAATTTGCGTCGGGCTCGGCACCGGGCGCGCCGCCATCGCGTGAGCCCGTGCCCTCGGGTGTGCCGGCGCACGCGCACGCGACCAGGCCAAGCACAGCGATCCACCACCTCATGGTTCGACAATAGCACTCGGCGCCAAGGCGCACCAAACGTGGCAATTCAACGTCGGCCCCAAAGACTACGCCGCTCGACGAGGCGTGTTATAGGTTCTCACCACGAGGGAGGTCGCAAACCGATGGAGTTCTATCCCCCCGGGCCGACAGGGGTGCCTGCGAATCTGACCGCGACGACGCTGCGCTATCGTCTGCACGCGGCGCTCGTGCTGCTCGGTCTCCTGACTTTCGCGGGTCTGTATCTGGGTTCGGGAATCGCAGCACTGAGCTTGATCCTGTGGCTCTTCATCTCCGGGCCTGGCCCTTCGGATTTCGGCTGGCTCGTGTGGATGCTCGAGGTCTTGACGGTCTGCATAGTCACCGCCTTCTTTTTCAAGGCCATCTTTCGGCGCGCTCCGTCGCAAGCGTCGACATACGACGAACTTCTGCGCGAGCAGGAGCCCACGCTCTTCGAGTTCATCGATCGCGTCTGCACCGACACTGGTGCGCCCCACCCGAAACACGTCTACGTCAGCCCCGACGTCAACGCGGCGGTCTTCTGGGACAGCTCCGTCTCGAGCCTCTTCTGGCCCGTGCAGAAGAATCTCGTGATCGGTCTCGGGCTCGTGAATGCGCTCACGTTGGATGAGTTCAAGGCGGTCCTGGCTCACGAATTCGGTCACATCACGCAACGCTCGATGCGTGTCGGCAGCTATATTCGCGTCGTGAGCGTGGTCATGGAGGACATGATCTACGGACGCGACGCATGGGACGATCTGCTGCGGGCATGGTGCCGAATGCCGATTCGCATCGCCGTGTTCGCCTGGGGACTCACGCTCGCGCTGTGGATCTTTCGCCGGCTCCTGGCGCTGGCCTACGCCGGGATTCACGCCCTGAACGCCGCGTTGAAGCGACAGATGGAGTTTCACGCCGACAGCGTCGCCGTGAGCGTCAGCGGAAGCGACTCGCTGGTGCGTGCGCTCCATCGCCTCGTGTTCGCGGACCGCGCCCTGTCTTTCGCGACCGAGCAGGTCGGGCACGCGGCGGACCGTGGCCTGCGCACGGACAACCTCTTCCTCCATCAGTTAGCGGCCGAGGATCGGCTGCGCGAGACGGCTCGTGATCCATCCCTCGGCGTGCCCCCGGACTTGCCGGCGGAGCCCACGCAGGCTCTCCGGGTCTTCGATGGAGGCGCGTTCGACCGATCGCCGGATATGTGGGCGAGCCATCCACCCAACCACGTCCGCGAACTCAGCGCGCAGCGAGTCTATCTACGCAGTGTCTTGGATACTCGTTCTGCATGGAGCCTTTTCGCTTCTCCTGAGACGCTTCAGCGCAAGGGCACGGCGGCCCTCTACGCGACCGGCTCCAGCGAGAAGCTGACACCGGCTGCCGACGTCCAGGCGTTCCTCGACCGAGAGCACGCCGCGACGCAGGTCGACCCACGGTGGCGAGGCGCATACGAACACCGCCAGCCCGCTTTCTCGGATCTGGCGAGTGACCTGGCCTCGCCCATTGTCCTCGATGCCGATCCAAGAGCCGCGCTCGAGCACGCGCTCGGGCCCGATCTCGACGCCCTCGTCAGCGCCTTCAACACCTGCTACGGCGAGTCGAGCCTCCTGCAGAAAGTGAAGGAGGATGGCGACGTCCGCCGTTTCTCCTTTCGAGGCAGACGCTACGACGCGCGCCAGCTTGGCGGACTGCTCGAGCAGGTGAACGTCGAATCCCGCCGCTTGATGGCCGCGTGGGAGGTCTTCGACGTCACCATGCTGCACGTCCACCGAGCCTTGGCACACGCGCAGTCCGAGGCGGCTGAGGCGGCGCTGGTAGCGCGCTATCTTTTTCTTCACGAGTTGCTCCGCCTGAGCGCAGATGTAGCGAGCGCCAAGGCGCAGGTGGAATCCGGTCTGAGCAGCCTCTTGCGTGGAGGAAGGGACCACGCCTACGCGACGGTCGGCAGCGGATGGATTCTGCTCGACTCGGTGCTGACGCGCTCCCACGAGCTGATGACCCTCAAGCTGCCCAATGTACCCGAGGGAGTACCGGTCGCCGACTGCTTGGGTCCGCGCAGGCTGCCGCCCGGCGGTTTGATCGAGTATCGGAACCTGGACGCCGAGTGGTTCGGGGCCTTCCTCAGCGAGGCTGACGACATCGCGTACGAGCTGGATACGCTCGAGCGGATGTGTTGGGCGAGCATCGTGCGCCTTCACGAGCGGATTGGTGACGCGGGCTAGGCTAGGCCGCCCAAGCGACGCCGCCCGTCGCGGCGTCAGCGCGGCGCAGGTCGAGCGCTGACCCCGAACTTGGGGCCTACCGCCCGTAGCTCGCCGCGCTGTCCTCGGCGTAGTCAGTACGGCAGGGCCGACGCGATGGCGCTGCGCACCTGCTCCATCAGCGTGTCCCGCTCGTCGGGTCCGAAGGCGCTGGCCTCCACGGGTTCGTGAAAGGTGATCTTCACGGTCTTCCCCAAATGGACCTTGAAGTCCTTGGCGGGCAGGATGTCGCGGCTGCCCACGATGCTCACGGGCAGGATCGGGCAGCCGAGCTGCATCGCCATCACGAAGCCTCCGCGCTTGAAGGGCAGCAGGCGTCCATCTTCGCTGCGCGTCCCCTCCGGGGCGATCCACACGTGGACGCCCGAGGCCATGACCTGCTTCGCGCGCTCGAGCGCCGCGAGCGCCCGGCCGTGGTCGCTGCGATCGATCTCGACGAAGCCCGCGGCTCGCATGCCCTCGCCCATGATCGGCAGTCGGAACATGCTCTTCTTGGCGATCATGCGCATGGAGTGGGGGAAGGCGACGAAGAGGCTGAAGATGTCGTAGGCGGACTGATGATTGCTCATCAGCAGGTAGGAGCGGTCCACGTCAACGTGCTCGAGGCCTTCCACCTCGACCTCGCTCTCGGCGAGTCGCAGCGCGTTCTTCGCCCACGAGGCGAGCCGACGATCGCAGGCCTCGCGCGTCAGCCGGCCTCGGGCAGCCTCGATCATGGTGGGCCAGCAGACGCGAAGGGTCTCCGCGAGCTGAAGGGGCAAAACGAGCGCTGAGGCCTCTGGTACCCTGGACACCGCGCCATTCTGGCGAGTCCGGGCCGACCTGTCATCTCCAGAGTGGTGGCGCCGCGAGGCCAAGGAAGTTGGACCGCCCGGCGGAGGAAGAAAGCGTCCGCGTGACACGTAGAGCAGGGAGTCGATGTCCGTCGTGATTCATCTCCGCTCCGAAGACGCTGCCGTGAGTGGGCTCGTGCCTCGGCGCTGGCCTCTGGCCTGCCTGCTCGCCCTCTGCGGCGCGTGCGCGGGCGTCCCCCTGCGCGCACAGCAGCCCGGGTCCGGAGAATGCACAGGCGAACTGTCTGCGGTCGCGGCGGACGTGACTCCGGGCTGGAGGATTCCGCCCGTGGGCCTGGTCTCACGCATCGAGGTGAGGGGTCTGCACACGGTCCCGGAGGCGCTGGTGCGGGAGGCCATCCACGCGCCCGTGGGGGAGCTGGTCGATCTCGTCGCCGTGCGCGCGGACATCCGCCGCATCCTGGCCCTCGCGGTCTTCGAGGACGTGCGGGTCTACGCCGACGACGGAGGAGAGGACCTCGTGCTCCGCTACCAGCTGGTGGAGCGCCCGCTGATCGAACGCGTCCGCCTACTCTCGGAGGTCGCAGACGAGAGCGATCTGCCTCGGCTGCGGGAGCTCGAGGGGGAGGTCTTCGTGCCACAGCGTCTTCGCAGGCTGAGCGATCGCGTGTCGACGGACTATCGACGAGAGGGCTATGGCGACGCCTCCGTCGAGGTTCACGCCGCACGCATGGAGGACGGCGCGGTGGACGTCTGCTTCGCCATCGACGCGGGCCGGCGCTGGTTGATCGACCGCTTCGCCTTCGTCGGCAACGAGCGCCTCGACGATCACGCCTTGGCCGAGCGTATGGCGACCTTCGACGGGCGCGTGAACGTCAGCGGAGGCGTGTATCGCCAGGACTTCCTGAGCGACGACTATCTGCGCATTCGCGCCGCCTACTACGACGCGGGCATGATCGACGTGAAGCTCGAGCAGCCGCGCACGAGCTGGTCCGAAGGCAAGCTCTCGGTGGAGATCCCCATCGAGGAGGGGCTCGTCTATCATTTCTCGGCGGTGGGCGTACGCGGCTCCGCCACGGACCCGGAGCAGGTCTACCTCGATCTCCTCAGAGTTCATCCCGGCGAGGTCTTCTCACGCACCGCCGTCACGCAGGGCCTCGAACGCATTCGTGTCCACGAGCGTGAGCAGGGACGAGCGCAGGTTCTGATCACGCCCGGCGTCGATATGGACCGCGAGGCGGGCACGGTTGCGCTGTGGATCGAGTTTCTGGATCCTGCCGCTCCCGCTCCAGAGCCCACGACCGAGCCTGCCAGCGCCGAGCTGCAGGATCCAGTCGAGCTGCAGGATCCAGAGGTCACGCTCGAGCTCCCCACCCTCGGGCAGGAGCATCCATGAGCGAACGCCACGTCTGGCTGGCCCTGGGGTTGAGCTGCTCGCTAGTGCTGAGCGCATGTGGAGGCGGACTCCACGGCCGCGTCTACCGGCTGCCGAGGGCGTGTCGTGGGGCGACCGGACCGGACGAGGTCAGGCGCTGCGCTGGGCGCCTGCTCGACGACTCGATCGTCGCGCGCCTCGGAGTCTACGACGACCGCGAGCTGCTCGCCTACGTCCGCCGCGTCGGCTTGCGTGTGGCGCGTCCGTCGCAGCGCCCGGCCGACTCTTGGACGTTTCGAATCCTCGAGGATTCGGGCGTGGGCGCGTGGGCTGCGCCGGACGCGCACATCTATATCACCCGCGGTCTGCTCGCGGCCCTGGACTCGGAGGCCGAGCTGGCCGCCGTGCTCGGCCACGAGGTGGGCCACGTGGTCTCGGGTCACACGGACACAGCCCTCGACAAGCTGCCCGAGCTGGCCTCCGGTGATTGGTCATCGCAGTTTCGCCTCAGCCGGGACGACGAGGCGCAGGCGGATCAGCTCTCCGTGCGCTATCTGCGCGCCGCGGGTTACGATCCGCGCGCCATCCGCTCCGCCCTGCGCACCGTCTACCGAGTCGGCGGGCCCGAGGCGAGCTACAGGCGGCGCCCCGCCGCTCACCGTGCGCCTGGCTCTCACGGCGCGCGTGGCGGACGGCGCGACCGAGGGGCGTCTCGCGCGGGATCGCTACCTGCGCCATCTCGAGGGGCTCGTGGTCGGGAGGGACCCACGCCGCGGGCGCGTGGCCGAGGGGCGCTATGTTCACGACCTGGGTGGCTTCTCCTTCGCCCTACCCGAGGGATTTCACGCGCAGACCAGTACCGGCCTCGCCGACTTCAGTGCGCAGGGACCCGACGAAAACCTCGGCATCTCGCTGATCCACCTCTCCAGCGGCGGCGACTCTCTGTTGAGTCGAGCGTTCCGAGAGGGCCTCGCCGCCGACAGCGTCCGGCGCTTTCGACTCGCGGGCTACCAGGCCGTGCGGGGGACGGTGGCGGCTTCATCGACAACCGCAGAGCCCCACGTGGCGCGCGCCGTCGTCTTCGCGGCGAAGAACCATCACTCCTTCGCGCTGATCGTCAACGCGCCCGCGCCCTATGAGGCCGACGTGGACGCAACCCTGCGTCAGCTGCTCGGCAGCTTTCGACGCGAGACCGGCCGCGCGTCGCCTCTGCGTCTGCGCATCCGGCGGGTAGCTCACGCGACGACGCTCGCGGCGTTGATCACCACAGGCTGCGCTCCGTCGGGGCAGGAGGCGGACCTCGTCGCGCTGAACGGGATCGCCCTCGACGCGCCGATCGAGGCCACGAGGAGGGTGAAATGCATCGCACGCTGAGCGTCATGGGCGGCTTGGTCGCAGCGCTGTTGTGGCTCACGAGCTCGGCGCGGGCTCAACCCATCGAGGCCATCGTGGCCTTCGTCAACGACGAGCCCATCTTCCTGAGCGAGCTGATGCAGCGCGTGGCCGAGCATGACTCGGGGACGCAGGCCGAGGCCCCGCGCGAAGCCCTCGAGGCGATGATCGACGAGGCTCTGATCCGCCAGGCCGCCGATCGCCTCAGCCTCTTCGTCTCGGAGGAGGAGCTGAGCCGGAGCTACGCGCTCGTGCGCGCTCAGAACGGCCTCGATGAGTCACGCTTCATCGTCGTGCTGCGCGCACAGGGGATCGAGCCGGAGCAATACAGGCATCAGCTGGGCGTGCAGCTCCTGCGTATGAAGGTGCTGCAGCAGAGGACCCCTGCGATCGAGATCGGTGAGCAGGAGCTTCGCGAGATGTGGCGCGAACGCGTCGCCGGAGTTCCGGAGTCCGAGCGGCGACCCTTCGCCGAGGCGCGCGAAGCTCTGCGACGAGAGCTGACCAATAGGCGCGCCGGCGAGGCCGAGGAGCGCGCCATGCGGGCGCTCCATGAGGCCGCCTATATCGTCCGGCGCCTCGGGGAGCGCTGAGCGTTTTCGTCCGCTGCGGGAATGTCGCGGGGCCCGTCAGCCGTCTCGATGCTCATGGAGGCTCCATGCGCTTTGGTCTGTTGATGCTCGCCTTGGGCCTGTCGGCCTGCGCCGGTGCCACGCGCGCAGGGGAGCCGGCCGCCCCGCCGCCGCCTGCCCCTACTCGTGCCGCGGTGGTGGAGGCTCCCGAGCCTGTGCCAGAACCCGAGGCGATCGCCGCGCCGCGAAGGACCCGGGGCGAGCCGCTGCTGATCGGCATCGACACCCACATCGACACGACGCAGCGCCTGCTCGACGACCACGCCGATCTCTTCGACGCCTTGGTGGGTGGTCACGTGGACGCGGCCCGCATGCGCGCGGGCGGACTCAGCGGCGCCTTCTTCAGCATCTACGTCAGCCCACGACGCTTCGCTTCTGGCGACCCGAGCTACGCGCGCGCCTTGGCCCTGACGCGCCGCGTGCGCGAGTTGGCGGCCGCCCATCCGGACGAGGCGGCGCTGTGCACCACGGCGTCCGACGTGAGGCAGGCCGCGCGCGAGGGCAAGATCGCCATGCTGATGGGCGTCGAGGGCGCCCACGCGCTGGGGACGGCGGACCGGGAGCTCGCGCTGAAGCGCCTGCGTGAACTCTTCGATCTGGGTAACCGCTACATGACGATCACCTGGTCCACCGACAATCCGCTCGGGCACTCGTCCTCCGGCGAGCACCCCGAGCTCGGGCTCACGCCTCTGGGCCGAGTCGTCGTGCGTGAGATGAACCGCCTGGGCATGATCGTGGACGTCAGCCACGTGAGCGACAGGACCTTCTGGGACATCATGGAGCTGACCGACAAGCCCGTGCTGGCGAGCCACTCGTCGTCGCGGGCCCTCGCCGACAATCGCCGCAACATGACCGACGCCATGATCACTCGCGTCGCCGAGGGCGGTGGCGCCGTCTGCGTGAATTTCTATCCGCAGTTCCTCGACGCCGACTACCGTCGGGCGCGGCGTCGCTTGCGCTATCGACACCGCGCCGAGTTCGCCGCCGTTCACGACACGGGCACGTATTGGGTGGATCGCGGGCCGGCGGAGCGCGCCCTGGCGCTGCGTCTCGAGCCTGCGCTCCGGCCACCGACCGTGGAGACCTTGGTCGACCACTTCGCGCACATCGTCGAGATCGCTGGCCCGGGCGCCGCCTGTATGGGCTCCGACTTCGACGGCGTCCCCGAGCTGCCCGTCGGCATGCACGACGTCGGCGACCTCGGCGTGCTGCGCGAGGCCCTGGCACGTCGTGGCCTGCCGGTGCGCGCCATCTGGGGCGAGAACGTGCTGCGCGTGCTCGAGGCGAACGCTTCTCACTGACGCGAGTCAGTGTGCGGCTCAGCGCCTCCGCCGCCGAAGCAGCAGCCAGCCGAGGGCCAGGCCCAGAAGGGGCAGCGCGCCTCCGCGGCGGCCCCCGCTGATGCGGCAGCCGCAGCCTCCGCCTGCTGGGCTCGAGCCTTGGCAGGTCGAGCTCACGCAGGCCTCTTCGTCGCCGCAGACGCTGCCGCAGGCGCCGCAGTTGAGTCGGTCGGCGGTCGTGTCGACGCAGGCGCGATCGCACACGGACAAGCCCCCGGCGCACTCCGCGCTGCAGCTGCCCGCCGAGCACACCTCCGAGGCCGCACAGGCTTGGTCGCAGCCTCCGCAGTGATCTGGACTCGAAGCGGTGTCGACGCAGGCGCCTCCGCAGCTCGTGAGCGCGCACTCGCAGACGCCTGCGCTGCTGCAGCTGAGGCCCGCCGCGCAGCTTCCACAGCGGCCTCCGCAGCCGTCGTCGCCACACTCTCGCGTGCCGCAGCTCGGCGTGCACGCGCCCGCGTCGCTCGCTCCCGCGTCCGGGCTACCCACACCAGCGTCCGGCGTGACCACGGGCGGTCCCGAGCCGAACTCGAAGGCGCCGAGGTCGAGGCCCGCGCCCGCCATGGGTCGAGGCACGGCGTCACCCACGGCGAGCAGCCTGCGTTGTGGTGGCTGGAAGAGCGGCAAGGGCAGAGGACTCGGGAAGTCGTAGCCCGCGACCGCCGAGGGGCTCGGGTTGGCGGCGTCGATCAGCGGGCTTCCGTCAGCCGGGCGGAAGTCGAAGGAAGACGCGCCCTCGAACATCGGATCCGCGCCTTCGATCGTGCCTGTCCACTCGGCGGGGATGTCCCGGACGCCCGTGCCCGAGATCAACCAGTTGTTGCTGCCGGCGACCCGTCGGGTGCCGCCGACCCAGTTGGCGTCCCGATCGCGGACGATCTGCGCGTTGCCTGCGCCGGTCTGAAAGAAGACGTTGTTGTGCGCCTCGAGGCTCTCGATGCCGTCGAAGAGGCGGAAGATGCCGGAGCTGCCAGGCGCGAGCACGACCGTGTTGTAGACGAAGCGGTAGCGCCCGTTGGTCTGGCCGGTGCCGTCGCCTCCGAAGCGAAGCACGTAGTGGTCGGGATTCAGGCCTCCCTTGACGAAGACGTTTCCGACCACGTCCGAGTTCTCTTGGTTCGCGTCCTCGGCGACCGACGTCCCGCCCGGATCGGGCCCGATCAATTCGAGCTCGTGGTAGTAGGAATTCTCGATCCAGTTGTAGTAGATCTCGTTGCGCTCCGCGCGCGACTTGACGCCGTTTCCGCCGTTGCCGTCGTGAATGTAGCAGAACTGCATGCGGAACACGGAGCCTGGGTGGGCGATCTGATCCGTGCTCATGTAGATTTGATGTCGGCCTCCGCCTTCTCCGCAGGCGTAGACCTCGCTGTATTCGAGCAGCAGAGAACCCGAGTCGTTGTCGGCGCCGAGCAGCCCGTGGGCTGGGCAGTCGTGGATCACCACGTCGCGGATCACGATATCGTCGGCGTGGTGATACACGCAGCGCGAAGTCCCTCCCGTGATGTCGAAGCCCTCGAGCACGTAGTGGTCGCCTTGGAGCTGAACCGTGTTGGCGCCGCCGCGGATCACGGGGCGCGCTCCCGAGCTCGAGCGGACGCCGCGGATGATGATCGGGTTGTCAGGCGCGCCGTCGTCTTGGAACCAGACCGCGTCGTAGTCTGCGCCTCCCTCCACTTCGACGATGTCCCCGGGGTTCAGAGTCGGCAGCTCCGAGAACTGTCGATAACTTCCACTCGGTCCGACACGATAGGTCTCTGCGCTCGCCGTGTTGGAGAGCAGCAGCGCGAGGGCGGCCACGAGGCCTGCATGGAGTCGAGGTCTGGTCACTGGTAGACCTCCTACCGATCCGCCGCAAAGGCAGCGAGCAGGAC
The DNA here is from genome assembly GCA_013151775.1 of Deltaproteobacteria bacterium. Lineage (GTDB taxonomy): Bacteria > Myxococcota_A > Polyangia > Polyangiales > Houyiibacteriaceae > JAADHO01. Next base: position 42 of record JAADHO010000371.1, on the reverse strand, counting down.
CGGCAGGAGGCCCCCTTTCGAACCGTGCGTGCGATTTTCCCG
>JAADHO010000242.1 GCA_013151775.1 Deltaproteobacteria bacterium | reverse complement strand
CGCGACGAGCGCGGAAGGCACGGGTCGCCGCCTGGGCCGTGGCGCGGGAGGGGCGCGCGCGCGCCAAGAGCGGCTCGAAGCCGAGTAGCACGCTGCGCGCCATCGCCGCGCGTGGCTCGAGCAAGCTGACCTGCACGTTCTGGTGGCGCCGGAGGGTGCCGAGACCCACCGCCAAGAATGCAACCAGCACGCACGCGGCCATCGCCGTGCGGCCCGGCCACGCCGCCTTGCCCAGGCGCCCGCGGCGATCTTCGAGCAGCATGCGCAGGCCTTGGAAGGCGAGGGCGAAGCTCAGCGCTCCGAGGCTGGCGTGAAGGTAGTCGTAGAGCTTCGGATAGAAGAGCTGATCCGTCTTGGCGACCAGGAAGCTGCCCACGAGCAGCGCGATGATCAGGCGCAGACGCGATCGGGGGGAACCTCGGCCCAGCCGCCGGAGCAACGCTGCGCCGAGGCTGAGCCCCAGGGCGAGGCCCGCGAGGCTGAGCACGAGAGCCAGGCCTTCGAGCCAGCTGCGGGCTGGCAAGCGGGACATCATGCCGCCGGAGAAGAGGCGGTGCACCACTCCGATCGTGGGCAACAGGGCGAGCAGATACTCGGGCAGCCACGTGGGCAGAGGTCGCGACACGCGTGTGAGGCCCCTGGCGATGCGTCGCCTGACGACATCGTAGGCGATCGCGCTCAGCGCGCCCAGGGGTGTGAGCAGGGCGACGAGGTGCAGCAGCAGCCAACCCCGATCGCTCCACCAGGGCATCCACAGCCACGAGGCGCCGAAGTCTCCCAGGGCCAGCAGCAGGCCCGCCAAGGCGCCGGCCCAGGCGGCCAGGGGCCAGCTGGGCTCCCCGCCGTCCGGTCCACGACCTGGGCGTTTCGCCTTCATTCGCAGGAACTTCGCATACGCAGGAGCTTTGCTGGAGGGACCTCCCTCGACGCGTGCTGCGGAGGAAGGATGGAGGCGCCGACCGGATTCGAACCGGTGAATGGAGGTTTTGCAAACCTCTGCCTTACCACTTGGCCACGGCGCCGAATGCGGTCAGGTTCTTAGCGAAGGTTGGCCCACCTGTCCAACGCTTTGCGGGGCGCCGCGGAGAATGCCTTGCGCAGGTCCAATTGAAAAAGGCTCCGCCCGCTCCTCCCCATCCCCGGAGGTGCGCGACGGAGCCTGATGCATGCCGAGTGGCATGCGCTCGTCGATGGCGCCTCAGCGCTTGCGGGCGGCTCGCTTCGCGGCCTTGCGCTTGGGAGCGGCCTTCTTGGGAGCCGCCTTGGTCTCACCCACGGTGATGCCGAGGAACTTCCAGGCCTCCGGCGCGAAGCCGTAGGCCGACTGAACGCGCTCGGCCTCGCTGATGATCTCGGCGGTGTTGGGGCTGCGGCGGACCTTCACGCCCGCACGCTTGAGCGAGGAGAAGTTCTCGCCCAGCTTCACCAGATCGTCGACCTTGGTCAGGACCTCCATCGACTTCAGGTTCTTGCCGCCCTTGCCTTCCTTCAGCTCAGTGATCAGGCGCTGACGGCGCTTCTCGGTGCGGCCATCGAGCTTACTTGCGCCCTTTCCGCCTCCATCGAGCAGCGTGTTCAGACGACGCGCGGCCTTTCGCTTTTCGATCGCTTCGGGGCTGCCGCGACGGTTCTTGGGCTTGGCGGGGCTCTTGGTGGACTTACGGGTCTTGGCCATGGGGGGATTGCCTCTCGGGGTGGGGGAGTTGGGTGTGGAGATTGATTCTCCACTCAGATGTGAGCGCTCTGTATCGCAACTGGGACCTTGGCGCAACCGGCCGTTGCCCGATACTCCTCTCTGCCACGCGCTCTCCGCGACCCGGTCTCACGCGGGCTCGGCGAGTGGCCGCAGCAGCTTCCGTGCTCTACCCCACAGCCCATCTGGTGAAGCCCCCGGGCTCATGGTACACGCGGCGCATGACTCATCCCTTCAACAGCTTTGGCGCTCGCGACACCTTGACAGTGGGCGGACGTGAGATTGACCTCTATCGCCTCGGGGCGCTCACCGACGCCGGTGTCGGAGACGTCTCCACGCTGCCCTATTCCATTCGTGTGCTGCTCGAGAACCTGCTGCGGAACGAAGACGGCAAGAGCGTGACCCGGTCGGATATCGAGGCCGTGGCCAGCTGGGATCCCTCCGCCAAGCCCTCCACGGAGATCGCCTATCGCCCCTCGCGCGTGCTTCTGCAGGACTTCACCGGGGTGCCGGCCGTCGTCGACCTGGCGGCCATGCGTGAGGCCTTTCGGCGCATGGGCGGAGATGCCTCGCGCATCAACCCGCTGCAGCCGGCAGATCTGGTCATCGATCACTCGGTGCAGGTGGACTATTACGGAACCAAGGACGCCTTTTCTCGCAACGTCGAGCGCGAGTTCGAGCGTAACCGTGAGCGTTACCAATTTCTCAAGTGGGGCCAGAACGCCTTCGAGAACATGCGCGTCGTGCCTCCGGGAACCGGCATCGTCCACCAGGTAAACTTGGAGTATCTGGCCGACGTGGTGTTTACGAGAGACGTGGACGGGCGCACCTTGGCCTATCCGGACTCGCTCGTGGGCACGGACTCCCACACGACCATGATCAATGGCTTGGGTGTGCTCGGGTGGGGCGTCGGTGGAATCGAGGCCGAGGCGGCGATGTTGGGCCAGCCTGTGACCATGCTCCTGCCGCAGGTGGTGGGCTTCGAGCTTCGCGGTCAGCTGCCCGAAGGTGCCACCGCGACGGATCTGGTGCTCACGGTTGTGGAGATGCTTCGCGCCAAGGGAGTGGTCGGGAAGTTCGTCGAGTTCTTTGGCGAGGGCATGGCCCAGCTCTCGCTGCCGGATCGCGCCACCATCGCCAACATGGGCCCGGAGTATGGCGCCACCATGGGCTTCTTCCCGGTGGACGCCGAGACCCTGGCGTACATGCGCTTCACCGGCCGTGAGGAGGCCGACGTCGAGCTGGTCGAGGCCTACCTGCGAGCCCAAGGGCTCTTCCACACGGCGGACTCACCCACACCTCGTTTCACCGACAGCATGTCGCTCGATCTGGCGAGCATCGTGCCCTCCATTGCGGGTCCCAAGCGTCCTCAGGATCGCATCGCCTTGAGTCAGGCGAAGTCTTCCTGGGGCGCGACTCTGGCCGGCTTCCGCGAGACCTACAGCGAGGGGCGCGCCAAGGCCGAAGTCACGCGGGGTGATCAGCGCTTCACGCTCGAAGACGGCGCCGTGGTGATCGCGGCGATCACCAGCTGCACCAACACCTCGAACCCCGCCGTGCTCTTGGCGGCTGGGCTGGTGGCTCAGAAGGCGCGCGCCCGCGGACTGAACGTGAAGCCCTGGGTGAAGACGAGCCTGGCGCCGGGCTCGCAGGTGGTCACCGACTATCTGAAGAAGGCCGGCCTGATGGGCGACCTCGAGGCGCTGGGCTTCAACCTGGTCGGCTATGGCTGCACCACCTGCATCGGCAACTCGGGGCCGCTCGACCCGGAGATCACCAAGGCCGTCGTCGACGCCGACCTCAACGTCACGGCCGTGCTCAGCGGCAACCGCAACTTCGAGGGCCGCGTCAGCCCGCTCACCCGCGGCAACTACCTCGCGTCGCCGCCTCTGGTGGTGGCCTACGCCCTGGCGGGCACCCTGAACATCGACTTCGCCTCCGAGGCCATCGGCACGGACGCCCAGGGCGCGCCGGTGACCCTCGCTGACATCTGGCCCAGCAACGCTGAGGTCACGGAGGCCATCCGCGGCGCCGTCAAGCGTGAGCAGTTCCAGGAGCGCTATGGCCACGTGCTCGACGGCACCGAGGAGTGGCGTGCCGTGAAGGCGCCCGAGGGCAGCACCTTCGACTGGCAGGACGACTCCACCTACATCCGCAACCCGCCCTTCTTCGACGACGTGGAGCCCGGCGAGCCGCCGCCCCCGAAGGACATCGAGGGCGCCCGCCTGCTGTGTCTGCTCGGCGACATGGTGACCACGGACCACATCTCTCCGGCCGGCGCGATCGCCAAGGACGGCCCAGCGGCGCGCTACCTGCGAGAGCATGGCGTGGACGATCGCGACTTCAACTCCTTCGGCAGCCGGCGGGGCAACCACGAGGTGATGATGCGCGGCACCTTCGCCAACATCCGCCTGCGCAACCTGCTGGCCCCTGGCACGGAGGGCGGCGTCACCCGCCATCTGCCGGATGGCGAGGGCATGAGCATCTTCGACGCCTCCGTGAAGTACGCCGAGGAGAGCACGCCCCTGATGGTGATCGCGGGCAAGCTCTACGGCACGGGCTCGTCCCGCGACTGGGCCGCCAAGGGCACGCTGCTGCTGGGTGTGCGCGCGGTGATCGCCGAGAGTTACGAGCGCATTCACCGCAGCAACCTGATCGGCATGGGCGTCCTGCCCTTGGAGTTCGCGCCCGGCGAGTCCGCCACGAGCTTGGGTCTGACGGGCGAAGAGGTCTTCTCCGTGCTCGGCATCGCCGACGGGCTCGAGCCTCAGAAGCAGATGACCGTGCGTGCTGGCGACAAGAGCTTCACGGCCATCGCTCGCCTCGATACGCCGCAGGAGGTCGAGTACTACCTCCACGGCGGCATCCTTCAATACGTGTTGCGACAGCTCGTCAGCGCGTGAGCGAGGGCTGCGGGAGCTGCCACGAGCGCGCCGACGCGTCGCCCGAGGGTGAGCAGGTCGAGGCGCCGGAGATCCACTTCACGCCCCAGGCGCGGCGCGAAGCCAAGCGTCGCCTCGAGGCGTCGGGGCACGACGCTCTGCGTCTGGTGGTGGACAAGCAACATCGCCACGAGCTCTTCGCCGACGCGGCGCGTCCGGGCGATCTGCGCGTGCAGCTCGAGGGCCTCTGCCTTCTGCTCGATCGCAAGTCTCGGACGCGCGCCGATGGGGTCCACGTGGACTACGTACGAGCCGACGGAGTCGAGGGCTTCGTGATCGAGGATCCCGAGGCGCCGGCGCGCGTCTCGAGCGTGGCGCCCGAGCAGCTCGCGGGCTGGCTTGCTGGCGGCAAGAGCGTGTGGCTCTTCGACGTGCGTCTCGACCCGAACGAGAGCGACGACGCGCTCTACGCTGAAGCGCAACATCTGGACGAGGCGGGTAGGGCGCGCCTCGCCTCCCTCTCTCGTGACGTCCCGCTGGTGTTCCTGGCGCAGCATCGCGAGCGCGCCTGGGCCGCCGCCGGCCACGCCGTCGGTGAGGGCTTCGTCGACGTCTACGCCTGCGAACACGCTGCTGGCTGACGGCTCAGTCGCGCAAGATTACGTCGCAGAAATACTTCACTCGCCGCAAGAGCCGCCCATGCCAGCGGGTGTCGACGTCCTTCTTCAGCGCGAGCAGCAGGCGGCGCTCGAGTGTGTAGCGGTTGATCACCCGCTTGGGTGGGGCGCCCTGCGCGCTTTCGACGGGCGCCCAGAGGCTCTCCGCGTCCCAGCCCCAGGCCTCCAGATCCTCCGGCGCACAGCCCGCGAGCATGCGCTCGGCGAGAGCGCGCTTGGCGTCGTCGTGGGCCACGGCGCGCGCCCACTTGGCCACGGAATCCGTCACGGGTCGCTGATGCCGCCCGACGCCGATGGGATCGCCCATGCCCGCCTTGGCCTCGACGCCTCGCCCGTAGTCGGCCGCCTCCGCGGCGTTTTCGAGCCCGAGGAAGGCGAAGATGTGTTCGAGGCGCGCCTCGGGTTCGGCGACCAGCGCCTCGTAGCGCACGTGGTGGAGAGGCACGGGGCGCTCGCGCAGGAAGCGCCCGAGGGCCGCGACGTAGCGCTCGACTATTGGGTTGAAGTCGTGCGCCGTCTGCCAGTCGCCTTCGAAGAAGCTGTCGGCGAAGGAGCTGAAGATGGCGAGAGGGTGGCGCGTCAGCACGATGTAGCGCGCGTCCGGGTAGAGCTTGGCCAAGAAGGGCAGGCTGAGCGCGTTGGCGGGCGTCTTGTCGAGGAAGCGCGAGCGACCCGTGCTCGCGAGGGCGCGTCCGTAGAGCGTGTTCGTGTACGCCCGCAGAGCGTCGAGGTAGTCCGACTCGCCAGCGGGCAGAGAGTCGATGAAGGCGCGCTGCGCCTCGGCCGCGTTGATGTGGTCGAAGGGGGCCTTGTCCACCGTGGCGTGGTAGCCGAGGTGGGCCAGAGGCGAGATCAGATGCGGTTCGGGGTGCGTGTGGATCTCAGGGTGGTTGCCGAGCATGCGCTGCAGCAAGGTGGAGCCCGAGCGCGGCGCCGAGAGCACGTAGACGAGGTTGTCGCCCGAGAAGGTCGCCTCGGGGTTCGCGTCGGTGGCGGAGGTGTTCATGCAGGCTCGGGGCGCGGGCGCGCTGTGGAGGGAAGGCACGCCCCAGTCTTTGCGGCGCCGGGCAGATTTAGTCAAAAACTCAGCCTGCCGTCGGGCCTCCACGCGTGCTAGATGCCGGCCGTGTCCTTGGCGGGCACAGTCGGAGGAATCGATGGCAGATGCGAAGGAAGCGGCGACGAGCGAGATCCAGACCGGACGCGTGAGGCCGCCTGTGGATCCCGCGACCCTGGCGCATCGGGATCTTCTCGATGGCGACTTCTGGCGCAAGATCCCCGCCTTCAAGGACGTGACCGAGCCCGAGTTCCTCGACCATCGCTGGCAGATGAAGCACACCATCACCAAGCTCGAGACGCTGCTCTCGGTGATGGCTGGGCTAGTCGACGAGGGCTTCGCCGCCGACGCCGCCGAGGGCTTCCGCATCGCGCCCATGGCCGTGCGCGTCTCGCCCTACCTGCTCAGCCTGATCGACTGGGACGATCCGCTCCACGATCCGATCCGTCGGCAGTTCATCCCTCTGGGCTCGACCCGCCTGCCGAACCACCCGCGCCTCACGCTCGACTCCCTCGGCGAGCAGGGCGACGCGCCCGTGCCGGGTCTGACCCATCGCTACCCCGACAAGGCCCTCTTCCTCACGCTCGACACCTGCCCCGTCTACTGCCGCTTCTGCACGCGCTCCTACGCCGTCGGACCCAATCAAGAGGCGGTCGAGAAGGTCAGCCTCAAGGCGCGCCCGAGCCGCTGGGAGCGCGTCTTCGAGTACATCGCCTCGCGCCCCGAGCTGGAGGACATCGTGATCAGCGGGGGTGACTCCTACAACCTGCGCCCGGACCACGTGCGGCTGATCGGCGAGACGCTGCTCGACATTCCTCACATTCGGCGCCTGCGCTTCGCCTCCAAGGGGCCCGCCGTGCTGCCGCAGAAGCTGCTCAGCGACGACGCCTGGGTGGCGGCCCTGGTCGGTGTGGTCGAGCGCGGTCGCCGCATGGACAAGGACGTCGTGCTCCACACGCACTTCAATCACCCCAACGAGATCACGCGCATCACAGAGCGCGCCGTGGCGCGGCTGGTCTCGGACGGTGTGATGATCCGCAATCAGTCCGTGCTGCAGCGCGGTGTCAACGACAGCGTCGAGACGATGATCCTGCTCGCCCGGCGCCTGAGCTGGGTGAACGTGCACCCCTACTACGTGTACCAGCACGACCTGGTCGAGGGCACGGAGGAGCTGCGCACGACGGTGGCCCACGCCGCGCATATCGAGAAGCACGTGCGCGGCAGCCTGGCCGGCTACAACACGCCGACCTTCGTGGTCGACGCGCCGGGCGGCGGCGGCAAGCGCTCCGTGCACTCCTACGAGAGCTACGACCGAGTCACGGGCGTCAGCGTCTACACCGCGCCCTCCGTGAAGCCCGGCGAACACTTCCTCTACTTCGATCCCATCGACAAGCTGCCTCCCGAGGGGCAGGCGCGCTGGGCCGACGAGGCGCAGCATCAGCTCATGGTCGACGAGGCGCTCGCGGCCGCGGGCGCCTGACGCCGAGCCTGCTGTCAGCGTGCATCGCGGGTCGGTTTGCCGCGTCCACGGGCGCGCGCTTTGGCCACCACCACCTGCGACTCGCTCTCGTCGTCGAGCGTCTCTCCCTCGAAGCCGCCCTCGTGGCGCTCGACTCTGAGGCCGTTGTAGTGGAGCAGCGCCTCGAGCTCCGCCGGGAAGAACTGCCGATGGGCCAGCAGGCTCGACTCGGGCGCGCCGTCGTGTCCGTCGGCCACCCAGGCCATGGTCACGAGCTGCACCTGCCGCGCGGCGTCGTAGCGAAAGTTCTCGCGGTAGCGATAGCGGCGACCGTCCTTGGCGCGCGTGTAGCTGCCGAGCTTGTAGACGTGGTTCGGGTCGCGCGCCAGATCGTGGGGCGAGGGCATGAGCACGTCGAAGGCCAGGCGCCCACGGGGCCTCAGGTGGGCCTTCACCGTGGACAGGGCGCGCTCGATGTCCTTGCGCGTGTAGAGGTGCATGAAGACGTTGAAGGGCGCGACCACCAGCGAGAAGCGTCGGTCGAGCCTCAGCTTGCGCAGGTCTCCCCGCAGCAATGTGACGCGATCGCGCACTGCGGGCGGCGCCTTGTCGAGGCGCAGCTGCGCGCGCTCGAGCATGCTCGGCATCAGGTCGACGCCCACCACCTCGACGCCGCGCTCGGCCATGGCCACGGCGACGCGTCCGCTGCCCACGCCGAGCTCGAGCACGCAGCCGCCGCGCTCCTCCGCGAGGCGCGCGTAGAAGTCGATGTCCTCGCGCCGGCGTGCGTAGGTGCGATCGTATTGGGCGGCGTCCCGGTAGTGGGCGCGCGTGCCCTCGCGCAGAGTGGGGTCTTCGCTCACGGGATGTCCGCCCCGCGCTGCGGCATCTCGCCCGGAGGCGGGCCCGCGTCTCGTCCGGCGCCCACACGCGGGCCGAGCTGCATGTCGTAGACGCGATAGCCCTCGGGGCCGTGGGTGAGCACGAAGCGGATGCGCCGCTCGTAGGGTCGGCCGAGGAACTCACCCTCCGCTTGGCCGGCGAGCAAGAGCTTTCCGTCTTCGAGGTTGGCGCTCTCGTCGGGGATGAACTCGAGTCTGTCGCGGGCCATGTCGTTCCACACCTTCACGATCGAGCGCGTCTCCTCGTCGAGGCTCTCGTCTCCCTGCTCGCGTCCCACCACCGCCTCGTGGGCCGGGCCGACGCTGAGCTGCTTGGCGATCTCGTGGTCGCGCTTGCGCCAGGCGTCGAGGAAGCTCTCCGCCGTGTCCTCGGGCGTCTGGGTGCGCACCTCGACGGTGTCGGGCGCGCTCGGCTGCTCCGGGTCGGGCGCAGGCTCCGTGTGCCAGAGGAAGGCGAGGACGCCCACGCAGACCATCGCGCTCGAGGCGCTGAGCACCAGGGCCGTGGACAGGCGCTTGTCGCGGTCACCAGACACGCAGGTGGGCTAGCTGGACGCGCCCCCAGCGTCAACCACGGCGCGCGTCGACTAGCCGCGCCGCTAGCTCGGCGAAGCCGCGGCCGCGGTCTTCGCGGGTGATGTAGCCGGGGCCGCCTCGCAGGGCGGGGAGGTGGGGGCGCACGTTGGCGACGCCGACGCTGAGCTCGAAGCCGGCGAAGGCCGCCGCGTCGTTGGGGCTGTCGCCGATGAAGCAGCCGCGCTCGCCGAGCGGGTCGATGCCGAGGCGCGCTCGGATGGCGCGCTGCGCTCCCCGCGCCTTGTCCCAGTCTCCCGGGATGGCGTGGGCGTGCACGGACGACACGACGAAGCGCATGCCCGCCGCCAGGATCATGCGCTCGAGCGCCGCCAGCGTCTCGGGGGCCATGCGCGCGTGCTCGGCCACGTCCCAGGCGAGGTCGCAGCGGCGCGCGTCGTCATCGTCCGAGACCTGCGCGTTGGGCAGCGCCTCGGCGACCTCTTGGCGCAGGCTCGCCAGGGCGCGCTGCTTGTCGGCGCGCTCGAGCTCCGAATCCCAGTAGGCGCGATTCACGCCCACGTCGTCCAGCCAGATGGAGCCGGCGCCGTTCTCGCCGATGGCCATCGCTACGGGCCATTGGCGCGCCATCACCTCGGCCCAGCCCAGCGGTCGGCCCGTGATCAGCACCGTGGCCACGCCCGCCTCACGCAGCGCCCAGAGCGCGTCGTAGGCCTCGCGCTCGAGCTTGCCCTCGCGGGTCAGCGTGTCGTCCACGTCCGTGACCAGCACCTCTACCCCGGCCAAGCGTGCGTCGCTCAACTCCGCCAGCGGTGCCGGCTCTCGTCCAGCAGCGCTCATGCCTGCACGCGCACGATGGCGCATTTCAGGTAGCGGCCCTCGGGGAAGGGCGCCGGCACGGGGTGATCCTCGCCCGCGCCGTACACGCCGAGCACCGTCAGCTCTCGCTCCGCGTCGCGCGCCGCCAGAGCCAGCGTGCGCAGCCAATCCTCCGTGCGCATCACGCCCGAACAGGAGCAGGTCACGAGCAGCCCGCCCGGGTCGAGCAGCTGAAGGGCGTTGGCGTTGACTCGGCGGTAGGCGCGCTTGCCCGCCTTCAGGTGGCGACCCGAGGGCGCGAGCTTGGGCGGGTCGAGCACCACGAGATCGAAGCGCTCTTTGCGTCGGGCGAGCTCGGGCAGGGCCTTGCGCGTGTCCTCGCATTGGTGGCGGATGCGATCCGAGAGGCCGTTCTTGCGCGCCAGGGCGGCGGCCCCCGCGATGGCCGGCGCGGAGCTGTCGAGACAGAGCACGCTCTCGGCGCCCCCACGCGCGGCGCTGAGTCCGAAGCTGCCGAGGTAGCAGAAGGCGTCGAGTACGCGGCGACCCTGCGCCATGGCGCCCACGCGCGCGCGGTTGTCCCGCTGATCGAAGTAGTAGCCCGTCTTCTGTGTGAGCTCGACGGGCACGGAGAAGTCGAGACCGAGCTCCCGGAACTCCGTCTGCGCAGGAGACACGCCGCGCACCACCCGCGTCTCCACCTCGAAGCCCTCGAGCTTCTGCGCCCGGCTCGCGGCCTCGATCACCGTCGTGGCGCCCGTGACGCGCGCGACTTCGCCGAAGATCATCTCCTCGCGCAGCTTCAGACCCAAGGTGGAGAGCTGCACGATGGCGGCGCTGCCGTGCACGTCGACCACCAGGCCCGGCAGGCCGTCGCCCTCGGCGTGGCAGAGGCGGTAGCCCGTGGTCTCGTCGTTGGGCAGGTGCAGGATCTCTTGGCGCCAGGCGTAGGCGCGCTCCAGCTTCGTGCGGAAGCTCTTGGCGTCGAGGGCGTCCGAGGGATCGCGACTCATCACGCGCACGACGATCGCGCTCTTGGGTGACCAGAAGCCTCGCCCGAGAGCCTTGCCCGTCGGGTCCATCAGCGTGACGACGTCTCCCGCTGCGGGAGCGCCCTCGATGTGATCGACGGCCTGGGAGAAGACCCAGGGGTGACCGGCCCAGACGGGCTGAACGTGACCCTTGCGAAGCCAGACAGAAGGCATGGCCTGAGCGTAGACGGCGCGTGCGCGTTGTCGAGTGGTGCCCGCGTCGATCGCCGTGAGGCGCGGAGACCCAGCCTGCTTGCGGCCACCGGGAGCGGGGATTAGGCTCAAGTCGAGCGCCGCGTTTCATCGGGGCCGGAGGTATGGTTGTGCCGACACTTGGAATGGGCGAACTGGTCATCATTCTCCTCATCGTTCTGCTGATCTTCGGAGCCAGTCGGCTGCCGCAGATCGGCGAGGGCATCGGCAAGGCCGTGCGCAACCTCAAGCGTGGCCTGAGCACCGACGAGGACATCGACGTGACTCCATCCGAGCGCCGGGTCGAGAAGCAGTCTTCTGCCCGCAGCGTGACGGACGAGAACGTGACTGAGGCCGAGGTCGTCGAGAAGTCCTGAGCGCTGCGTCAGGCACGCCCAGGGCGTCCGCGTCCCATCTCACCGTGGGGCGCCGGACTTGTCCGGTGCCGCGCACGCCGACCGCATCTGCGATCCACGCGTCCATCAATGCCGCGTGCCGCCGTGGACGACGCCTCGGCAGGCGCTGAGCACCATGGCGTCGAGTCCGGCCACGTCGAGGGCGCGGCGGGCGTCCGTACGCGAGAGCTGCGGCACCAAGAAGAGCGCTAGCTCGCGCGGGCAGTGCGGGTTCAGCACCAAGGTCGTCTGCACGCTCGGGCGGATGATCCAGCGCGTCGAGAGGAAGATCTCGCGCAGGACTTGGCCGGCGACAGGTCGCGCCGAGGCCGCCCGCAGCACGTCGATCTCCGTCAACCTCGGGTTATCGAGCAGGATGCGCATCACGTCGGGGTGTGGGTCGCGCAGCACGCGGCTCAAAAGCTCCCGATCGCGTGTGCGCGCCAGGGACTTTCGCTCACCCAGAGTGGGAGGGCGTCCGCGTCCGAACTCGGGCAGCTTGGAGGCGCGGGGATCGTCCACGGCGGGGCCCTGATCGAGCAGGGCCTCGAGCTCGAGGGCGCCGGAGCAGCGGGCGTGCGCCAGCAGTCGACGCCGCAAGGCCTCGCCCGCGGGCTCCGAGAGCGCCAGACTGATCGCCAGCCAGGCCTCGGAGAAGGCGGGACAGCGACCCACAGCGCAGTCCCGGGCCGAGCGCAAGACCTCCAGGCTCTCGTCCACCGGCAGCCGCTCGAGGGCCTCGCGCGTCCAGCGGGCCCGCATCGCCACCTCCGGCAGCGCCTTCACGCGTTGGGCCAAGAGCAGCGCGCGTTGGTCCGGCGTCATCACCTCCACATCGTGCCCGGAGTGGCAGGCCGAGGCCAGCCCGCCCTCTGGCCCCCGGGTCCCTGTGAGTCCCTGTGAGCGAGCGCCATTGACAGCTCCTCTTCACGTGATGAGATCAGCGCCCGCGTGCGCCGTCACATAGGAGTGAGATCATGACCGACCGAGACGTCTTCATCGTGGGGGCCGCCAGGACTCCCATCGCAGCCTTTCAGGGAGCCTTCGCCAACGTCCCCGCACCCCAGCTCGGAGCCTGCGCCATCCGCGGCGCCCTCGAGCGCTCCGGGCTCTCGCCCGAGGCGATCGACGAGGTGTGGATGGGCAACGTGCTCACCGCAGGCGTGGGGCAGGCGCCCGCGCGGCAGGCCGCCAAGGCCGCGTCCATCCCCGACTCCGCACCCGCCACCACCGTGGGCAAGGTCTGCGGCTCGGGCATGATGGCGGTCATCCTCGGCAGCAAGAGCGTGCTCCTCGGTGACGCGGACCTAGTCGTCGCGGGCGGCATGGAGTCCATGTCCATGGCGCCCTACCTGCTGCCCAAGGCGCGCGGGGGCTACCGCATGGGCGATGGCAAGGTCGTCGACTCCATGGTCCACGACGGGCTGTGGGATCCCTACTCCGACGTGCACATGGGCGTCTGCGGGGAGCTCTGCGCGCGCGAGCTCGACTTCAGTCGCGAGGCGCAAGACGACTTCTCCGAGGAGTCCTACCGACGCGCCCAGGCCGCTCAGGAGAGCGGCGCCTTCGCCCAGGAGATCGTGCCCTTCACGGTCAAGGGCCGGAAGGGCGATGTGGTCGTCAGCCAGGACGAGGAGCCCAAGCGCGTGAAGCTCGAGCGCATGCGCAGCCTGCGTCCGGCTTTCGACAAGCAGGGCACCATCACGGCCGCCAACGCCTCCAAGATCGATGACGGCGCTGCCGCCCTAGTGCTCGCGAGCGGCGCTCAGGTGCGCGAGCGTGGCCTGAAGCCCCTCGCGCGGATCGTCGGCTATGGCGGCCACGCGCAGGATCCCCAGTGGTTCACGACGGCGCCCGTCTACGCCATCGAGAAGACGCTGGCGAAGACCGGGCTGTCGGTCGACGACATCGACCTGTGGGAGGTCAACGAGGCCTTCGCGGTGGTCGCCATGGCGGCCATGAAGAAGTCGGGAGTTCCCCATGAGAAGCTCAACGTGCGTGGTGGAGCCGTGGCACTTGGTCACCCCATCGGGTGTTCGGGTGCGCGTATCCTGGTCACGCTGCTCCACGCCATGGCGGAGCGTGAGGTGAAGCGTGGTCTGGCGACTCTCTGCATCGGCGGTGGTGAGGCCACCGCCGTGATCGTGGAGCGAGTCTGATCTCCGAGTCTCGACTCGCCGAGAGCTGCTTCACCGAGTTCCCCCGAGGTCTCGCATCGCGGTCGGGGCTCGGCGAGGAGGCCACCGCCCTCGCTCGCTTGGCGGCGGCGGGGGTGCCCTTGGTCCAGGGACGGCTGGTGGCTCTGGGGACCACGGACGCTCGGGAGCGCGTCCTGGCGTGTGCCCGCGCCATGTCGGCCGAGGCAGGCGCGCTGCACATGCGGCCGCTGATGCCGAATCACCTCAGCGCCTCACGCTACGCGCGGCGCTTCGCGCAGCTCTCACGTGGCGTCGGCCCCGAGGAGGTGGCCTCCCGCGTCGCGCGCATCTTCGAGGTGCTCTCGTCACCGCGGGTGATGGCGTCGGGCACAGGCACCTTGGTGGGGACGGAGCTGCTGCTCTACACATGCGCGGACGCCCGCGGCGGCGGCGCGGCGAGCGCGGGTGTGGACGACGGCGATCCCGATGTGCTCAGCGCCTGTGCCCACGCGCCCGGCGCCCAGCACTACCGCGTGGATCGGCGCAGCGCGAGGGTCCTGACCCCGGGCACGGGGCTCGATCCCGACCTCGCCGCGGCGGCCGCGGATCTGGCCGATCGTGCGCAGCTGGTGCTGGGTCATCCCGTGCGCATCGACTGGGTGCTGGTGGAAGGTCGACCGCGCGTCACGGCCCTGCGACGCTTGACGCTGCCCGTGAGCTTCACCCGAGAGAGCTGGCGTCGCGTGGCGCTGGTCGCTGCGGACGAGGGCACGGTGGCGCCCCTGGCGGCGGACGCCCTCGACCGGGCGCTGCGTGTGGGCCCTAGCATCGTGCAGCGCATCTACGCGCGCCCTTACCGGCGCTTCGAGAGCCCATCGGCGCCCCCAGAGCTGGCCATGGTCTCCGTCGCCCGGGCGACTCAGCGCGCCACGCGCCTCGGCTCCGACGTGGCGGGGCCCATCGCGGTGGCCCGCAGGCTCGAGCGCAGCGCGCGCCATCACCTGCGTCACTTCGACCAGCAGGATCTGCCCGAGCTGTCTCGAACGCTCTTGATGGCGAGCCTGCGGGATCGGGAGGCGCTGGTGCGAGACGCCTTCGTCCTGCTCGACCGACAGCTCGACGCCACGCGCGCCACGCTGGGCGTGCTCGCCGCCGCCCTCGGGCCGCTGCCCCGAGCCGTGGCCCCCGCG
>JAADHO010000388.1:24388-28826 GCA_013151775.1 Deltaproteobacteria bacterium | reverse complement strand
TCTGGCAGCTCGGCGCCGCCCGCGAGGGGCGCGAGGCCTTCGTCGCGCGTTTCTCGTTGCTTCCCGCAGGCGTCGGCGTCTTGCTCGACGTACTGCTGCTCGCGGGCCTGCTGGTTCACGTTGGTGCTGGCGTGAAGCTCGTGCTCGACGATCCGGGACCCCGCCACGCCGCCGGCCACGCGAGCGCAGGGTCGCGCTCGTGGCAGCGCCTCACGGGTGTGCTCGCCTTCGCCTTCGTCCTCTTCCACGTCTTCAGCCTCGCGGGCGCCGCCGACGCCTTGGCTGTCTTCTCCCGCTTCGACGCCACGCTGGGGCAGCCGCGCTACTTGCTGATCTGGGTGCTCGGCCTCACGGCCATCTTCGCCCACTTGGCCGAGGGCGTGCCCGCGGCCCTGCGCACCCTCGGTCTGGTAGGCGGTGAGCTTCAGCTCCGTCGCGCCCGCGTGCTCTCCGGCCTGCTCGCCGCCTTCGGCTGGTTGCTCGCCATGAACAGCCTCTCCTATTTCGCCACCGGCGCCGCCTACGTGGGGGGCTCCTGATGTTCGGCCGCGTCTACGCCATCGGCCTGAACACCTTCCGCGAGGCCGTGCGCGATCGCGTGCTCTACGGCGTGCTCGCCATCGCCTCCGCCATCTTGCTCTTCACCCTCGCCCTCGGCGAACTCTCCCTCGATCAGCAGCGGCGCGTGGTGATGGACGTGGGCCTCGCCTCCATCTCTCTCTTCTCCGTCGTGATCTCGATCTTCCTTGGCTCGTCCCTGCTCTACAAAGAGATCGAGAAGAAGACCCTCTACGTGATCCTGCCGAAGCCGATCCGGCGCAGCGAATTCCTGATCGGGAAGTATCTCGGCATCACCCTCACCGGCGGCACCTTCGTGGCGTTGATGGGCAGCATCCTGCTCTGGGTGATGGCGGTTCAGGCGGACGCGTCCGTGCTCTGGCTCTTGCTCTGCCCCTCGACGCTCGGCCTCGGCCTCGGTCTCGCCCTCTGGCGTGCTCACGATCGCACGGCCGTGCTCCTCCCCTTCGCGCTGGTTGCTTTGATCTGCACCGCGGCCCTCGCGCTCACCACCGACGCTCCCGTCGCCTCCGTGCTCGCGTCTTACCTGCTCAATGTCGGCGAGCTGCTGTTGCTGACGGCGGTCGCGCTGCTCTTCTCCTCCTTCTCCACGCCCTTCTTGACCGGCGCCTTCACCGCGGGCGTGTGGGTGCTCGGTCGCTCCGCCGGCAGCATGGCGCATATGCGCAGCTCGGCCCTCTCCGACGGCATGAAGTCGGCGCTGCACTTCATGGCGGAGATCACCCCCAACTTCGACCTCTTCGTGCCGCCCCACCAGACCTTGACCGAGCACACGGCCAGCATGGGACCGCTGGGCTATCTCGCGAGCAGCATGGGCTACTCCCTGATCTACAGCGCCATCTTGCTGACCTTCGCGGCGCTGATCTTCCGCAGGCGCGATTTCCTATGACAGCACCCCGCCATCTGCGTCGACGGCTGCTGCGCGGGCTGGCCATCGCCGGCGTGCTCTTGGCGGTGGTCGCCGTGCGCGTGGTGGTCTCGAGCCGCGCCGAGCTGCGTCAGGGCGTCGCCCTCGAGCAGGCCGAGGATGTGGACGCCGCCATCGTCCACTACCGACGCGCCGCCCGCTGGTACGCGCCGCTGAGCCCCTATCCGGGCGAGGCCCTCGATCGCCTCGAGCGCATCGGCGCCGCCGCCGAACGGGACATGGACGTGGATCGCGCCCTCAGCGCCTACCGCGCCATGCGCGGCGCCATCCTCTCCACGCGCAGCTTCTACACGCCGAGCCCCGAGCGTCTCGGGCGCGCCGATCAGCACATCGCGCGCTTGATGAGTGAGCTGCCCGCGCCTC
The DNA here is from genome assembly GCA_013151775.1 of Deltaproteobacteria bacterium. Taxonomy (GTDB): domain Bacteria; phylum Myxococcota_A; class Polyangia; order Polyangiales; family Houyiibacteriaceae; genus JAADHO01. Next base: position 26,956 of record JAADHO010000388.1, on the reverse strand, counting down.
CCATCGACGCCGGCAAGTCCACCGAAGAACTCTACCGAGAGCACCTCGCCCTGCTCGAGGGCGTGCATCGGCCCAAGCTGCCCTTCGCGCTGATGGCCCTCTTCGGCTTCGGCCTGTGGGTCGGCGGCGCCTTCACCTTCGCCACCCGCGCCATCGACGAAGAGGATCGCCTCGTGCGTCCCCAAGCCCTGCGTTGGGCCCTCGTCGTGCTCGTGGGCTTCGCACTCTTCGCCCTGGGGCTGGCGTTCGCCTGACCCTCTTATCGGCTGGATGCTTGCTGCTGTCCCTCGCCTGTCGTACGACGCAGGCCGTGGACAACATCCGCATCGTCGGTGGCGCGAGGCTCGCCGGCTCCATCCCCATCAGCGGCGCGAAGAACGCGGCCTTGCCGATCCTCTGCGCGTCTCTGCTCGCCGAGGGCGATCACGTCTTCCGCAACGTGCCCGATCTGCGCGACATCGGCACCATGACCAAGCTGCTCTCTCACCTCGGTCAAGAGGCGAGCTTCGAGGATGGCGTCGTGCGCGTGCGCGGCCGCTCGGTCGACGACGCGGACGCGCCCTACGAGCTGGTCAAGCAGATGCGCGCCTCCGTGCTCGTGCTCGGACCCCTGGTGGCTCGCTACGGCAAGGCGCGGGTCTCCCTGCCCGGTGGCTGCGCCATTGGCGCGCGCCCCATCGATCAGCACCTGCGTGGCCTCGAGGCCCTGGGCGCCAAGATCGATCTGGACCACGGCTACGTGAACGTGGAGGTGCCCTCGGGGCGTCTGCGCGGCGCCGAGATCGTCTTCGACATCCCCACCGTGGGCGGCACGGAGAACCTGATGAGCGCCGCCGTGCTCGCTCGCGGGCGCACCACCATGGTCAACGCCGCGCGCGAGCCCGAGGTGGAGGAGCTCGCCCGGGTCTTGAACAAGATGGGCGCCTCCGTCGAGGGCGCGGGCACAGACGTGATCGTGATCGAGGGTGTCGACGAGCTCGAGCCCGTGGATCACGCCATCATCGCGGATCGCATCGAGGCGGGCACGTATATGTGCGCCGCTGCGGCCACTGCGGGGGACGTCTTCTTGGATCGCGTCACCTTCGATCACCTCGAAGCCTTGGCCGCCAAGCTGCGCGAGGCGGGCGTGGACGTGGAGCGCGAGGGTAGCGGCGTGCGCGTGGCCCGACGCGGCGAGCTGCGAGCGACCAGCGTGACCACGGCGCCCCATCCGGGCTTCCCCACGGATATGCAGGCGCAGTTCATGATGCTGATGTGTCTCGCCCGCGGCAGCAGCACCATCACGGAGACCATCTTCGAGAACCGCTTCATGCACGTGCCCGAGCTGAACCGCATGGGCGCCCGGATCGACGCGCGCGGCCGCGTGGCCACGGTGGAGGGCGTGAGCGGGCTGAGCGGGGCCGAGGTGATGGCGACCGATCTGCGCGCGAGCGCGTCTCTCGTGGTCGCCGGCTTGGTAGCCAAGGGCGTCACCGAGGTGCTGCGCGTCTATCACATCGATCGCGGCTACGAGCGCATCGAGGCCAAGCTCAGCGCCCTCGGCGCGACCATCGAGCGCGTACCGGGGAGGATCTGAGATGCAGCCGGACGTGGTGATCGCCGTGCCCAAGGGGCGCGTGCTCGAGCAGCTCGTGCCGCGCCTTCAGGCCGCCGGCTTCGACACCAGCGCGCTCACGCGCCGCGGGCGTCAGCTGATCCGCGACGACGAGGCGGGAGGCCTCCGCTACCTGCTGCTCAAGCCCGACGACGTGCCCACATGGGTCGAGTATGGCGCCGCGGATCTCGGCGTCGTGGGCCGTGACGTGCTGCTCGAGCGCCAATACGATCTCTTCGCGCCCGTCGATCTCGGCATCGGCGTGTGCCGGATGATGGTCTGCGGGCCGAAGGACTTCCCCTTCACCGCCGACATGAGCCGAACCCTGCGCGTCGCGAGCAAGTTCCCGAACATCGCCCGCAAGCACTTCCTCGGCCGCGGTCAGCCCGTGGAGGTCATCTTGGTGAACGGCTCCGTCGAGCTCGCTCCCCTCACGGGCCTCGCCGACGTGATCGTCGACATCGTGGAGACGGGTGAGACGCTGCGTCAGAACGGTCTCGTCCCCCTCGAGCCGATCTGTGACATCTCCTCCGTCGTGGTCGCCAATCGCGTCGGCGTGAAGCTCAAGCGCCACGCCATCGGGCCCGTGCTCGCGGCCCTGCGCGCCTCGGCCTAGTCGGCCACGCCCAGGCTCGCCCCGAGTGGTACCGTCTCGGGGGATTGGCCCCGGAACCTGGAGGCGAAGATGAGAGCATGGGCGATCGTGATGACCTGCGGCGCGTTGGTCGTGGGCTGGGGCGGCGGCTCACCCGCCGACGCGGGATCGACGGACGGCGCAGCGGCGGACGCAACGCTCGACGCCGCCGCAGACGGCACGCGGCCCGCATCGGCCTGCATCGACACGGCGCCGCCTTCGCGGCCCGGACGCCCCGCGTTGACGCTGCGCGACGATGGCGTGCACCTGAGCTGGGACGCCTCCTCGGACGCGAGTGGAGTCACCAGCTATCGCATCTTCAAGGACGGCGAGCGGCTGG